>JAFQOQ010000022.1 GCA_017403085.1 Alphaproteobacteria bacterium
CAGATTGCAGTTCTAGATACTTTTCAAAGAGTGTCCGAACTGTTGTGGCCTCAGCCTCATTCGGAATTAATTTTTTATTTATCACATCATATCCCAACGGCGGATTGCCACCCATCCATATACCTTTGGCTTTACTGGCGCGTATTTTATCCCGTACTCGTTCGCTGGAAACTTCACGTTCAAATTGGGCAAATGAAAGCAACATGTTCAATGTCAATTTACCCATGGATGTACTGGTATCAAACGATTGGGTTATGGACACAAAGTTCGCGTTATACTTGTTGAAATACTGCATCATCTTATGAAAGTCCAATATGGAACGCGACAGTCGGTCAACCTTGTAAACCACCACGGTATTTACCAAACCACGTGCCATATCGTCCAACATTTGTTTCAGGGCAGGCCGTTCCATAGTCCCGCCAGAAATCGCTGCATCACTGTATGTTTTATAGTATTGCCAACCATTAAACGATTGTGATGCTATATATGCTTTGCAAGATTCTTCCTGGTTCTGCAAGGAATTAAACTCCTGTTCCAGACCATGTTCGGTTGATTTGCGTGTATAAATAGCGCATTTAATTGTCATTTTAAGTCCTATGGTTTTATAATTGATACTAGTTTTGTGTTCTTATAGAATAGGTTATATAAATAAAGGAGATATACATGATTTCTAATTTGTTCTTGATTGTAGGTATTATTGCTGGTTTTATGTTTGCTGCCAAAAATAATAAGTTGGCAAGACAGCAGGACAATAATATTGCAGATACCGTTGCAACCTATAATGAAAAGTCTTCCGATGTCCAAGATAGGATTGAAATGAGTATTGCTATAGCCATGGCAGATAGAAAAGCGGATCATTTTGCTAATTGGGCAGAAGTATATTTTTTTTCAGCTCTACTATGCATATTGTTTTTATTGATTAAGATTGGTTTGTAATTTTTTGACAAGCCAAAGAAATCAGGCCCCGAAATCTTGATGCCTGATATATCTTTGGCTATTGCGGACAAGGTACGATATCTTTCGCCATTATACGTGAACGTATTGTCGTCATTTACAATGACTTCATGCATGATTCCGCGGAATGTTCGTGTTATAACCGTGCCGGGACGGATATAGTACCGATTATGATACGCATGGGTGACACATTCTGTGGGATTGTCTTTGTATTTCTTTATCTTGGTCAGGAACTTTGGTTCAATCCGCAGTTTGAAGCGTTCGCATTGAATATAGTACCACAATGCCCGCATTTGTCGTTTGAATGGGTGTGGGCTGTATTTAGCCCAAAGAGTCGCCCGATCTGCAAACGGCATTGCACGCAGAGCATCCAGTGTTGTTGGAAGTTCTATTTTTGCCATAAATGCCTCCTTCTAGGGTTGTGCAATTACTGCTTACAAAGGCGCCTAAGTCAAGTTGAAATAAGTTGATAAATATATGTTCTTTTGATATATTTGCACTATGCAAACCCAAAGGACAATACCATGATTTTCGATAAAAAAATAATAAATATACGCGTGATAGCTCCAGCTGCAAGTCTGGCAAACCTGGCAGAATCTAATAGAGAATTGGCGGAAAAAAGACTGAACGCATTGGGGTTTAATGTTTCGTTTGGACAGCATGCTTTTGAACGAGATGAGTTTGGTTCATCAAGTGTACAAAGTAGAGTCGCAGATTTACATGATGCTTTTACTGACCCAAATGTCGATTTAGTTATGGCAGCGTTTGGCGGTGCAAACTCTAATGAGTTGCTGCCTTATATTGATTATGAACTGATAAAAAACAATCAGAAAATCTTTTGTGGTTTTTCCGATATCACAGCACTACAGGATGCTTTGTTTAAAAAATCGAATTTAATAAACTTGTATGGTCCTTGCTTCAGTCATTTCGCTATGAAACAGGGATTTGATTACATAGAAAAAGTGTTCATTAATATCGTAAAATATAAGCAATTTGAGTTTGATGTCGTAGATTCTGAGGATTGGAGTGATGATAAATGGCATAAGAATCAGGAGGATAGACATTTTATGAACAATCCCGGTCGTGAAGTTCTACGGTCTGGACACGCGGAAGGTGTTATTGTTGGCGGCAATATTGGGACATTGCCCTTATTGTTCGGGACACAGTATATGCCAGATTTAACAGATAAAATACTGTTTCTAGAAGATGACGGCATGAGTATCGATTTATTCAAACGGAATTTTGCTTCGTTGTCGCAACAATCAAATTTTGATAAAATTAAGGGCGTTGTTATAGGTAGGTTTAGAAATAATTCTGATTTTACTAGTGATAGATTACGAAAATTTTTCAACGACCATGTTAAATTAGGCCAAATACCAGTTATAACAGGATTAGATTTTGGACACACGATGCCATATTTTGTGTTTCCTATTGGTGGCAGAGCAAGTATCGACACAGAAAAGAATACGATAAAAATATCGTTATAAAGTCTTGTTCATAAGTATTGTATTTTTATAGGGAACGAATATATTTGTTATACGTGGTGATGGATTAAAATCTTCCCTGATATCGTTCCCTATTAAATATGCAGACTTATAATTGTATCTATCTAGTACTTGGTTTATATAATCAGGATCGTTTTTGTTGCCATTGTCTTTAGACAATATTTCCCGTATCTCCAGGTTTAAATTTGCTTTAACAAAATTTATGTCCTTGAGTAAGCGTTCCCTGCTAGAATTTGAAACGATTATAATTCCTGTATTATTGCTTAATAATTTAACAAGATTTACAATTTCATAACGAATTTCTAGAAAAGATGTGTATTTATTTTTTATTTCTTCATAATCTATACCATACCTGCGACATATTATCTTTCGATTTACTTTATGATATACATCCGTAATTACCTGATTTATATCAGGGATATCATATGTTTCAAAAGCTTTTATCCATGCTTTGTTGGCATCTACTAAAGTGCCATGAAAATCACAAAGAACGCCCATTTCGTGCATTGAAAATACCTTCGGTATGAGATTTTAGTGTTTCTGGAACAATTATTCTTAATTTTATTGTTTGTGTAAGAAATGCTTTTAGCTCTTGGGAAATTGGTTTGTTTATATATAAAACACCGTCTATAAAATTTGCACAATCCAATAAATTGAATTTTTTTAGTATTTCTCGTTCATTGTCCGTATATCGTGGTTGATATGATTTGCATATCGATCCGTTTGGACATTGAACAGAGCAAGAATAATTTCGTTTTACAAAATTTAAATTTGCGTCAAAATTATTCAACAAATGACTGATAGAACAACTGGTCTTTGTAAATAATTTATATTCAGGACATAATGCATTCTTTGATTGTGTAATTTGATTATAAATATCCTCAGGTAAAAATTTATGATTAATATCACCATTCCAATCATAAAAATCTGCCCCACGACTTTCTAAATGTTGTTTTATAACAGGTGTTAAACGTATGCCAGATATAACAGAGCACTCAAATACACCATTCACATTGTCTAATATATTATTAATGATATCAGAATCACTATTTATATTTCTAACAATAGGACGCCAATAATGTACATGTCTTGCGTCAGAATGCTGCTTTAACACCTTAATATTGTTTACAATATTAGATAGGTTTGTCGGGGTTGATGTTGGTTCTATCGTGGATGGCATTCCGGAATATGTTGTAAAAACAAAAACATTGTTGTCAGTCAAAGAGTCTGTATATCTGAGTGGTATTGGAAGTTTCGTTATCAATATTTTTGGATTTTTTATTCCGTAATTCTTCAGTTTGTCCAGAATGTCAAACGTATATTTTTCAACCTTTGGTTGAAATCCTTCGGTTTTGTTATTTACCATCAAGATAACATCGTCATTAAAAAACTCATGTGTTATTAGGTCGTTTATTAGGGTGTCCGTATCTACTAGTTGTTGGCTTTTTGCCATATCATCATAAAAACCAGTGACCACACAATAAGAACATTTTATTGGGCAACCAATATGGGTTTGTAAAGACAAACCCGTTTTTAGAAATTCTATGGTTTTTATCTCATCGTTCATTTGATAATTTGCCTCTGATAACTAAGTCGTTTACAGTGACGCCGAATAAACCCGCTATGGTTCTATCCAGGCCAATCGCAACACCAACAGTTGAAGGAAGTCCAGCTTTGGCTTTTAATAAAAAATCCTTATCCCATTTTTGTTGGGTTTTATCTTGAGTTTTGAAGATCGTTACTAACTTCTCATAATTGTTTTCGCAAACGTATATATGTGCAATTCCTTTGCCATTATACACTATTTCTGCATCAAGTCCTAGATTCGTTTTTGGATCTATTTTAGCTAGTGGGGCTGCAATTGCTGGTTGATACACAGAAATAAAGGTTCCAGATGGCTTGATTTTATCCTTATAAAACTCAACTCGTTCTTGATCAGACATAACGGAAAAATCTTTGCCAAATTCAGCAAAAGACTGTTGTAATGTCTTAATTGGTATATTGTCAAAATCATTCTTACCAAGAGAATGTGCAAAGTCTTGCAAGATTGTTTGTGCAAAATGTATGCCGTACTGCAGATCTTGGCATGGTATATGCGACTCTAACATTGTATATTCTGTAGCATATTTGTAAGATATACCCATGTTTCTGAAAACATTTCCTATCTCGTAAACAGGCGTCATTAAATCAGCCAACATGGAACGTAATAACAGATCATGCGTAAATTTTAAATATAATGTTTTTCCTTTTTTATTTTGGGTTTCATAAGGATCTATGTTTGAAGTGCCTTTATACCTTCCCAATGTTGGCGTATGAACTTTTACCGCCCCAATATTAGAGAAATGTTCATCCGCAATTTGTTCGAATTTACTTTTGTATAATGCTATTTGCGTCATGTCGGGATTAACTGCCTCAGGGGCATTGCATCTTTCTAATAAATTCATATTTATAAAATGGGGCAATATCTCGTTTGGATCGTTCCTTATATCAAATTCAACGACATCATTTGTATGTGGTCTTGGGGTCAAAGTTTTATCTATTTGTCCACACACAGTCTCATTGGCATTGCCAACTTTTATAAAAATAAATGATTTCATTTTTTTGTTTCTAACACCCGACCAATCATTTTATTTGCTCCTTGTATACCTGGTGTCTTTTAATAATACTTTCAAATATTCTTCTTTGGACATGTTTGCTACCGGGTGAAAGAAGAAAGAATCTTTTTCAAACGGCTTAAGTTGTGCGATATCATTAAACGTTTTTACGTTATGAAGAGGCAAGTATTCTTTCCAACGACATGGGATGTTGTTATCTTTTATGAAAGACAAACAATAGTCGACATCTTCTTTGGTCTGCCCCGGCAACCCCAAAATAAAAAATCCTCGCGGTTGAATGTTATTGCGTTTTAACATATCGAACACTTGGATAATTTTTTGTTCATGTATAACTTTGTGAACATTTTTTTGTACGTTCGGAGCCAAAGATTCTATGCCCAACCCAATTTGATAGCAGCCGGCCGAAGACATTGCATTACACAGTTCTTCATCTAAACAATCTACACGAGTAACTGTGCGCCACTTAGGAATGCTGGATATATTAGCTTTCTTGATTGCGTCACATAAACTTAGTACCCATTTTTTATCTATTGTAAAAGTAGTGGCATCCAAAAAATATCTGTCATAAATATTTGTTTCAAAAAAATTGACAATTTCTGGTATTGGTCGGTACTCCACAAAACTTGCTGGATGAAATATCTTTTCCATACAAAATGCACAATTTGCCTTACAGCCCATTTGCACACTCAATTCAATTTCATTATGCGAAATCTTTAAATACTCTTCTGTGGGCATTTGATCTAATGGGGCGACACCCCATTCGATATTAGATGGCTTCCGTTTTGTATTTACAATATTTCCATCAATTGAAAAATCTGAAAAATCACCTTGTAATATAGCTTTTATTGCATTTCCCCTAAAACCAGATGCAACAACATAATCAAAATAGTTGGCAAACAAACCAGGGTTTAAAGCACAGGCCGTGCTATACCCAATAATCTTTGCTTTCGTTTGATTCCTTATGTATTCTACTAAATTCACGATTGACCTAGCTGTGTACACTTCAACTGGTATAAACACAAAATCTCTATCAGATACCCTAGATATAAATTCTTGTCGGGATATATTCTGTAAACTCAGGTCGATGATATCAACATCAGAGTATTTTTTTGCGACCCCAGCCATCTCACCCAAATATACATAGTGCTTAAATAAACTTGGTGGCGCAAACATTTCTCTTGGCCACAGAAAAAGGCTTTTAGGTTGTGTTTCTTTCATTATAACCCTAGTTTTGTACAAATATAATAAACCGTATTTTCTGTTTGTCAATATTTTTGTAAGATTTTCAACAATAAATTAAGGAATAAAATCAAGTTTTTATAAAAATATTGTGTGTTTGTAAAAAATCTAGTTGGCAATCACTGTATATTATATAGCAATTCGAGTAAAAAATCTCCGTATTGCAATCTAAACAACAACCAAGGAGTTTTTTATGAAAAGTTTAACAATAGAAAACGTGGCGCTAAATCAAATACGCGCCTATGTGAAAAACGCAAAAAATCATCCAGAAAGCCAAATCCAGCAGATAGCAGCATCTATTCAGCAGTTTGGGTTCAATAATCCGATACTAGTGGACGAAAATCTGGAAATCATTGCCGGGCACGGTCGTATGGCTGCCGCCCAAGTATTGGGGCTGGATACCGTGCCAGTTATCCGGCTGGCGCATTTATCAGATGCACAAAAGCGAGCCTATCGCCTGGCTGATAACAAAATCGCCGAAAACGGTGGTTGGAATGCGGATTTGTTGCGGTTGGAAATATCCGAACTGGAACAAATCTGTGGCGATATGGACGTATCTATTACGGGATTTTCAGATGTTGAACTGGATATCCTGACTATGGATAATAGGACGACAGCGGACTCCAAGGCAAATAATGTGCCGTACATCCCAGAAAACGAAATTGTAACACGCCCCGGTGATGTGTGGTGTATTGGCGACCATAGAATTATTTGCGGGAACAGTCTGGACGCTGCGACCTTTGAAACGCTGCTTGGCACGCGTCAGGCAGATATGGTTCTGCAAGATCCGCCATACAATGTAAAAATATCAGGGCATGTATGCGGTTCGGGCAATATCCGGCATAAAGAGTTTAAAATGGCATCTGGCGAGATGAGTACAGATGAATTCATGCAGTTTTTGTACAAGAACTTTGAATTGTGTGCGAAATATTCTCGCCATGGGGCATTACAGTACAATTTCATGGATTGGCGCCACATGGGCGAAATATTGTCCGCAGGAAGCAACGTGTTTTCAAGTCTAATAAATATGTGTGTTTGGTGCAAGACTTCGGGCGGTATGGGCAGTCTGTATCGTAGTCAACACGAACTCTGCTTTATTTTCAAAAACGGCAAGGAATCACACACCAATAATGTTCAGCTTGGTAAAAATGGACGTTATCGCACAAATGTTTGGCAGTATGCGGGTGTAAATGCGTTCGGCAGGCACAGGTCAGACATTCAAATGCATCCGACTGTAAAGCCAGTTGAAATGCTTAAAGATGCAATATTAGACGTCACACGGCGTGGCGATGTTGTGTTGGATACATTTCTTGGATCGGGCAGTACATTGATTGCTGCCCATCAATCCAAACGCATTTGTTACGGTATTGAACTGGAACCACTGTATGTGGATACTGCTATCCGCAGGTTTTTAGAAATGTTTCATATTGATGCTGTACATCAGGCAACTGGCAAAACGTATTCAGAATTATTAACCGCAAAGCGAGAGGTGTCGTAATGGCAGATTATGAATTGGGCTATATGAAACCGCCTAAATCGGGACAGTTCAAACCAGGTCAATCTGGTAACCCAAAGGGGCGACCAAGTGGCAGCAAAAATATTTATA
>JAFQOQ010000023.1 GCA_017403085.1 Alphaproteobacteria bacterium
CAGAAATTTAACCGTCACGAATGTGGCGGTTTAATTTTTGTTGCACAAACTTGGATGAGAACCTGTAGGTTCGAGCCGTAGGCGAAAGGGGCCCATAACACGAAGTGTGTATGGGAATTTACAATCCTGTAGGGCGTGCCACAATGAGTAGCAGAGCAACATTGTTTGTTGCGATGCGTTAGGAATGCCGCGCAGGTATTAGCCGAGCGAGACTTTTAACCGTCACGAATGTGGCGGTTTAATTTTAGTCAATCGTTCCTATGCAATAAATGTCGGATGGGTGTTATAATCAGCATAAAAAAGGAGAGAAATATGAAAAGCTTTTTTATGTTTGTTTTGGCGATTATAATATCGTTCTTGCCAGGGATTTTTGGGATTTTCTTTACACCACATGGCAGTAATGATTTGTGGTATAATGCATTGAATAAATCAATTTTGACGCCAGATGGATGGGTGTTTATGGTGGCCTGGTCAATATTATATTTTGTTTTGGGTGTTTCACTGTATTTGATTATGAAATCTAGCAAATCAAGACAAAGCAAATCGCCAGCGTATGCGTTATTTACAATTCAAATGGCGCTGAATGCATTATGGACTTATTTGTTCTT
This sequence comes from Alphaproteobacteria bacterium, assembly GCA_017403085.1. GTDB lineage: Bacteria > Pseudomonadota > Alphaproteobacteria > Rs-D84 > Rs-D84 > Enterousia. Next base: position 609 of record JAFQOQ010000023.1, read on the forward strand.
TGGATTGCAATTTATTGGTGCGGCGTTCTTGGTATTGGTGGCGTTGATTGCAATATCTATTTGGATGGCACGTGTGTTTCGGTCGTTTAATAAAACCGCAATGTATTTGGTGTGGCCGTATATTGCGTGGTTGGTATTTGCGCTGTATTTAAATGGAACAATTTTGCTCTTAAACTAAAAAGTCCCCCGAATGGGGGATTAAATCTTTAAAATTTTAACACGCGGATCGCCGATGTTTAGGTATTTTAACCCCAATTCTTCGACATAATCAGGGCTGTAGTTTTGTAACAGTTCAATATGACGATTTAAGGTGCGTAATTTTTCTTTTTCATCAGATAATTGTTCGCGTTCTGCGCTGAGATGCCAGATGTTCATAAATGATTTTTGAACCGTTACTTCGCCGACAAATAGTCGTCCCAGCATGAATATAGCAAATACTGTAAAGGCGATGCCCATTTTGCCACGTGCCCCACTGGCCCATGCGCGACCAAGAAATCCAAATAAATTTTTGATTTTTTCTTTCATTGATGGCATTATATCACAAATGTTTAGTGATAATCAAATTTTTGCTGCACCGCTTGCTGGGATTACAGACCGGCCGTTTAGACGTATCGTGCGCGAGTTTTCAAAAAATTCGCCCATGGTGACTGAAATGATATCGTGTCATTCAATTGTTGGGGCGCATAAAAATTGTCTGCGGAATTTCGATAATTATTCAGACGAGGGAAATGTTGGCGCACAAATTTTTGGTGCAGATGTTCATCTGATGGCCGAAGCTGCTAAAATCTTGGAAAATCAGGGCGCAAAGTGGATTGATATAAATATGGGCTGCCCGGTGCCAAAGGTTGCAACACGCGCCGGTGCAGGGGCATTTTTGATGCGTGACCATAAATTGGCTGGGCGCATTATGGCGGCTGTTGTGGGGGCGGTTAAGATACCTGTGTCTATTAAAACGCGTCTGGGGTGGGATTTTGAAAATCAAGATTGGCGTGATTTGATTGATATTGCGGCGGATTCTGGGGTTAAATTTGCGACCTTGCATGGGCGTACGCGTGCCCAGTTATATGTTGGGCCGGCGGTATTGCCAAATGTTGCAGATGCGCCAATTCCAATAATTGCAAATGGCGATATTAAAACCGCAGATGATGTGTCGCGCGCGCTGGGGATGGGATATTGTGGCGCAATGATTGGGCGGGGCATGTTGGGGCGTCCTTGGGTGTTGGCAGAAATAAATGGGTTCGCAGGTCCAAAAAATGTTGGTGATGTTGTTTTGCAGCATTTGCAATATGCTATTGAATATTACGGGGAAAGTACGGCTGTGCCTATGTTTAGAAAACATGCGGCGTGGTATAGCGCAGGGATGCCAAATTCATCAGAATTTCGTATAAAAGTTAATCAAATTACTGATTCTAAGGTCTTAGAGGTTGCAATTAAAGATTTTTGGTCTATTATCTAGGAAAGAATAGGGGACTATAAAAATATGACAGAAAATATTGAAAATAACGAAGTTGTTGAAATCAAGGCAGAAATGACCGCAGGGGAAATGTTGCGAAATGCGCGTACAACTGGTCGTCGCAAACGCGAAATTCCAACAATTTCAAAGCAATTATGTATTCGTGAAGAGTTTTTGCAGGCACTGGAAGATGGCAATTATGCGATGATACCAGAACCTGTGTATATTTTGGGATTTGCGCGAAATTATGCGATGGAATTAGGTTTGAATCCTGATGAAATCGTTAATAAAATTAAGCAAGAAATGGGTATGTTATCAGATTGTGCCGCAGCGGATTCAGATGAAGACGTTAGTGCGTGTGCAATGCCAAGTATCAAAGAAGAAAGTGGATTTAAAGTTCTGTTGGGCAAGGTTTATCAATTCATTTATCAGAATTGGAAATGGTTCTTGGCGGGGCTGGCTGTGTTGATAACAGTAATTGTTGTGTTGGTGATGCTAAATTCAGGGAATCAGGACGCGGCACCCGTACAGACAGATGTTGTGGCACCTGTTGCGCAAGCAATTACAGAACCAGAATATAATGTTAAAGTTCGCGAAAGATTTGGTACAGAAAATCGCGAAAATGCAGATGTTATATTGCAGGCGTCCCAGGAATCGTGGGTCAAAATTGAAGATGGACGTGGAAATACGATTTTTAGTCGTGTATTGGTTCCTGGTGATGTGTATTATGTCCCACAAGGTGGTAAATACAAGGCTATATTCGGAAATGCGGGTGGAATTGATGTTTGGGTAAATGGTACATTGGCGCCCAAGGTTGGCGAGTCGCATGTACGAAAAGCGGGTATTTCATTATCGCCAGATAGTTTGCTATCTAAAAAATAAGAACGTATTCCAAGGGGCGATAAAAAATCGCCCCTGTCTATTGAAATTTTATATATTTCCGTTATATTTAATTATACTATGTCAGGCGTAATAAAAATTCGCGGTGCGCGCGAAAATAATCTTAAAAATATTGATTTAGATCTGCCAAAAAATAAATTGGTGGTATTTACTGGCGTATCTGGTTCGGGAAAGTCGTCGTTGGCGTTTAATACCATATATGCAGAGGGCCAGCGCAGATATGTCGAATCGCTGTCTAGTTATGCGCGACAGTTCTTGGATATGCAAAAGAAACCAGATGTTGATTTAATCGAAGGTTTAGCGCCTGCTATTTCAATAGAACAAAAAACAACGTCTAAAAATCCGCGATCAACCGTTGGTACTGTGACAGAAATTTATGATTATTTACGTTTGTTGTGGGCGCGTATTGGTGTGCCATATTCGCCAGTGACAGGATTACCGATTAAATCTCAGACAGTGGCGGAAATGGTCGATTGGACAATGAAAATACCGTCTGGGGTAAAAATATTTATTCTGGCGCCATTGGTGCGCGAAAGAAAGGGCGAATATCGCAAGGAAATTGCGTTTTTGGTAAAGCAAGGATATACACGCGCAATTATTGATGGCGAGTTGGTAGATTTGTCTGCGGTGCCACCATTGGATAAAAATAAAAAGCACAATATATTTGTAATTGTTGATAGATTGCAAATGCCACCAGAAAATACAGATGACGAAGAATTTCGCAGTCGTATGTATGCGTCTTTTGAAGGGGCGTTGCGTCTGGTCCCAGGGGCAGTGTTGGTGCGTCGCTTGGATACGAACGAGGATACATTGTATTCTCAAAATTATGCGTGCCCAGTCAGTGGCTTTACAGTGCCAAAGATAGAACCGCGTTTGTTTTCGTTTAATGCGCCAATGGGGGCGTGTCAAAATTGTGACGGATTGGGCGTACAATTAAATATGTCGCCAGATTTGGTGGTGCCAGATCCGTCAAAGTCAATACTGGGTGGGGCGATTGCGCCGTGGTCACGTGGTGGCATGCTTAGTCAATTTGAGCACTTATTAGATGCCTTGCATAAGAAATTTAAAATTCCATTATCTAAACCGTGGCATACATTGACCGAAGAACAGAAAAATTTGATTCTGTATGGCAGTGGTGACGAGCCGATTAAAATTAATTGGAATGGTTTTGTATATGAAAAACCGTATGAGGGCGTAATTCCAAATATTGAACGACGTTGGCGCGAATCGGATTCTGAGGCGATGCGAAATGAATTGGCAAAGTATCAGGCCGAAAAACCATGTCCGGTTTGTCATGGCAAACGCTTGAATATTCATGCGTTATGTGTGCGTATAAATGGCGCGGATATTATGGATGTGTGCGATATGTCTGTGGATGATAGTTTGCGCTGGTTCCAAGATTTACCGAAACATCTGGGGCAAAAAGACAACGATATTGCGCGTATTGTTTTGCGTGAAATTACAGACAGATTATATTTCTTGCAAAACGTAGGATTGGGATATTTGACGTTGTCGCGCATGGCGGGGACACTGTCCGGGGGCGAGGCCCAGCGTATCCGTTTGGCGTCGCAGATTGGCAGTGGTTTATCAGGTGTTCTATATGTTCTGGATGAACCGTCAATTGGTTTGCACCAGGCAGACAATGATAAGCTGCTGGAAACATTGAAAATGCTGCGCGATAAAGATAATACAGTAATTGTTGTTGAACATGACGAAGATGCAATGCGCGCGGCGGATTATCTGGTTGATATTGGGCGCGGCGCGGGTGTAAATGGTGGCAATGTTGTTGCCGCTGGGACGCCACAACAGGTGATAAAAAATAAAGATTCTATTACTGGGCAATACTTGTCTGGCGCGCGTAAGATTCCGGTTCCAAAAACACGCCGCGCAGGTAACGGAAAATCGATTGTTATATCTGGCGCGCGTGAAAATAACTTAAAGAATATCACTGTTGAATTTCCGCTGGGTAAATTTATTGCATTGACTGGCGTGTCTGGGTCAGGTAAATCGACATTGTTGTTAGATACGTTGTATCCTGCGCTGATGCGTGCGTTGTACAATTCTAAACTGGAAACGGGCGCACATGATATAATTCGCGGGATGGAAAATATTGACAAGGTTGTAGATATTGACCAATCGCCAATTGGACGCAGTCCGCGCAGTAATCCGGCAACATATACGGGCGTATTTGGCGATATTCGTGATTTCTTTGCGTCCCTGCCAGAGGCAAAGGCGCGTGGATATACGTCTGGGCGTTTTTCGTTTAATGTTAAGGGTGGGCGATGCGAGGCGTGTCAAGGCGATGGACAAATCAAGATTGAAATGAATTTCTTGGCAGATGTGTATGTCGAATGCGACTGTTGTCACGGGACGCGATATAACGAAGAAACGCTTGCGGTAAAATACAAGGGAAAATCAATCGCAGATGTGCTAAATATGACGGTGGAAGAAGCCTATCGGTTTTTCGTTAATGTCCCGAAAATATCGCGTAAATTAGAATTGCTAAAGCGCGTTGGACTGGATTATATAAAACTGGGGCAAAGCTCTTTGGATTTATCTGGGGGCGAGGCCCAGCGTATAAAATTGTCCAAAGAATTGGCGGCGCGCAGTACTGGGCAAACGATATATATTTTAGACGAGCCAACAACAGGTCTGCATTTTGAAGATATTAAGATGTTGTTATCGGTGCTGCACGAATTGGTTGAACAAGGTAATACAGTAATTGTGATAGAACATAATCTGGAAGTTATAAAAACAGCGGATTGGATTGTTGATTTGGGGCCAACAGGCGGCGCGGCCGGCGGCCAGGTAATTGCCACAGGTACCCCAGAACAGGTCGCGGATGTGCCTGCGTCGCAGACTGGAAAATATTTGCAGAAGTATCTGGACAAAACGAAAAAAAGACAATAAAATAAAAGGAAAAGGAGTAGAAATGTTTGGGTTTGGTAAAAAGAAAGATAAAAAAGTAAATGAATCTGCGGTTGCCATGGATGCTAAGGCAATGGAAAAAGATTTAGGCATGGATAAAATGCCGTCGGGCATGAAAGAAACTGCCCAGCGTATGATGTCGGGACAGTTTGACATGAACGATATGTTGGCGCAATTAAAACAGATTAAAAAGATGAGTAATTTTAGCGGTCTGTTGAAAATGGTGCCCGGGATGAGTGGCGCGGTGTCTGCGATGAAAGAGAAAATTAAAGATGGCAGTGTTGATGCCCAAATTAAAATCTTAGAAGCGATGACGCCCGCGGAACGCGCAGAACCAGACAAGATTTTTGCAAATGCCAAGGCGCGTATTGCAGAAACTGCAAAATGTACGGTTCGCGAAGTTGAACATATTATTAAACAATATATGAAAATGAAACAACAGATGGCAATGATTCAGCGCATGGGCGGGATGGAGGCTGTGATGGCAAAAATGCAGCAAAATCCAAACTTTGCGCCAAAGCCACAAGGGAATTAACTATGAATTATCAACAGAATTTGGTGAAATTAAAAGATTTTTTTGGCATTCGACCGTCTTATGTGTCTTTGCCGGTGCCGACGTTAAAATCGGACGAAAAATCAAACAAAGTTTGTACGGGGTATATGGTTCAACTAAGATATCCGGATAATACACTGGTATCTTGTTCGTTCAAATGTGGAGAGGGTACCGCACAGCGTTCTGCGTGTGATATTGCGCATGATAACGCGATGCGTTTCTATCAAGAACAACAGGCAAAAGCAAGAGGTGTAAATATGGCAAAGAAATTTGATTTTAAGCAAGTATTTGAAACAGTTAAGTATAAATTACAGCACGCATTTGATTGGGAAATCGTGGGTGTAAATGCCCCATGGTCTAATGTGGATGCGCGTGGTAATATTACGGCATGGACGCTGGACGTGTTTTATAAACATCATGGCAGAAAAAGATTTATTTTTGATGTCAAAGATGAAAGATTATGGACAACATATAAAAATCCACAAGAAGCAGCCCAGTCAGCATATAAAATGTATTTTGATATGATGCAGAAACAGCGTGCTAAGAAAATGGCATTACAGCGATAATGAAAATTACAAACAAGAAAATTGCTGGGAAAAAATCATCTGTCGCGTGGCTGCAACGCCAGGCGGCAGATCCGTATGTTGCGCGTGCGCACAAAGATGGCTATCGCGCGCGCGCGGCATATAAACTGATAGAAATGGATGAAAAATTTCATTTCCTGCGCAATGGCCAGGTTGTCGTTGATTTAGGGGCGGCGCCGGGGTCATGGTCGCAATATATTGCGCGTACGTATCCAAAGTCTAAGATTTTTGCGATGGATTTGCTGGAAATTTCGCCAATTGTTGGCGTTGAAACGTACCAGGGCGATTTTACGTCTGATGCGGCGTTGCAGTGGCTGGAAGAAAAATTAGGTCTGGCGCATGATGTGGTTGGGGCAGGGACGGTGGATGTTGTTGTGTCTGATATGGCGCCGAATACGGTGGGGCATAAAAAGACAGATCATATTCGCCAGATGGTGCTGTTGGAATATGCGTTCGATTTTGCAGTACGTGCGTTAAAGGTTGGCGGGACATTTGTGTGCAAATCTTTTACTGGCGGGACAACAAATGAATTGTTAAAGCAAATAAAAGAAAGATTTCAGTCGGTTCATCATATAAAACCACCATCTTCGCGCAAGGATAGTGTGGAAATGTTCATTGTTGCGATGGGGTTTCGTGGATAAGGCGCGCCAACGGCGCGTTTTTTTATATAAATCTGATTTTTATTAGTTAGGATTTCTGTATATTTATGATATAATACCCGTAATGCATGTCTGGTGCGAAAAAAACAATGTACCGTGTTTTTTATTTGTCAAGGTAATGATGTGCAGATGGCGTTTTTTTACATGAAAGATATAAAAAATGCCAAAAAGGGATTTTTTTGCTTGTGTCACATGGTCGATTTTTTCTACAATGTGTGCATAAAGAGAAAAGAAGTGGGAAGAATGGCGAGATTTCTGCGGTTTTTAACGTTTTTATCAATGGTGTTTTTCGCGTCAAACGTTTTGGCCGCGGGCTATGTTTGCGACAGTGTTATGACATATACGTCGTGTAATACGGGTTATACATTGCAAAATGGCGACTGTGTTAAGGCATCTTCGACATCATGTAGCGCTAATTATTATTTAGACAATGGTACGTGCAAGGCATGTACGACGCTTTCTAATACTACGACAACTACGGCGACGCAATCGATTGCAAACGGTACGCGCACGACAACGACAAGGTGTAATGGTACATATACGACGGCGCCGGCGGGTAATACTGGTGGCAGCAGCAGCTGTACGGGATGTTCATCGGCTACATATACTTATTCTTGTTCGTGTGATGATGGGTATGTATCTTTAAATAATGTGTTTGGACAGTGTTATTGTACGACGGATAATGGTGATGTTGATCCGTTGGATACGTCTTATTCGTGTTCTACGTTAAAGAAATATAGCAGTTGTAATGATGGATATTACTATTTGGGTGGTGCCTGTAATCCATGTGCAACTTGGATGAACCGCAATTTGTTAAGCAGTGTTGCGTCGCAACCAGTTAAGACTGAAACAACTATTACGGGTGGTAAGCGTATCAAGACGACCACGACGTATAATGAAGTGCATTGTAACGGTACATATACGGGTGGTGCGGGTGGTACCAAGGGGCCGGCATATTGTACGGGTTGTACCGAAGAGAAAGAATCAACCAGAACCGAAGAAAAATACACATGTTCGTGTAATTCCGGGTACGAAGTGACGGGCCAGGGTACATCTGCGTGTGGCTGTTTGGTATTGCCAGATGTTGGCGATTCGCCGTATGTCTGCGAAACAGATAGACATTATTATTCATGTAATGCGGGGTATTATTTAAGTGCGAACGCAACGGGAAATGCATGCTTGGCATGTAGTGATGTTGATAATACTGCAGAAATTGACAGAGAAACAACAACAGAGATATCTGACTTTGCATTTTCGGATGGCAGTGGTACGCGTACAACGAGGACACCGGTGACAACAATAACAAAGTGTGTTGGGCAATATGAAACAGGGCCGGCCAATAATACGACGGTTGGGTCGGGCGCATGTACCGGATGTAGCGAGACAACCACTACAACACAAAGAGGGACGCCAACCTATACTTGTACATGTAATAGTGGATATACTGTATCTGGCCAGGGGTCTGCGTCTTGTATGTGTGTTTCGACAGAAGTGGGCGAAGGCGGCTATTCATGTCCGACGGACAAGAAATATACATCGTGCGCGGCGGGGCAATATCTTAGCAGTGCAGATGTTGGTAACGCGTGTTTATCATGCGCGGCTGTGGATAATACAGATGTTCAATCTTCTACAACAACGTCCAGTGACAGTGTTGCGAATATCACGGGTGGTACGCGTACAACAACGACAACAACAATGACGGCGGTTGTATGTAATGGTAAATATACTGGCGGACCGGCCGATAATACGACGGTTGGTGCCGATTCGTGTACTGGTTGCAGCAGCACCAAGACACAAACACAGGTAATTGGCACGGCATACACATGTGCGTGTAATGATGGGTATTATGTTGTAGATCAGGGATTGGAATCTTGTTCGTGCGCGGCGGCGGATACGGCGGGGTATGTCTGTGATTCATCAACCAAGGAATATGAATACTGTAACGAAGGCTATTATTTAACTGGTGCTGGTCTGGGGAACAGCTGTTTGGCGTGTTCGTCATTGGACAACAGAAATGAAATCAGCAGAACAGAAATCCAGGTTGGCGAAGCACGAGAAGAGACTATCACGGGTGGTATGCGTTATACACAAACCTTTGCAGAAGAAGTTGAAACATGTGCGGGGAAATATACAGGAACAGGCAGTATCACTGGGATGCATGCATCGGGCAGCGAGGTCTGTACAGGTTGTTCCAATACGGTAAAAACGACAGAAAACGAAAAAGAAGTTGTATCGTGCGTATGTAATAGTGGATATGTTGTTAAAAACAGCAGTGATGGCACGACGTGTACTTGCGAACTGGTGGATACGGATGGATATACATGTGAAACCGAAGACATGTATACATCGTGCAAGCCAAATTTCTATATGGCGGCCGGTACAACCAGTGGCACCACGGTGACAGAGGCGCTGGCATACAGACAACCAATATCGACGCCTGCGTATGGAAATGCATGCTTGCCATGTCCGACGGGATATACGTGTGCGGGTGGAACGGCTGCGCCACAGAAGGCGGCAACGGTTATAAATGGTACAAACTATTATTGCGAACCGGGCCAGTATTACAAGGCGGCAACGTACCAAAACGGGTGGGCAATCGCCGAAGGTGGTTGTACAACATGTGCCGCAGGCAGTTTCTGTACAGGTGTGACCGAAACGTTCACATATTTGAGTAATGCAACCAAGGGAACCCAAACATGTGCATCACAATTCGTCACGGGTGACGCATGTAATGCGGAAACGGGTGGTACGTGTATCGCGTTTGCAAATTCTGATGCCGGTGCAAAATCATGGGGTGAATGCTATACAACAGTTGCAGGTGGCAAGTCTGTTAAAAAGAAATCTGATAACAAGTTCTATACACAGTCATGCGGTATGGGCAAGCTGACAACGTTTGGCAGCAGTTCAAAAGTGGTTGCAGGGGATTCTGCTACGTATCCGGTATGTACTGAGTGTGCCTGTGGGTATGCATGTACAGGAACAGAGAATTGGAATTGTGCGAATGCTTCTGGTAGTTGTACGGATAACGGGATTGTGGGGTGTGCAAAGGGTTCTTATTCTGTTGATGCAAATAATCCGACACGTACGGATGGACGTGGTGGTACGTACTGCAAACCAGCAGATCCAGGTTATTATGTGGGAGAGGCATATCAGTGTAAGCAAACAATTTGTGAATGCGGTACTATCTGTCCGGGGACTGGTACGGTGACACCAGCGCAGTGCGTTGCAGGTACGTATTCTGAGGCAGGTGATACGTCGTGTAATGACTCTGGAACAGGATATTATGTGCCGAATCCAGGTATGTGCGAACGCACGATATGTCCGGCTGGTTCCTATTGTCCGAATAACCAAAACACGAACCCCACGCAATGTGACCCTGGTACATATCAGGATGCAACGGGACAGACTACGTGTAAGGACTCTGGAAAGGGATATTATGTATCCACCGCGGGTGCAACGGCACGAACAGAGTGTGGCGAAGGGCATTATTGTCCAAATGAACAGAATACAACTCAGTCACAATGTAATGAGGGTACATATCAGGATGCAAAGGCGCAGAGTGCGTGTAAGCCGTCTGGACAAGGGTATTATGTGCCGACCAAGGGTGCAGCGGCACGAACAGAGTGTGCATGCGGTAATATATGCCCAGGGTCAGTAAATGTAGCGCAAGAACAATGCAAAGCAGGTACGTATTCGGATGTAAAGGCGTCTGTATGTATATCTGCGCCGGCGGGAAGTTATGTACCAAGTGCGGGTGCGTGCCCAGCAGACGTTAAGAAGTGCGCGATTGGTTCAACAACGGCCCAGGTTGATGAAGATGGTGTAATTGCCGAGGATGAACAGGGTAATATTATATCTATCACCGGTGCAACCAGCTGTGTTGCGTGCCCGATTGGTGAAACAACAGCGGCGATGGGTTCGGCAACATGCGGTGTGCTGTGTCCGAATACATATCCGGCGGGTACTGATTTGGATTCTGTGACAGAAGATACAAAAAAGATGACAAAATGGTGGCGTGAAGACGTGACATGGAATTCGGATAATACGGTTTCGAATCTGTGTGTCGCCAGACATTGTGGCCAGAATTACTATCTGAATGACCCGGATGCGACGATTGAAAATGACGAACGTTGTGAATTGTGTTCTTCGTTTGCAAATGGCCTGTATCCATACAGTTCAGGTTCCAAGGCAAATGATACGCCAGAGGCATGCTTTGTCCGCAAGGGTGAATTACCAGGGCAGATGATTGCGAATCCGTATGATACAGAGCCGACAGATTGTCCGGCAGATGATAAGAACGCAACGTATAATCCGGGGCTGACGGGTGAAGATCTGACGAATTCACAGGTGATACATTATGGTGAAACATCAACATGTGATACATGTCCGACGGATACATATGTAATTGGCCCAGGGTCTGAACAGTGCATACCGTGTCTTGAAAACTATCACTCGTTCGGTGTGAAATTTGGGGAAGCGTCATGTAGAATTTCATGTCCAGCGGGTTCGTATCTGGCAAGTGCATATGATACAGAATGTACAGAAGTTGGTTCAAAGCACTGGGCGGCGGCATCTTATGTGACCCAGGGTAATGTGGGAACACGTAATGCATGTCCAACGAATCCGCAACTTTGGACCGTCGGATATGGCGTCGGTGCGGACGAAGCAAATGACTGTGGCCATATATTGCATGTCGGCGATCGCAAGTTGTATCTGCGCCAGGATAAGAAGACAACGCCGTCGTTGAATGTAAAGGTTGGTGGCACGACGTTCTATGGCAATATGCGTCAGGGCGATGTATATATGAGCGATGGTGTCGAATCGTATCTGAGACTGAACTATAACAATACAAAGTATTCGGTCTATGACGACAGCGGTGAAAACTATGTCGGCGATACGGGGGTTAGCCTGACGTTGAGTGCGGCAACGGTAGCATCGTCCAGGACGCCTGCCACGTATAACGATGGTAATGGGTTGGATTGGTCGGCGGTCGTTGATGGTACAACATTGACCGGTGTTGGTGGGTGCAGTGCGACAACCAGCACAAACGGTACGGTGGCGGCGGTTGGATTTACCCCAGAAGGTACAGGTACAGGGTGTTATTGCAAGATTACCGATCCGGTTGAGGGTGCGCGATGGGTATATGCGTCGAACCATAATTCATGTTCTACCAAGTGCGGGTATCTGTGTGCAAATAACATGACAGGTACGTCGGCTAAAAATATAACGTATCGTACGAATTTGTATCAGGCGGCCGGTATCACAGTTCAATAAAAAAATCCCCCGATTGGGGGATTTTTTTGTGGTGTGTAATTTCTCTTTCTTTGTCATTCTGGGGGGGGGAGTGTGGTATGCATAATAACAAGGAAAGATAGACTGGATTGCTGCAACGCTGCGCTCGCAATGACTACGAAGTGCCGCGAAGCGACAAAGGAGAGAAGCGGATGCTGGGCGCGAATAACAAGAAAGGAAAAATTGAGTTATTTTAACCCTTCGGCAAATGTGCGGGCCAGTGTATCAACACGTTCGTTCATTTCTTCGCCTGCGTGACCCTTGACCCAAACCCAATGGATGTCTTTGGTGCTGGCAACCTGGTCCAGGGCCATCCACAAATCTTGGTTTTTTACTGGTTTCTTGTTCGCAGTGCGCCAATTGTTTTTCTTCCAATTTTTTAGCCATGTTTGCATGCCGTTTTTTACATATTGGCTGTCTGTGTGAATTTCAACCGATGGATGCCTGTGTGCCGCAGATAACGCACGATATACCGCCATCAATTCCATGCGATTGTTCGTTGTGTTGTGTTCGCCACCACTGCGTTCTGCAATGTTTTTGCCGTCAGTTGCAACAAATGCCCAGCCCCCAGGGCCGGGATTGCCAAGACAACTGCCGTCTGTCCAAATTTTTAACATTTTTAATATCCTTGGTTTTGTGATATAATACCATAAAATGAAGTTCGATTCCAAACAATTAAAAGATATGGCAAATGCTGTGCGCGCGTGGGCGCTGCATGCGGTTCGTATGGCGCGCAGTGGCCACGTTGGTATTGTGCTGGGGGGCGCCGATGTGATAACGGTGCTGTTCGCGAATTTCGTGCGATGTGGGCGCGATCGATTTGTTATGTCCGCAGGACACGGCAGTGCATTGTTGTATTCTGTGCTGAAATTGGCGGGATATAATGTCGGGGATTTAAATACTTTTCGTAAAATTGGCGGGTTGCCGGGGCATCCTGAATATGGAATTCATGGTGTTGATGCAACAACAGGCCCGCTGGGCCAGGGTGTCGGTAATGCCGTCGGATTGGCACTGGCAGAAAAAATAAGCAAGTCAGATGGACGGGTGTATTGTATGTGTTCTGATGGCGATTTAATGGAAGGGGTGGCCCAGGAATCAATCGCGTTTGCAGGACGATATAAATTAAATAATCTGATTTTGTTGTGGGATGATAATGGAATATCTATTGATGGGGTCGCACAGACGGATGCCAATGTCCCAGAACGTATGCTGGCCGCAGGATGGCAGGTTTTTTGTGTGCCTGGGGATGATTATAACAAAATAAATCGTGCGCTGGAAAAAGCCAAAGAAGCAGATAGACCGGTGTTTATTCAGTGTAAAACCCAAATTGGGGCAGGGTCTAGTTTGGCAGGGTCAAACAAGGCGCATGGTTTTGCGTTGGGCGATTCGGAAATGATGCGCCTGGTCGAAGGGTTGATTTCGCCATGTGGTGAAAATCTGTGGGCGCAGGTGGCACGTAATGCAAATTGTGCGGTGCGAACGCCAAGTAATGGATTTTTTCCGCATGTTTCGATGCCACAGGTTGGCGCGGCGATGTCTATGCGTGAATTGTCGGGTGTTTATCTGAATGAATTGTTGCGTGCAGGGGCACCGTTAATCGGGGGCAGTGCAGACTTAGGTGGCAGTACAAATGCCAAGGTCGCTGTGTCTAAGACGATTGGTGCAGACGATTTTGTGGGTAATTATATTGATTATGGTGTGCGCGAACATGCGATGGGCGCAATCATGAACGGTTTGGCAATCGCAGGTCTGCGGCCGTATGGTTCGACGTTCTTGGTGTTTAGTGACTATATGCGGCCGGCGATTCGTTTGGCGGCGCTGTCGGGATTGCCAGTGATATATGTCTTGACGCATGATAGTGTTGCTGTTGGCGAAGATGGGCCGACGCATCAGCCGATTGAACAGTTGCCGTCGTTGCGACTGATTCCGAACCTAAATGTAATACGGCCGTGTAATGTTGCGGAAATGGTTTGGGCGTGGCAGCGGGCGATAAAAGATACAAAACGGCCAACGTGTATTGTTTTGTCGCGTCAGAAAACTCCACTGATTTCTGCACCGTTGGCGGCAGATGTGGCGCGTGGCGCATACATAATTTATCGTGCGACAGCGAATCGGATCAGGGCAACAATATTGGCCACGGGCAGCGAGGTGCCATTGGCGATAGAGGTGGCAAAAAAATTGGGTAATGCGGTTCAGGTAGTCTCTGTGCCGTCGGTTGCAGATTTTCGCGCGCAATCGGCCGAATATAAGCAGCAAATGCTGCGTGGGTTTGTTGTTGCAATAGAAGCGGCGGCGTCTGCGCCGTGGTTTGAATTTGCAGATGCTGTTGTTGGAATTGATAGTTTTGGCGTGTCTGGGCCAGGGGATGAAGTTTATAGCGCAATGGGATTTAACGCAGATGCCATTGTGCGCGATATATCGGATAAGGTGAAATAATGCGCAGGGTATTGGCACTTTGTGTGATGATGATGGTGCCGATTGTGGTGCGGGCTGATGATGCGATAAATCAAAAATTACAGCGTGCAATTCAAGCGGGTAAGATAGATGATGCCAAGGCGGCAATATGGGATGGGGCGTCAAATATTGATGAACTGTTGCAAAAAGAGGTCGCAAAACAGGATTTTAATTATGATGTGGTGCAGTTGCTGGCGGAAAATAGTTTGAATGGCGTATCGGTGCGACAGATGAACGCGCTGTATTTGCAGGCGCTGAAAGACGTGTGTGTCTATAACACAAAAACCACGGATGATTTTAAAAAGATTGCGTCTGTTCAGCCATGGGGGTGGAGTGCGTCTGGGATGTTTCTGGATGAAATGATTGGGCTGATGGGATTTTGGGATTATCGGCCTGATGTTTATATCTGTATGTTTGATGTGGTGTCGGCAAATAAAATCGCCGGGGCTGAATTTATAAATATTGCGGCAGAAAAAGCAGAAAAATCTGGCCTGGAGAATTTAAAGACAGTGGCGCGGCAATTAAATGAAGAAATACAAAAGCAAACGAAATAAATAATGTCTGAATATGTGTTTGTTGCGTCTAGTGGTGAAAGAATCCCAGTTGCAATCGAATCCCAACGGGGGCGGCGAAATATTACATTGCGTCCTAAAGTGTGTCCTGTGCGCGAAATTCGGATGTCGCGGCCGTGGATGGCGTCGGATAGGGCGGCGATAAACTTTTTGGAATCAAAACGTAAATGGGTGGAACGAATTTTTGATAAGGCGCCAAAAAAAGAATGCTTAGCACCTGGTGCAGAGATTGATTTTTTAGGGCGCAGTGTGAAGTTGCTGCATGATGCGGGGCGACGTGGAAATGATTTTCGATTGATTGATAATAATCACGCGGTTCTAACGGTCGGTGGCGCACAAGATATGTTTGAACGGCGGATTCGAGATTTTATTAAGGCGGAATTTTTGAAAGAGGTTAAAGCAATTATTCGTACGGTGCCGCGTGACTTTTGGCCCCGTCGGATTGCGTTGCGCGATACGACCAGTCGTTGGGGCAGTTGCTCTACGTCGGGGACGATGTCTTTTTCGTGGCGTCTGGCGTTTGCGCCTGTGGAAGTTATGCAATATGTTGTAATGCACGAATTGGCACACCAGAAACATATGGATCATTCGCCAGAATTTTGGGCCCAGGTTCGCGATTTATATGGATTCGGGGTAGAGCGTGCCAAACGGTGGTTAAATCAACATGGTGCAGAATTACATCGTTGGTTATGATAGTAGTGCGTTTTTTTTAATGCGTTTTTATTTACTTATGATTTGCGTAAATGTTTTTTTTGATATATAATAAATGCGCACCGGGATTTTTGGTGTTGGGCGTAGAAACCCATTGGTCACGTCATGACAAGACGTTAAAACATTCCAGCCATTCGTGGTTGGAGTGTGTTGAATATATTGAATAAAACACGCAATTGACCAATTGTTTCTAAACTCCAACCACCACAGATTTCTGGGTGGTGTTTTTTTGTAGGGGAAAATAGATGCGTTTTTATTTGATTCTGTTTGGTGTGTTTTTTATACGTGCTGTACATGCTGTAACAATGTGCGTGCCAGATTTATCACAGATGACGGGTAAGTGCGAGCCGATTGGTTATACAAAAAATACATGGACGGTAAATTGTAATGGGGTAGAAGTGTCGGGTGTCCTGGTTGGTTTTAATGCAAATTATTCTGGGGGTGTGTATAAGGTTCCAGAATTGCCATTGGACGGTATAGATAATTTGATGGGACGTGGTGGGTATGCGTGTTTGATGACGTCACCAATGATGGCAACATATTTGATGCCTGTTATGGAATATGGTTGTTATAATATAAATATGTTTCCAGCGGATGCATCAATATGTATGAATAGTTTTAGAATACAATGTGCTTTTTCTGCGTGTAATGTAGGAGAGGTATGTGCTGATATGGGAGGGGCATAATTATATGCAACGAATAATAGGCGTGTTGATTTGTATCCCGTGCTTTGCAATGGGGGCAACGTGTCCTAGTGGGTTTGTTGTGTATGAAAATGATGTGTTTGTTCAGGCGGTATCGGACGAGTGTCCGTCGGGGTATGTCGCGCACGATGTTACTGATGTGTGTTCAGGTGCGACGACTGGTGTATGTTGGATTGTTGAACAATTGCGTGCATTATGTGGCGCAGGGCTGACGCAGATTAAAGTGTCTAATGGGTTGTCGATCCCGTTGTATGCCGATAAATTAACCAGCCCGTCAATTCATGTTAAATATAACAATGTGACGTGTTATGCGGATTTAGAATCAGGGCGTGCCAGTGATGCAATAAATTTGGGCGTTGGTGGCGTAATCTATCATACAGTGAAATAATTTATGAAAACGTACCTGTGGCGTGGGGGCGATTGGTGTGTCATAATGTGGATATCTTGATGGGGCACATAAATCCGCGTCGCAGATGTTAAAAGTAAGAAAATCTTTTCTTTCGTCATTTGCAAAAAAAGATACGGGTGGCGTGCCCCGCCTGGTTTGTTTTTACTTGAAAAATATATTTTTTGCCCTAAGATTATACTGAGATGTCTAAGAAATATGTTTTCTTTGTTGTTTTTCATCACGCCCACGCGGGCGAATATTAGCATATTGTCTTTTTGTATGATATAATGTTGCACGACGTGCAATTAAGTTTTCCATATTATAAACAATAGGAATAAATAAAATGGATTTGAAACCAACTAAACCATTATCGGGATTTATAGAATTGTTGCCAACACAGCAACGCTGTTTTGATGAATGTGCAAATCGTATGCTGGGGGTGTTACGGAAATCTGGGTTTAATCAATTGGATTTGCCGGCAATTGAACGTGCCGAGGTTTTGACAGATAAAGATAACTGGGATGAAATTGAAACGCAGATGTTCTTGTTTCAAAAGGGTGATACCAAGATGGGGTTGCGTTATGACGGGACGGTTGGGTTGTCTCGGTATGTTGCGGGTCATCTGAATGATTTGGTGTTCCCGTTCCGGGCCAGCCAATTTTCAAAGCGTTATCGTGGCGAACGTGCCCAGCGTGGCAGATATCGTGAATTCTATCAGATGGATATGGATATCATGGGGGTGAATTCGCTGTCTGTAAATTATGATGCGGAAATTATTTCTGTGATTCAGCGGACGTTAAATTCTGTGTCTGAATTTATTGGTGATAATTATGTGCGCGTTGGTTCAAGACCGTTTTGGGATGCGTTATTTGATTATCTGGAAATGACCGATGGTCAGAAAAAAGACGTCTTTGTCTTGATTGATAAAAAAGACAAAATGGGTGACGATGACTTTGCCGAAGGGCTGCGTGACACGTTGGGTGATGCGCAAAAAGAAAATGAAATTAAATCTGTATTTACAAATGGATATTCTGGTTTCTTAAACAAGTCTGACAAGTTAGATTTGGCAATATCTGAATTAACAAAGTTCATGGAAACGCTGACGGCGTTTGGGGTTAAAAATGCAGAAATTGATTTAGCGATTACGCGCGGGTTGGCATATTATACTGGTCTGGTGTTTGAATTTAAGTTAAGTCAATATCCAGAACTGGGTACGGCGGCCGGCGGTGGTCGATATGCTGATTTGGCCGGTAAGTTTTCCAAAACCAAGATTATTGGGGTTGGGGCGGCGATTGGTTTTTCGCGTATCTTTGTTGCGTTGATGGAGGCAGGGCGTGTTGATTTATCACGGTTTGATAATCCGATTGATGCGGCTGTCTTGGTTATGGGGCAAGAAAACGTTGGGTATGCGGTGTCGGTTTTAAACGCGTTTCGTGATGCAGAAATTGCGTCCGTTGCGTATTTAGATGCGGACAAAAAGTTTAAAAATCAGATTGAATATTCTGACAAAATAAATGCTAAATTCAGTGTGATAATCGGTGAAAGCGAAGTAGAAAATCAAGTTGTTGCGATTAAGAATATGCAGACTGGCGAACAGCAAGAATTGACTGTTGCGGATGCGATAAAAATGCTAAAGGTGGCGTAATTATGATAATTGAAC
Organism: Alphaproteobacteria bacterium; assembly: GCA_017403085.1. Taxonomy (GTDB): domain Bacteria; phylum Pseudomonadota; class Alphaproteobacteria; order Rs-D84; family Rs-D84; genus Enterousia. The sequence goes on from JAFQOQ010000023.1 coordinate 19,467, forward strand.
AAAAACTAAAAGATATTCAAAACCGTGCTGCGGATATAGAGGCCCAGATGAATTCTGGTACTGCGACTGGGGATGAATTGACCAAATTATCCAAGGAGTATTCACGTCTGGGTGAAATTTTACCGCTGATTAGTGAATATTTTCAGACTGTTGCAGGTATTGCAGACGCCAAGGATATGCAGAATGACCCAGAATTACGTGAAATTGCAACGGAACAATTGATGGAATTGAATCATGCGTTGCCGGATATTGAAAAAAAATTGCAGATTGCGTTGTTGCCCCGTGATGATGCGGATGATAATAGTGTAATTATGGAAATTCGTGCGGGCGTTGGTGGTGAAGAATCTGCGTTGTTTGCAGGCGATTTGTATAATCAGTATAAATCTTATGCCTTGCGTCAGGGGTGGAAGGTAGAGGTTATCGAAGAAAATGCAACGTCGTTGCGTGGGTATAAGGAAATTGTCTTTAAAATTGACGGGGCGGGTGCGTATGGTCGCATGAAATTTGAATCGGGGATTCATCGTGTGCAACGCGTCCCGGAAACCGAGGCAGGGGGTCGTATTCATACCAGTGCGGCGTCTGTTGCCGTTATGCCCGAGGCCAAAGATATTGACGTTGTAATCGAAGACAAGGATATTCGTATTGATATTTTCCGTGCGTCTGGGGCAGGTGGCCAGCACGTTAATAAAACCGATAGTGCAATTCGTATTACGCACTTTCCAACGGGGATTGTTGTGACCTGTCAAAATGAACGCTCGCAATTGCAAAATAAAACTGCGGCGATGGCGGTATTGCGTTCTAAGTTGTACGAAAAACAACGTATGGAACAAGAAAATGCCAATAACGCGTCGCGTAAGACCATGGTTGGTTCTGGTGATCGCAGCGAAAAGATTCGTACCTATAATTTCCCAGAGCAGCGCGTGACCGATCATCGTATCAAATTAACCCTGTATAAACTGGATGATATTTTGGCCGGTGGTGCGGGGCTGGATGAAATGATTGATGCGTTGATTGCGGCAGATCAATTGGAACAATTGGCGAATATGGAATAAGAAACGCCCAAATGGGCGTTTTTTTGTTGGTGAAAAATGATAAATTTCTTGCTTGCTAAAACTGGGTGAATGCAGTACAGTCTGTGGCGTAGAGCAGTAAAATTTATGCCGAATCCAAAGAAATGATTAGATTTGGCAAAAATATAGGGAGAAGAATATGCGGGTTTCTAGACTTTTTTTAAATATAAAAATGCCGAATCTAATCATTGGTTTTGCTGTGGCGTTTATGGCCGTGTGTTGTGGCGTGGCGCATGCATCTACGGATACAGAGTTTTATACTCCTTTGGGTCAGATTATATCGACGGCTGCAGATGGAAATAGTGGCGCGTTGTTTGTGCAGAGTGATGATGGTTGTGCGGCCCCGGCTGGTTTGGAAGCTGGCGATACGGTTTATAGTTGTAATGGTGGGTGTTCTTTGTCTGCGTCGCGTTATAATATCGTCAATATTCCGCCAAATGGATCTAAGTTTCAGGGCGGTCCAAGTATATCGTCGTCGGACAGTCTGGGGGAAATCTTGGGGACGGGAATAACGCGCCCTAATTATGTTTGTACATTAGAGGGAAAGTGGGAACCCTGTGCCCAGGTAGAAGCCTATAATATCCCGTTAAATGGTGATTTGGCTTATGCGATAGAGTTAAGAAAATACACTGATATCGGCTATTGTGATGGCGAAGTATGGGAGGCGTCAGATATGGAACAAGGAACTTTGACTGATTTTTGTTCGGCACCGTATCTGTATTATGATAATTATGTGCAAAGTCAGATATCTGACTGTGTATATACGGCAAACACGTCCAGTGGGGTACAGACTTTTTATTCATATGATGGCTGCGCGACGGGGTATAGATTGTCTGGTGGCAATTGTGTGTCGTGTGGTGCTGCGCCAAGCAATGGTACGTATAATTATTCGGCCAGTGGTTATCATGCGAATTCAACATGTGTTTTAACGTGTAATGCGGGGTATGTATCGAATGGGTCGTCGTGTGTCTCGGGGGATTCAGCAAAAAGTTATTATGAGCCTGGGGATTGTGGGTATGGTTATTTTGATAATAGTGAATATTCTGGTGATAGTGAATGCGTCCCGTGTCCGGATAATGCACGGTGTGATGGGTGGCGTTTTTATTGCGAGGCTGGGTATGTAGGGGTTGTGCCAGATGATGGTTCGGCGCCATACTGTATGGAATGTCCGCAGAATGGTAATTTAGCAAATGCCAGTCCTACAAACTATTTGGGTTGGGATGAAAGTGCTGGGATGTTGTACAGTTGCTTGGGTGATGGGGCCGGATATATGAAGGGTGAAACGACAGATTGTATGTATAACGATTACTGGCAATCGAGCGCAGCTGACGCGGCGTATGACTGCGAGGCGTATCGTGGCGAAGATAAAACCGGTAAATATCATTGGGGCGAGGTGGGGCAATTCTCGTGTTATTATGGTGATTAAAAGAAACGCCCAAATGGGCGTTTTTTTTATTATTTGTTATTCTTAGAACAGATATTTCAAATTCATGCCACCAATCCACCCGGTGTGCGCGCCGTCGCGTCGTCCGATATTGGCAGATATGTCAAATCTGTCGATTGTTTTTTCGATTGTCAGGCCGTATTCTGCAAAACCGTTGTGGTCTATGTCTGCGATGCCAACGCCATTTACGTCGATGTCGCCGCCGGCAGAAACAAACGATACATATTTTGCGTGCAACGCGCCAAACCAGTTGTTGCCAATGTGTTTGATTGCACGTACGCTGGGGCTGATTTCAAACATATGGAAATGGTCTGTGTCAATTCTGTCGCCAGATGTAGATGTGTATTCTGTGTCTTGAATCCATGTGTATCCGACATAGATTCCAGGCTGAATTGTAAATGTGTCGTCCAGTATGATGTTGTAATTCATATTGATTGCGCCACCCGTCCAGATGTTTGTGTAGCTGTCTGAACCCATCAAGGTTTCGGCAGAACTGGTTAATACGCCGCCGTCAAATGCGCTAAGCAGGTTAAAGTTCCCGAACGAGAATTTTTTATATACACCGAAAAAACCGCCTTTTTCATCGATTAGTAATTCGTTGTTTTTTTGTTCGCTGCCAACGTGCCCGGCGTATAATCCCCATTCGGTCATGCCTTTGCTAAACGGTTCTTTGTTGCCGGCCAGCCCCAACATAACCAAATCCATTTTAGAATCCATCAGGGCGATATCGTCAAATTTTGTGTCGTTGCCAAAATGCTGCCAGGCCAGCCACATGCTGCCCAGGGCAGGGGCGTCACCGCCACTGCGCCCGTGTGCGGTGCCGTCATCGTTAAATTCGCCGTATAGTGGTGCGGTGCCGTACATTTGTGCATGACCGTACAGTGTTTTTGGATCGACGTTATCTTTTGCAGGTGACGGTGCCGTCTGTGCGGTTGATGCCGCGGGATTAAATATTGCAGATGATAGGCGGTCGCCGGATATCATTGCGGTACTAAGTATTGAGTGTTGCATAACCGCGATATTGTTTGCGGAAATGCCACCTGCATAGAAATGTGATGGTGTTGCGAATGCGTTAGGTGTGCCGGCACATGCCAGAATTATCGCGGATGCGGTTGTTGTGAAAAGATGTTTCATTGTTTTATTCTCTCTTTTGTCCCGATTGTTTTGTTTTATTATAGCATAAAATTCACATTTAAAAAAGTCCTATGTGTTTTATTTCGGCTTTTTTTATTGTCAGAAAAAAACTTTTGGGCTAGAATAATTTGCGATATGAAGGCAGAATTTGAAAAGTTAATTCGTCGGCCGATTGTTATGGTTGGTCTGATGGGGGCAGGGAAAACCAGTGTTGGGCGTGCGTTGGCGCGGCGGCTGGGGGTGCCGTTTGTTGATTCTGATAAAGAGATAGAGGCGGCGGCTGGGTGCAGCGTGGTCGATATCTTTTCTATGTATGGCGAGGCAGAATTTCGTCGTGTGGAACAGCAGGTCATTAAACGATTGTTGGATACACCACCTGTGTTGAAAGTAATTTCTACGGGCGAGGGGGCGTTTATAACCCCGGCGGTGCGTCAAATGGTTTTGGATAGGGCGCTGTCGGTTTGGTTGCGTGCGGATCTGGATTTGCTGGTAAAGCGTACTAATTTTCGTAATACGCGGCCGCAACTGTTAAATGCGGATAGTCGCAAAATCTTGGCGCAGTTAATTGGAGAACGTTATGACACGTATGCCCTGGCAAATATTACGGTCGAAACACATGACGAAAGTTTGCGAAAAACATTGGATAAAGTAGTGTGTGCAATACAGGATTTTGCAAAAATAAAACAAGGAGAAAAAAATGGCTAAAAAGAATAATATATTTAAAGAATTTGGTGCGTTTGTTCAACGTGGAAATGCAATCGATATGGCTGTCGGTATCATCGTAGGTAGTGTGATGACCGGTGTGGTTAATTCGTTGGTAAAAGATGTAATTATGCCGCCGATTGGGCTGTTGATTGGCGGGGTTGATTTTTCACAGTGGTTTTTCGTTCTTGGCGGGGGCGAGGCTGGTGCGCATTATGAAACAATTGCCCAGGCCCAGGCTGCGGGTGCAACAACGCTGAATTTGGGGCTGTTTTGTAATTCTGTGGTTAGTTTCTTTATTACTATGTTTGCAATATTCTTGTTTGTGCGTACTGTTAATAAGATGCGCGATAAGAAGCCTGCAAATACGCATGCGTGTCCATTTTGCAAATCTACAATCAATAATGCGGCGACAAAATGTCCGTTTTGTTGCTCCAAGGTAGATCCGGTTGAAACTGGGGCAGTGGTAGAGGGAGAACTGACAAAAAGTTTAAAAGGATTAAAGAAAGTTGCGACGGGCGTTGCGGCAGAGTCGTTATCAAAAATCAAAAAAATTACAAAGCATTAAAATTTGTTTGTTATAAATATGATTAAGTTCTGTGGTGTGGTTTTGAATCACACCACAGTTTCTTTTTTGTTGTGTTTTTTTGTGGGTTGGGGGTGGTGTGCAGGGCGGTTCTTTTGTAATATATAAAAGGCGTATAATGTATATTATGTATAGTTTAGTGTTGTGGTGGGGCGGTTTTATACGGGTGTTGGTGAATTATGCGCCGTTGCGTAAGTGATTGTATGTTGGTGTGGCTGAAAGTGGCGGATTTCTGCGTTTTTTTTAGTTTTTTTGTGGCGTGAATGCGGTGTGTAAAAAATTTTTGTATTTTTTTATCGTTGTGTGGTGCGTGTGATTATTGTTTGGCGATGATGTGTTTCTGCTCTTTGGTTTGTTTGCTTGGCGGATCTTGATGGTTGTTTATGTTTGTCTTGTGCTTGTTTGTGGGTGTTGTGTGAAGTTCATATGTTGTTTTTATGGTTGTGTTGCTAAAAAAATGGCTAAAACGCCCTATTTTTGGTCACAAAAACGCAAAAAATGGCGGATTTCTGCGGGTTTGCGGGGTTTTTAGTGGTGTTGGGGCGTTTTTTTGCTTTTTTTGTTGGTGGGGCGCTTGTCTTTTGTACTTTTTTGGCAGATTTACTCCTTGGCGGGTTTTAGTTTGGAAAATATTGTGTCGCGAAATTTTTGATTGGTGGTTGCGGTATTCGCGCAAAAGTTACCGCACCAGTTTTCGCATTCTGTTTGGTATAAAAAGTCGGCGATGTATATCAGTTGTGATATAAATGGGCTATAAATTTGGCACCAGCAATATGTGTTGTCTTCGCTGTCGGGGTCTGTGGTCACACTTGGTGCAAGGCTGTATATGTCGGATTCACCGGCGGCAGAGGCGCATTTGGCGATGCCTGCGATTTCTATTTCGGATTCGCCTTTGATGCATGTTGCGGCCCATCTGTTGTTTGTGTTATATGGGGTGTGACAATCTATTGTTTGTATGTTGTTATTACTGTATAAGTTTGTTGTTGTGATGCAATGTATTAAGATTGCTGCAATAGGAAGTTTTGTGTTTTTCATTTGTTTTGTTCCTCCTGGTCGTCTTTGTGAAAAAACAAAACCACCAAAAATATAGGTGGTTGGAGGTTCGAAACTACAAATAACTATAGCGGGTTTATTCGATATATTCACCGCCCTCCAACCGATGGTTGGAGAAATTTTTTTCATCTGTCACCCATATCCCTATGAATGTCAGATGGTTATTTCCGGGTTTCGACGCCCCATCATCAGAAAATGTCTGATGACATATATTATGTTAGTTGATTTGGTGTGAAAAATCAAGTATTATGTGTGTTATGAGATTGGATCAAGAGCTTGTTCGACGTAATTTGTATCCGACGCGGGCTAAGGCGGTGGCGGCAATTAAGGCGGGGTTGGTGCGGATAAATGGTGTGTCTGCAAAAAAACCGAGTCAAGATGTGCTGGGTGATGATGTTATTGCTGCGGATGCGTTGCCCTATTCTAGTGGTCGTGGCAGTTTGAAGTTGGCGCATGCGCTAGATTATTTTAATATTAATCCGCGTGGCATGGTGTGTTTGGATGTTGGTGCCAGTACTGGTGGTTTTACCGAGGTTTTGTTGAATCGTGGTGCGTCGCGTGTTTATGCAGTGGATGTTGGGTCGAACCAGCTGGTTGCCGATTTGCGTGACAATCCCCGTGTCGTGTCTTTGGAACAGACGGATATTCGTGCCCTGCCCGTGCAATCTGTGGTTGATTTGATTGTGATTGATGTTTCGTTTATATCATTGACCAATATTGTTGGTTGTTTGGGTGCCTGGGGTGCAAAAAATGTAATTGCGTTGATTAAACCGCAGTTTGAAGTACCGCGTGAGGTGGCGGCGAAGTATAATGGTGTAATAAAGTCGTCGCAATTACACGAAGAATCTATTGTGCGCGTAGTTGATGCGTTTGCGGGATGTGGTTTTAAGTCTGTGGGGGTTATAGAATCGCCCGTCAAAGGCGGCAGTGGTAATACCGAATTCTTGGCGCATTTTATAGTTGAATAATTGGTCGAAGATATTAAAATATCCGCATGAAATTTGCGGATATTTTTTTGTTTTTGTCTTTTTTAAAAAGTTGTTTGGAATCCAATGCGAACATTATCGCTGGATGCGGATAATGTCACGTTTTGATTTGGGTCGTACTTATCAACAATTGCCCATGTAAATAATGCGGATATTGCGGCCCCGGCCAACACATCGTGCCAATAATGGGCGTCGGCTTGTACGCGTGACCAGCCCGTAATAGTGGCCATTGCATATGGTATGATTGCGGGTTTCCATCCGTATCGTTTATGTACAAACATGGCACTGCTGAATGCACCTGCGGCATGGCCACTGGGCAAGGATTTTCGATCGGAACCATTTGGACGTTCTTCTAGTTCCAGTGCCTTTATTCCTTCGGCGGCCAGTTGGGCGGATAAAATGCTGGCACCCAGTTCGATTGTGCCATCAAAATTATCTTCGGTACTGGACATCCCTAGTGCGTATGCGGCAGTCATTACCAAAAACAAATCACCAAATTTGTTTGTATTGGAAAATGGGCCGCCGGCGATTGCGTTGTTTGCAGTCAATGCCCCACAAACAGAAATTGTGACAAGAGTTCTAAGTCTTGGCATTATTTCTCTCCCTAGTGTTGAAAAAACCACCATAGTAAGTGGTGGTCGGGAGTTAGAACAGTCAAACATTGATGACCTCGTTGTCTTGCGAGCAACGACATCCCGACCTGTGTGGTCGGGACATAAAGCAGCAGCCTGTTTTGTTCAATGTTTTGGTGTTCTAAGCCAAAGCCACTTAACTATGTCCAAGGGCATGTCTGCCCTTGATTACAAGTATTTATTGAAAAATAAAAAATGTCTAGATTTTTTTGCGCTGTAATGCAAAAAAACTTGAATATTTCGCATATGAAATATACACTAAGGCCTAAGGCAATTTGAAATCTAAGGACGCAAATATGGCAGACGATATGAAAAAAATTCATGAACGTGAGGCAAAGTGGCAGAAAAAATGGGCGGATGCACGTGCATTTACGCCAAAAAATGATGGTTCAAAACCAAAGTATTATAATTTGATAGAATTTCCGTTCCCGTCTGGGTCGGGCTTGCACGTTGGTCATATGTTGCCATATACCGGGATGGACGTTTTGGCCCGTTGGCGCAGAATGCGCGGGTTTGATGTGCTGTATCCAATTGGATACGATTCTATGGGGATTTCGTCCGAAAATTACGCAACAAAGATTGGCAAGCATCCCAGTGAATCTGTCGCAGAATTGATTAAGATTTTTGAACGTGATATTTCCATTATGGGATTATCGTTTGATCCAAACGCTAAATTATCTACGTCAGATCCTGAATTTATTAAATGGACGCAGTGGATGTTTATTCAGTTCTTTAAGGCGGGGTTGGCATATAAGTCTGAACTGCCGATGAATTGGTGCCCAAGTTGTAAAACCAATCTGACCAACGAGGAGTTAGAAGATGGTTGCTGCGAACGTTGTCATGGGCCCGTTGAAAAGAAAATGAAATTGCAGTGGAATTTGGCAATTACAAAATATGCCGATCGTCTGATTGATGATTTGTCGTTGGTTGATTATCCTGAACGCGTTAAAACAGAACAGATAAACTGGATTGGGCGTTCGCATGGTGCAGATGTTGATTTTCGCGTTGGTGATGACGTTATGACGGTTTATACCACACGCATTGATACAATATTTGGTGTGACATTTTGTGTAATTGCGCCAGAACATGCGTTGGTAAAGAAATGGATGGACGATGGCAAGATTACAAATGTTGCGGCCGTTAATGAATATATAGCCGCGGCCAAGGCAAAGTCTGAATTTGAACGTACAGATGTCACCAAGGAAAAAACAGGTGTCGAATTGCAAGGAATCAAGGCGGTAAATCCGTTTAATGGTCGCGAGATACCAGTGTTTATATCAGACTATGTATTGGCGGATTATGGTTTTGGTGCGATTATGGCGGTGCCGGCGCATGATGGTCGTGACTGGGATTTTGCCAAGAAATTCGGCTTGGAAATTATTCCTGTGTTGGCAGGAGGCGAAGCGGATAAAGTCTGGGAAGGTGACGGCGCGCATATAAATTCGTCTTTCTTGGATGGCATGGGCAAAGAAGACGCAATTGCTGCGGCGATTAAATATGGGTGCGAACATGGGTTTGCCCGTGGAACAACCAAGTATAAGTTAAAAGATTGGGGTTTTTCGCGTCAGATGTATTGGGGCGAACCAATTCCGTTGGTGTATTGTGAAAAGTGCGGATGGGTACCGGTGCCTGAATCTGAATTGCCGTTGCTGCAACCATATATGTCAGATTATAAACCGACCGATGATGGCGAAGGCCCATTGGCACGTGCGACAGATTGGGTGAATGTCCCCTGCCCGTGCTGTGGTGCGCCGGCACGGCGTGAAACAGACACAATGCCCCAGTGGGCGGGTTCGTCGTGGTATTTCTTGCGGTATTTAGATAACAAGAATAACGACGCGTTTTGTTCGCGCAATCAGTTGGATAAATGGATGCCCGTAGATCACTATAACGGCGGTATGGAACATACAACGCGTCATGTGCTGTATTCGCGTTTCTGGTACAAGGCATTGCATGATTTGGGGTATGTGACGGGCGTTGAACCGTATAAAAAGCGTACCAGCAATGGATTGATTATGGCGGCGGACGGTTCCAAGATGTCAAAGTCACGCGGAAATACGGTGCCAAGTTCTGATGTTGTGGCGCGCAGTGGCGCAGACGCATGTCGTATGGCGATTTTATATCTGGGACCATGGGAACAAAGTGCCAATTGGTCCGAAGATACATTGCGCGGTGTTGAACGATTTTTAAAGCGTGTTGAGGCCCTGTCGGATAATCTGACCGATGACGATATGACGCCGGAACAAGAACGTCTGATGCATAAACTGATTGCAGATATGACAGAACGTCTGGAAAATATGAAGTTTAATACGGCGATTTCTGCGATGATGGAATACATAAATGCGTTTGGTGGGTCAATGCCCCGCCCTGCGTATGCGACATTATTACAGATGCTGAATCCGTTTGCGCCACATCTGACCGAAGAAATGTGGGAAAAGATGGGTCATGCTGATATGCTGGTGTTTGAACCATGGCCAACGTTTGATGCGTCAAAATTGGTTGCGACCGAAATGACGATTGTCGCGTCGATTAACGGCAAACGTGTTGCAGACTTTGCCCTGCCAGTGGATAGTGGCGAAGATGATATTGTTGCAGCGGCGCGGGACAAGGTTGCCGCAAAATTAGATGGCGCAACAATTATAAAAACAATCGTCGTACCCAAGAAATTAGTTAATTTTGTGGTAAAGAAGTAAGAAGCGCCCCGTTGGGGCGTTTTTTTATGGGCCTGTGTTATTCCCCAACTTATGCGCACGATAATAAGGCATAATAGAACTGGATTGCCACGCTACGCTCGCAATGACTACGAAGTGCCGCGAAGCGACAAAAGAGAGGAAGAGCCGAGGGATGACAAAGGGGTGTTAGTGGGGCTTTAGCCGTGTTTAAATAAATTAAAAATCCCCCAACGGGGGATTTTTTAACGGTATAATGAGTACAATAACTCTTCCACTACGTCTGGGTATTCGTCAGGGGTTTCCATCAAGCTTGCACAAACCAATCCGCAGTTTGCGGCGCAAAGCAGATTGGTTGTGAATGTGACCCCAGTATGTCGTACCCAGTTTGATGTAAATGGACCGACAATTTTGCAAAAGCAGTATTTGTTGTTTGCAACTGTTGTGGAATATACGGGTTCAAGGCTGCCAACATTGACAGATACGCTCCCAGCCGAGGCGGCGCATGTGCCAATAACATCAATATAAAATGACATTCCGGTGGTAACGTAATTTACGCAATCAAGAATAGATGTTATTTGGTTGGTATTACTATCGTATATTGAGCAAGCATTTTCACCAGTGTCATACAGGCCGGCAAATGATACTGTGGCATATTCTGTGGTGTCGGCGTGTGTCACATTGGTAAATGCAAGTGCAAATACGGATAATAAAAACGCAAATATATATTGTTTCATTTTATTCCCCAATTATTGTTAGTCCAAATAACATGCGTTGCTATAACTGTATGTGCCGGCGTTGTCGGAAAATGTCACCGATTGTGGCGCATATAGCACACATGAATTTGGAATTCCGGTGCCGTCACCACATGCGCGTGTTTCGCCACCGCCAACGGTATCTGTGACGGGGGTTATTTCTGTGAATGACGTTTCTGGCGTTAGTGTATCCTTGGCGATTATAATCGCATAGTCTTCCCATGTGGCCAGGCCGATATCGCTACACTCATCTATGGGATGTGCCGCAAACGCATAAATTGGACACAGAATTAAAGATAAAATAAATACATGTTTAATCATTTTTTATCCCGTTTTGATTATTAACGCAAAGGTCCGCGGTTGCCGAGCATCGGAAGTATATGTGATGCCATGACGGTTCGAGTTGCTTGGTTTTGTGCAAAGGTTTGTGCGCAATAGGTGCGACATCCCGTCAGACACGTCGCAGAATTTGCATAAATTTTTAGCATTACCCATGGTGTTGGTTCTGGGATTGTTACGCGACAATAGCAGTATTTGTTGTTGGTCGTGTATGTGGAACTGGTGCTGGCCAAAGAAAGAACTTCCTGTGCGCCGTTTATGTCGGCTGCGGTACTGCTGCACATTGCGATGCCATGTACGATTTGCCGCTTGCTTGTTCCGGTGATGGTACATGTCATTTCCCAATCGGGGGTCAGCGGGCTGGTCGCTATGCTTTGTGATGTTGGGGTGCATGATGTCAAGTTAAATACTTCTGCGACGCAACGTTCAACAGTAGTGTCGCTGTTGATGTTGGTAAATGCGGGTTGGGTTATAAATACGCAAAAAAGCAATAATATCAGGCGCTTCATATCTTTTTCTCTCTTTTATTACTAAGGATTATATAGACTTTTGCGAAATACTGCAACATAAAAAAGTGGCGTTAAATTTATTTTCATTGTTATCCCAGGGTGGTGCCTTAAGCCACGGGATGATAAAGTATTTTTATGGGGTATCATTAACCATGTTTAAATAAATTAAAAACGCCCCGTGGGGCGTGGTTATGATATTTTTTCTATTCTGCGAATGCGACGTTCAATTGCGTCAAATGGACTTTCCAAAAATGTTTGGGCGCATAAAAACGCCATTTCAATGTCGATGTCGTCCGCCGCCAACGCCAAGACGTTGATGTCGTCGTGAAAACGGTCGTTGCGCGCTTGGGTCGGGCGGTCGCAACGTGATGCACGAATGTGGCGATATCTGTTGGCGGCAATCATGATACCGGCACCTGTGCCACATATAATGATGCCACGGGCGTTCTTGTCGCCGGCCATGGCGTCGGCCAATGTGGCGGCGATATCTGGGAAATCAACGGGTGTGTTTGGGTCGTCTGTGCCCAGATTTACAACGTTGTATCCAGATGCACTTAGCATTTCAATTAAGTATAGTTTTAGCCCTGCCCCGCGGTGGTCGCCCGCAATATAGACCTTGGATACGGTTTTGTTCATTTTGTTTTTCCTTTGCGTTTAGACAGTTTGCATTCCAGACCCGTGTTGCCTGTGATGTTCAATGTGTGATATGACAGTGTGCCCGTCATTTGGGCCGCACTGAATACATTGGCGGTATTTACCGTTGCGGGCCCTTCCAGGGTGCCATGCAAGAACAGTGTGTTTGTATTTACTTCGCCAATGACGCGGCCACCGCGACCAATTACAACCGTTTCTGCGGTGATGTCACCACGAACCTGGCCGTGGATTTGAACGGTGTGATCCGTTTTGATGTCACCGTCCAGGTTGCAACCTGCGCCGATGATTGTCGGTGATTGTTTTTCTTTTGCGTTTGTAAATGCCAGCATGTTAGTCTTCCTTTACAAATTTTGTCGGGTCAAATGGGGCGCCTTTATAGCGTATTTCATAGTGCAGATGGGGGCCAGTACTGCGGCCAGATGAACCCGCCAATCCAATTACCGTGCCAGGACGAACCCAATCGCCGCGTGATACGTTTATCTGGGATAGATGCGCGTAAAGCGTTGTAAAGCCCAGACCGTGGTCGATTTCAACCGTTGTGCCATATCCAACGCGTTCGCCCGCAGATACAACGCGACCAGGCGCAACCGCCATTAATTCGGTGCCGATTTTGCCCGCGAAATCAATGCCACGATGTTTCTTGGGTTTGCCAGTAAATGGGTCCTTGCGCGTGCCATAATTTGATGTGACGCGCGAATTTACAGGTTTGCCCAATGGTAAAATCTCGTTCAGGCGGCGCAGGCCGTTCCAACGTTCCAGGCCATTTGCCAATTTCTGATATTTTTCATCTAAATCCTTGTCGAATTCAATCGGACTAAATGCCGCGCCAACCAGTGGGTTGGAATATTTGTTCGCGCTTTTTACCAATGAATTTTCACTTAGCCCCAATGACACGATGGTACTATTTATTTGTTTTAAATTTGCGTGTAGCACGTCGGTGTTTTCTTTGGTTAATGCAGATACTGCATCGACAATTTGGTTGTCGGCAGTTGCAATTTGAACCATCGATTCGACAATTTGCCGGTTGCGACGTTTTAATTCTTCGTTTTCGGCGCGCGTTAGTTCGTATTCTGCAGATAATTCAGATAGTTTTGTGTATTCAGGCGTGAAATCTTCGTTGGAAAACATTTCGGCCAGACGTGCGCGCAAAAAGTCTAGTTCGCCCCATGTTTTAATGCGACGATTCATCAGTTTTTCTTTTTCTGTGGCGTCCAGGTCCTTGGTATTTAATACCTTGTCATCAATTACGTTCAGTTCGCGCGCCAATGTGTTGTATTTTGATAGATAGGTTTGTAATTCACTCATGTGGCGGGTGTGGGCGCTGCGCGCTTCTACTAGCTGTTGGGTGCGCTTTTGCAATAATGGGCGGTGATATACAAATACATAAGTAGACCATGTCGCCCACAGTATCAGACCAATCTTGCCACAGAATTTTGTAAAACGCCAAAAACTGCTTTGTCCATATGTATAAACATTGCCACGGGGTGTGTCCATAACCGTGAATTCACGTGGGGGAAATATGCGAACAATCACGCGCCAAATTGCGCGAAATGGCGATGTAATAAACGCCCACAGTGATGTAAAATATCGTGTTATAAAGTTTATCATGTCTTAGGATAGTCTAGCCAATGAGTCGGCAATAGTCAAGCCGTCACGCAAAATAGATGTGTCGTTCATAGATAAGCCGCCATGCAGGACAGATATGCCATGGGTGCCAACACGACCACTGATTAAAACGCGTTCGGCTGTGGATTTGCCGCCAAATAATGGAAATATGGTGATGTCGCCCAGTTTCTTGGCGTACATTGTTGATATGACCTGGGCGCTGGTGGCGGCGTCGGTGATTATGCAAAATGTGCCCATCGGACGTGTGCGGGCAATGCAACGCGATACCCATTTTACCAAGTCTGCGTTGTGGTGCGCGTTGTGACGTGCGGGCGAACCGTTAAAGTATGGCGGATTGGTGATGACTAAATCAAAAGTGCGATCGGTGCGCCATGTGGTGATGTCTGCATTTATCAATTCAATGGGGCAATTGTTTAGTTCTGCATTTGATTGGCATGCCGATAACATATCGGGCGACGTATCAATGCCGGTAATCGTGGCGTTTGGACTGTGTTCGTGCAGGCACAATGATACGCCGCCTGTGCCGATGCCAACGTCAAGAACATTGCCATGGGTTATAGGCGCAAATGCCGCCAGCCATACTGCGTCGGACGTTGGGTTATATATGCCACGGTGCATCTTTACACGGCCACCCAGCAGACTAAAAATTTCTTGTCTTTGATTCATACGGATATATAATACAGCAAGGATTTTAAAAGGCAAGTTTATGTTAAATGATACGATTGTTGTGCAAAGTGCCGTTAGTGCGTTCAATAATGCTGCGTTGGTGGCGCCCGCGTTCTTGTGGTGGGCGATTTTGGCGATGCCACTGTTTGTTGGGGCGTATTTGTGTGCGGATTTGGTACGGGCGCGTATTGGGTGGAATTCCGATAATGCCCAGCGTCGCATGGCGTTGTGGTCGATGGGACTGACATTTGGGTGGGTCGTGTTGTTTGGTGGAAATTATGATGTGTTGCGCGATAGTTTGTCTGCCCTGCCCTTTATGAATGCAGTTATTGTATTTTTAACGTCTTTGTTTGTGGCGTCGCATACGCGCAACGTGGCATTGCCAAAAAGAAATGTAAAAAATGTGTTGTTGGCACTGGCGATAATTCTGGTGGTTGCGTTGTCTGATTTGCATGCGTGGTGGGGACCGCTGTTGCAAGTTGGGGCAATGTTGTTGGGGGGGCTGTTGGGGCGCGTTGCCAAGGCGGATATGAGACCCATTGCAGGCGCTGTATTGATTACTATGACGGTTGTGACGGCGATGTTAATGCAACCAGAATTTTTTAGATTTGGACAATTGGGAAACTTAACGATTGTGCATTTGATTGCTGTGCTGGCGCTGGGGGGCGTTGGGATGGCATTGTTGGCACTGAATAATGTAAATCCGCGTGGTAAGATTAAGCGCAGTGTGTTTATAAAACTGAAATGGATGATGCGTTTTATTGTTGCGCTGGGGGTGGCGTTGTTTGTTCTGACCGAGGCAGTGCCAATCTTTTTAGGGACCATGGCGACAATGTTCGTGATGTTTGCAATGTCTGTGTGGCATGCGGAACGCGTGGCGTCTGGTTTGGTGCCGTGGATGTTTGCAATCTTGTTGGGGATTTTTGGCGTTTTGACAGTTATGCCTGTGATTACAGTCATGGCGATATTATATGCGTCTGGATTGGAACGTGTTGATTTGTGGGCCAAATCTAAGTTCTTGTTATAATTGGTTATATTTATTTAATAACAATTTGTATTGCGATAATGTATTATTTTTAGCGGTAATTAACTAAAAATAGCGAGATTTATTATGGCGATACATCCAACTGCAATTATTCACGAGGGCGCAAAACTGGGCGCAGATTGTAAAATTGGTCCATTTTGTGTTGTGGGACCAAATGTTGTCTTGGGCGACCGGGTGGAATTGGTTGCAAATGTTGTTATAGATGGAAAAACATCAATTGGTGATGATTCTATCGTGTATCCGTTCGCAGTGCTGGGGGTTATGAGCCAGGATTTAAAATGGCAAGATGAATCAACTATGACCGGGTTGCGTATCGGAAAACGTTGTAGAATTCGTGAATATGCAACAATTCATTCGGGAACACCGGCGTCTGATGGGACGGTTATTGGTGACGATTGCCAGATTATGGTAAATGCACATGTCGGACATGATTGCAAGGTTGGCAATAGTGTTGTTATGTCTAATTTGGTTCAGGTCGCAGGACATGTAGAAATTGAAGATTTTGCGATATTATCTGGCGGGGTTATGGTGTTACAGTTTGCGCGTATTGGGCGTAATGCGTTTATCGGCGGGATGAGTGGCGTCGGCAGTGACGTTTTGCCATATGCAATTTATGATGGCAATCGCGCGGTATATCGTACAATTAATCGTGTTGGATTGATGCGTCATGGATTTACAAATGATGATATGCATGCAATTCATTCTGTGTATTCGGCGGTGTTCCGCAGTGATGAAGGAACTGTTTCTGATAGATTGGCCAAGGTTCGTAAAGAAGTAAAAAATAATAAGTATGCAATGGACGCAATTGATTTTATTGAAAATCGTTCAAAGCGTGGAATTGGTACATCTAAAAATGCAGAATAATAATATAAATACCGTTTTTATAATCGCAGGCGAAGTGTCTGGGGATGTTTTGGGTGCGCGTATTATGGCGCAGATGCCAGATGTAAAGTTTGTGGGTATTGGTGGGCAAAATATGCAGTCGGCGGGTTTAACGTCGCTGTTCCCGATGTCTGATTTGGCGGTTATGGGCGCGATAGAGGTTATTGCACATGCAAAAACATTGTTGGCGCGTATTAAACAGACGGTAGATGCCATTATTGCATGTCGGCCAGATGTGGTATTGACAATTGATTCGCCCGGATTTGCAAAAAGCGTTATCAAGGAATTGAAAAAAACACCTGCGGGCCAGGAATTGATTCGTGATGGATTAAAATTTCATCATGTTGTCGCGCCCCAGGTTTGGGCATGGCGACCAAAGCGCGCGAAAAAGTATGCGAAACTGTTTGATAAATTATATGCGTTTTTTGATTTCGAAGTGCCCTATTTCACAAAATATGGATTGGATACAGTTGCCGTTGGACATCCGATTTCGGATAATGTTTTGGGCCGGTACAAGGCGCCAAAAACACAAAAAGAAAAGATTATTACATTGGTTCCCGGCAGCAGAATGTCTGAGGTAAAACGTCTGATGCCGATATTCCATGATGTTGTTGATATGTTGCACAGAAATGGGTATATGGGATATGATTTTGTAATACCAACGGTTGAAACGACGGTAGAATATGTCAAAAAAGAAGTGGCAAATTGGCGTGTAAAGCCACGTCTGGTCGATGCAGACAAGCGGTACGAGGTTTATGCAAAAACATATATCGCAATTGTTGCCAGTGGGACCGTGTCGGCAGAATTGGCAATGTTGCATATACCAACGATTGTTATGTATCAAATGAACCCGATTACAACATGGCTGGTTCGACAGATGATACGTGTAAAGTGGGTGTCATTGGTTAATATTTTGTTGGGACGCGGGGTTTATCCAGAATTTTTGGGGCCCGATGCGACGGCGGAAAATGTGTTAAATGCGGTTCAGCAATTAACAATACCGTCTGTGCGTCAAAAAATGATTGCAGATTTGGAATCGGCGGATAATTTATGGCGCAGGCCCGATGGTGTGCCGGCGGCATTGATTGCAGATGGGATTAAGAATAAATAAAAACGTCCATTTTGGACGTTTTTATTTATTATATTCCTTCGGGTAAGTCTGTTATTGGAAGCCCCCTCGGTTCCGTATTATCCAGACAGTATTGGTTTGTGTCTTGTGGGTTGTTGATATCGTTGCCCGTTGGTTTAAAATTGCTTGCACAGACCTGGTTCTTGGTTGAAGTTACTGTTTGGGTGCACCAATTATCCGCGCTGTGTGCGGATTGCAGATCGGGTTCAACTGCATAATACACTGGTTCTTTAGGATCTATTATGCAATCAGCGTCGTTGGCCACTGCGGTTGTTGGCAATGCCTTGACGCATTTGGCAGATTTGCCCCACTTACTGCGGCGGCCACCGTTTTCCCAGCACAGGCATGCGCCCCAAGACGCGGTATCAACATTCATTGCATAATCTTTTGGACACATATCTTCCCCAGTTCCCAAACCGTACAGACAGATGATGTTATTGTTATCGTTTGCACACAGGTTGGCGTCTTTTGTGTTGTTCATTATGCACATATTATTTGTATCATAGCGGCCATGTTGGGTCATTTGTGGTTCTGTGAAGCGACCATCAAGGTTCATGCATTGGGTCGATAGAATGTCGATAATTTGATTATAAACCTCGGTCGCGACGCCGGTTGCGCGAATTGAACGATTGCCTATGTTTGTGACATCACCAGATGGTAATTTGCTGTAAATTTTTATGGTTTCGTTCGTTACCGCTGCGGGTGCGTATTCATAGTACATTTCTGTGGTATTATCGATTTTTTGTTTGGCGTTCATAATGTCAAACCCGCCAAATGCATCTTCGACAATGTCTTTGCAGGCGTCAATTTCGCTTAGCTGTTTGGCGCATTCAGATTTATATACCCGTGTTGGATTTGTGCTGTCGCCACTGACTTCGTATAACGCAAACCAATCCAATGCATGTCCCTTGTCAAACAGGCCACTGTATGGATAATAAAAGTTTTCATAATTTGTGCCGCCGTATTTATCAAAGCATTGCTTGGCAATTGCACGACATGCGGTTAATGTGTCTGTGTCTTGGCGGTTTTGTACATATAATTTAATGATATTGTCGTCAAACATGTTGTTGCATGTTTCAACATAATCAACGCACATCTGATTGCTTAGTGCCAATTTGTCAGGTTGCAATATGGTGGTGTTGCTGTTGCTAAGGCCAGATAGCGCGGCGGTAATTGCCGCATCGTTGTTCATATAGCAATCTGATACGTGTTGAAAGCACGCCTGTTTAATTTCAGATACTTTGTCTTTTTGGGCGTAATAAATATCTAGTAATGCCTTGTCCAGATATTCTGCCCAAACATCATCGGCGTTTTCGGTACATTTATCCAGTGCGTCGGCAGCAAATTTTTTTGTGCGCTTTTCAAAATTTTGAACAAATATACGGTTGTTTGGGTTTTTTGATAATTTTTGATTGGCAGCTTCGACACCGTCGCTAAATACCAATAAATTGCTTAGTTTATAGAAGTCTTTTACGCCTGCGATTGGTTGGCCGGTTGAAATATCAATAAATTCACCGTTGTCCAGGCACTTATAGTATCCGTCGCCGCAAACTTCTTCGCTTTGAATTGCGGATTCAACGGCGTTTATACATGCGGCATAGTCATAGGAATTGTGTTTCTGGCGATTTTCAATACGCGCCAAATCCAGCATGGCGCCCCCTTCGCGGATGGCAGATTTTAATGTTTTTTGCTTTTCTACAATTGCAGTTTGAACCGTATTGCAGTCTTGTTCAATTGCCATCAGATATGCAGTAATTGCGCGCTGTAATGACGCGTCGTTGCAATCTGATGTCACAAGATTGCGGCACTGGGGATACACCGCGTTGTATAGTGCCTGGCCGTTATAGGCGGCGATAACCTGGCCCGAATCAGACATGCCAAATGCGTTGGCGGTATCAAATGATATATTGATGCTGTTTAGGTTGGCGTATTTACCGCCAACGGTGCTATCTTCGCCACGAATAGAATTCATGATGGCTTGTAATAACGCCTTGGATGCGGATGTGTCTGACGTTAAGGCATTTTCCCCTTCGGATGCGGTTTTCATTGCGGTGGCCTGGGCGGCAGTCATGCCAACAACATCCAGGTTTTCTGTGAATACAGTTAATTTTTCACCCGCCTCGTTCAGTGCGTCGCGCATAGATGTTAAATTATAAATGCGATCGTTACAGGAACAGCGGCGATAATCTTCGTTTTTTATGCCACAAAATTGATCCATGCACGCGAAATATGCGTTTTTACATTGCTCATATTCTGCGCCAGTTCGGGTTTCTGGGATTTGTGTTGTGCTTGTTGTTGTGGCGCGTGCGGTAACCGATGTGGTGCCAGCGCGTGGTATGGCGACGCGCGCAGATGTATTTGTTCGTGCCGGTGTGCCGGTACGTGCGCTGGTGGCGCGTGATGTGTTTGTGGTTGCGTTGCTGCGCGGCGCCAGTGTTGTTGTGCGTGCCGCGGTATTTCTGCGTACAGTTGTTGCAGTGCGACTTTGTACCGCGGTGGGTTTATCGTCTGTTTTCCCGCGCGATAGTGCCGTTCCATCACGAACAGCAGCGTTGGCAAAACCAACGCACATCAACAGATTTGCGGCAAAAAACAGAATTTTCTTCATCTCTGATAGAATATTAGCAAAATTGCGAATTTTAGCGCAAGTGAATAATCGTATTTAGGTAATGTTTTTAACAAAGGTATGAATTTGAATTTTTCTTGTTGCAAAGATTTGAAATTTAATATAATATACCTGACGCCTGCGGATATGGCGGAATTGGTAGACGCGCTAGTTTCAGGTACTAGTGGTAGCAATACCTTGGAAGTTCGAGTCTTCTTATCCGCACCATAAAGTTTTGGGGTTGTAGCTCAGTTGATAGAGCGCTACGTTCGCATCGTAGAGGTCGTGGGTTTGAGTCCCATCAGCTCCACCAAAATTTTAAAGTCTTCGGGGATATGGCGGAATGGTAGACGCTGAGGACTTAAAATCCTTTGGTCATTGCGACCGTGTGGGTTCAAGTCCCACTATCCCCACCACGCTTCGCCGATATCAGGGGCGATTTTTTTGTATGGATGTGTAGCTCAGTTGGTTAGAGCGCTTCGTTCACATCGAAGAGGTCGTTGGTTCGAGTCCAATCACATCCACCATAAATTCTGGAAATAAAACCCGCCATTTGGCGGGTGTTTTTTATCGTAATCCTTTGGCGCGACAACATGCAGATGCGGCGGCCTTCCAATCAGAATATTCGTTGGATGGGCTGCGTAAATCGCGCCACGGTTGCCAGCCACTGCATTTGCGACCAGTGCCCTGGCCCGTGCATTTTGCATATCGGCGTAACGAACATGTTTGATTTGATACCTTGCCAGTGTCGGTTGTGCATTTTACAACAATGTTTTGATTGCGGGCGTCGTTTTTCCCCAGTTCTTTGGATGATATAACCTGATATGCGTTTGCGGTGCAAATGCTGAATATAAATAGCGTAAAGATTGTTAATATTTTTTTCATAACGCGCCCCCTTGGTGTCATTATATGAAAATTTATATGCAAAAACAATAAGAATAAAACCAAGTTATTTTTTGTTTGGCTTGCTGGTTGTCCATGGTTCGTCGTTCATCACCAGATAATATATCGCAACATTGTCCGTGCCGGGGTTGCGTAATATTGGTCGTACGACATAAATATCAACGTTGCATGGACTGTTGGTATCATCCTGGATTTCGGTTAAATCTTGATGAAATTTTGCGGCAAAATCCATTGCCTGTAAAAATGCGGCGTCGTCATCGGCGGCACTGACGGAATCGCCCGCCCACAGCAACCACATACCGTGATTGATTACGTTTTCTTGACCCTGCAAATCGTCGGCAGATAGTAGTAATAATGGTGCGAATTCAACGTTGCTGGTAAAATCGCCGGTGCTGGTTTCTGTCCAATCATACATTTGGCCGATAAAGCGCAGGCCACCATAGATAAGGCCACCAGTTGCCTCCATCTTGCCCAGGGCGCCAACATTTTGCAGTGTGGAATGAAACAGCCAGTCGCGTATTTTGCTGGAACGGGTGCCGGTGCGGGTTAATTTTGCGGCCTTGGTAATCAGCTTATTGCCACTTAATGCGGCCTTGCTGGCGCGGGCCAGGCGTGCGATAATATTTCCGCGCTGGGCGGCGCGTAGCGCACGCAGACCACGACGGTATTTGTTTAATTCGGCAAATGTATTGGCCGCGTCGCGATATTTCTTGACGTCGTCGGCCTGCTCTAATGTTTTTGCGGCGTCTTTTAGTGCGTCCAGTTCTTTGGTTTTGTCTGCAATTTTTGCAGCGTCTGCAACCTTGTCCAGTTTTGATATTTCGTCAGTCAGGTTTGCAATATTGGTTGTGGTTTTTATATAATCGCGAACGTTGTCTAGTTGGCTGAGCGAGCGTAAAGATGTGCTGAGACCTTTTAGCGCACTGGATGCGCGAACAGATTTTGTTATGCCGGTGATTACGGTGCCACCACCCATTGTGACAACAGTGATAACAACGTCCAGGGCGATTTCAAGATATGATATCCACTGCAAATTTACATCGCCTGCGACATAATAGTCGTTGGTATCTTTTTCACCAGTGGTTTCTTTTATTTGAACTGTCTGGGTGACGGCCTGGTTTATTGCACACCAATCTTCGGCAAGTGCGCTTTTACTGGTGCAGTTATAGCCACTGGGGTACAGGTCGTCAATATTGTCACGAATATATTCTAAGCCGATTGTATTATTTTTGTCTGGGCCGACAAATTTATCAAGGGCGCCATGTTCAACAACCATTATTGCGTACCATGCGGGATCTGTGTTCGTCCAAACTGCGTCATCGCCGTGACCGCCAACTTTTGGATTTGGATCTGCAGTTGGCAAATCGCGTTTGTTGGATAGCATTAAACGTTGGCGTAAAATTTTGGGCTGGGTTTCATAATTTACAGTTATTTTTCGCCCGCCTGGGAACGTGTATTCAATTGGTAAAAATTTTATTGTTTCTGTGTCCGCGGCATTGGCGATTTCTGGGCACGCCAGTACGGTGTTTAATATGGATTTATCAGAAAATGTTTTATATATCCATTCACGGATAACTGTTTCGTGGTCGGTATCTGATACCGTATTCGCAGTTGCAGATAACCCGTCAGCAAATGCGCGGGTTGCGCATGTTGTGTCGATTTCTGCATGTGCGCGGAAAGCACAAATGACAATAAGGAATATGGTAAGTATTTTTTTTATCACAGGGTTGCGCCGCATTGTTGTTGGTATGCAGAGATTCGTTGTTCCAACGTTTGAATCATTACGTCATATGGGTTATTGCTGATAACCGTTGTGCCATCTGGATTTTGCACAGGTACCCCGCTGCCGGTGCCTTCACGCCAACGCCAGCACACGTTTTCCGTATCGGCAAAAAATTCAATAACCTTGTCTTTTGGCGGTTCAGAGACGCCTGGGCATAAATCGGTTTTGCATTCTGGGGCCCATGTGTCGTCTTTGAATAATCCATCCCACCAAGATGCGGCGGTTGCACTGCCCCCTTGCAGACATTGGCGTGTTTGACCATAAACAATTTTGCCGTCATCAGTGCCACAGAACATTTTGCCGCCAATTTCAACCTGGCGTTTGCCTTTGTTAAACGCAGTGTTGCAACATGTGAATTGGCCTGTAACTGGGTCGTGCAAACAATCGGTTTCCGAGAATAACTGAGACCCAGTAATCACCCCACCAATGACGGCGCCGGCCGCAGCACCAATTGCGGTTCCAAGCCCGGGAATAACACTGCCGATGGATGCGCCCGCCATTGCGCCACCGCCAACGCCGCCTGCCACGTCCCAGCCATCGTGTTTTTCCTGGCCGGCAGTTCCTTCGTATATCATTGCTGCGCCACCAACTGCACCTAAAACTTTGCCTGCTTTCTGAACGGGTTTTAGGGCCTTCCAATTCGCGTCCGTGCCCGCAAGGCGACCTGTTGTCGCAGCGGTTGTTGTGGTTGCGGCAGTTCCCGCAGCCGTGGCACCAGTTCCTGTTGCAGCAGTCGCAGCAGTTGCGCCAGCCCCCGTTGCAGTCGTTGCGGCAGTTCCTGCTGTGGTAGTTGCAGCAGGTGTAATTGGAATTTGTGCTGCGTTAGGAACAGCGGGTGGTGTATAACCTGCTGGCATACCAGCGGTGCTGATATATTGACCGGAGACCTTGTCATACCATCTGTTTGCGTTGTTAAGTGCGGGTTGTACCCCGATGTCATTCCATGCCTTGGCAAAGGCGTCTAGGGCAATTGGTGCAAACACCAATGCAATGAAGGTAAATAAAAATCCCATTTTTAACCGCATGTTATTAATACGTTCCTTTTAATTTACATTCACTGAATTTTTTACCGTCTGCGCGACATTTTTTTAATGTTGCCAAATCTGATACCATGTTAGAGTACTGTGCCCTGTGCGATTGGCAGTATGAATCTTGGCGTTGTTGCATTTCTACCTGACGATTGCGGAATTCTTCTTGGCTTTCGATATTTAATGTTTTATACGCCTTGGCATCCTTGAAAGGCATATAGCCGGCGCGTTCATTTTCCATGCGTTCGGAAAAAGATAAATCTGCATATGTTGTAGGAAATGCCGCGCGTTGAATCGATTCGCCGCCGGCGCCGTTCTGGGCTTGCAGATTTTGTAATTCTTGTTCGCGTTCCTTGTATTCCTGTTGCCATTGAGGAATCTGCGCCCCGGGTAATTGTGGTGTAAATGTTGAACCATTTGCGGTTGGGTTAGCGCTTGTCGCGTCAGGAAATGATACAACGCCGACCGGCGCAGCGTTGCCATATGTTTTAACGTAATCATTGAATGCCGTGTCGATATATCCGGCACAGGCCGTTGCATAATTGTGTCCTGGCATACGTGACAATTGCAACATTATTGCAGGTCGAATATCACTTAGTTGTGTGCCGATACAATTATTACGTGTTGCGCATTGTGTCGTTACCAGTGATGCAACGATTCGCAAACAATCAATTGTTTCAACGTCAGGCCCCGTGGCATATACCGCCGTGGGCATACGCTGGTTATATGGTGCATTTGGGTTCCAAAATGGGTTAGATGAATAATTCTGGACGTTTTGAATCATCCCATGTTGGGAAAATGGCTGGTTGCTTTGCTGAAATGTTGTGGCAAATGATGGGTACGAAAACCACGCAACGCAAAGCGCAAGTAATAAAAATGCATTGATTTTTCTTCTCATTCCATTCCCTATTGAGTCAATTATAGCAAAAACAGATTTATAAAGAAAGCCAAAATTCCACCAAATAGGAAGAACGGCGCAAATGGAATAAAACGTTGGTGTGTGTGGCGTGCCCATATTATGCCAGTGACGCATGCAAAAAATAGTGCAAGCCCCAGTCCGCTGGCCCCAAGCCACAATCCACCCACCCCCAGCAATTTTATGTCACCCATGCCAATTGGTGTGTCTGGGGTGGCGTTTGTGCGGCGCAAATACCAATCAAATATGACGCCTGTTATTGCGGCTATGCCATATCCAAATGTGGCGCCAATCACTGCGTCGGCAACTGTTATTGGCCAATTTGGAAAAAATACCAATAATAGCAATCCAATTAGCATCAATGGGAATAGAAATGCGTCTGGGATGATTCTGCGGCGAAAATCTGCGACAGATATCTGGTAAATGCACCAAGCGGCACCCAGAAGCAGCAGTGCAAAAAAGATGTAAGAAATCATATTTTTCTCCCTTGCCTTTCGAATCGAAACTGTGCTAGAATTATACCATAATAAAAAGAGTAACATGAGGATTTTTAGTAAAATGAGTAAAGGTTGGGATAATGCAACGCTGAAAAAGCTGAAGGCTTTGACTGGCAAGGGTTTATCTACGTCTGAAATTGGCAAGCGTTTGGGCATGTCTAAAAATGCCATTGTTGGTAAATTAAACAGATTGGGCTGGAATGCCAAGGCGGGCGGTGCGCCGGCATCTGCGGTGGTGCCTGAAAAGAAGACGGCAACAAAGAAAACTAGTGCTGGGGCCAAGACGGTGACCAAAAAGGCAACTGTGGTAAAGACACCTGCAAAAAAGGCAACGCCAGAAAAGAAACCAACTGCTAAGTCTGTGGCTAAGGCGACTGTTAAGAAGACTGCGCCAAAAGCAGCAAAGGGAAAGGCAGAAAAAGCAAAGGCGCCTGCTAAATCAAATGCAAAAAATTTGGCAATGCACCAGCGTATTATTCAACATTCGTTGGAAATGGCGAATTTAAAGCCTAATCAGTGTCGGTGGCCAATTGGGGACCCGGATTCAGAACATTTTCATTTCTGTGGCGAAACGGTCTTTGTGGGAAAACCATATTGTTATGAACACTGCAAACAAGCGTATCAATTCACCCCACCGAAAAAGAAATAAATATCAGGGATAAAATGCAAAACGAGAGAGAGAATTTTTTAGCACCAATAACATGGAAGGATTATGATGTCGCCGGAAATGTTTTTCGGGCCTTTTATGATGCCGATAATAAATTGGTGTTCGTGCTGGACTATACAATTGATAATCTGAAACCAAATGTTTTATTAACGATTAATCCGGTTGGAAATCGTAAATGGGACGATATATTGATGAATGATTACGGGGTGGATTTGGAAACAGTACGCCCTAAGAAAGATAATAAATATCAAAAGCTGGATATAGAATACAGCGGATTGTCACAATATGATGAATTGATTCGTGCATTTAATGCAGGTGACGATTTGTCGAATGCTGTGCGCGGGGTGGCGCAATTTAAGCGCGCGGCGGCGCGGCGCGCGGCAGAAGAAAGATTAGGCGCGGCAGAGGCTACGTTGGTAAAGTCGCGTGCGACAATTGAAAAAACACAAGATACGATTTCGGAATTGCAGGCGCGGATGAAAATGCTGCGGTCTAAATTGGCGGCACAGCGTGCAGATATTGGACGCGAACCAACTAAAAATTCGGCAGCAAAGATTTTACGTACAGAAGCGCTAATTGATGCGACGGGCGCCAAATTACAGCGGGCAAAAAAAAGACTGCAAAATGCACAGGCCAGATTGAGTGATGCAGAAGAAGACGCGGCAACAGCACGTGAAATCTTGGGCGCGTTGGAAAATAATCAGGAAATAGTAAATGTGCCTGCACAGCCTGCCCCAACCAGTATGGCTGCGGTAGAAGAAGTGGCGGTTCCAATGGAAATTGTGCCACAATTTACAGAAATTATACCCGCACAATCAACAACACAACAACCAAAGGCAGAAGAAATGGCGGACGAAGAAGTAAAACCACTGTTTGATAAAGACCCAGAAATATTGGATGAAGAAATTGCCTTTAAGCCGATTGACTTTAATGTGCCTGTAACAAATGATGTCAAAGCGCCAGCGCCAAGTGATGTTGCGGCGCCACAACCGATACAACCGATATCATTTGTGCCCCCAGTGGTGCCAGATACTGCGGCGACGGACGTGGTTCCGGCGCCTGTGTTGGATACGATTACGTCGGTTGAAATGCCGGTTGAAGAAACCATCGTGCAAGAAGAAACTTTTGTGCCACAGCCGGTCACGACACCTGTGGCGCCAGTCGTGGATGAAGTTGTGGCGCCTGTGCAACCAATGCCAGAAATTTCGGACGCGCCAACATATTCTGGTGCGCGTCCTGTATCGCCAATAACAGGCGGTGTGGCACCAGTGACACAGGTTCAGCGCAAGCCAACAATGATATATTATGTGATGTTGTTGTTGTTGATTGTGATGTCAATATTTACGTTGTGGATATATCAGAATTCTGCAAATGATTCTGTGCCAGAATTAGGCGCGACATCACAGCCGGTGGTTGAAACCGCGGCGCCAGTGGCAACAGAACCTGTGACGGAAACTTCGGCAGAAGAGCCAGTGGAAAGTCCATTTATTGGTGTTGAACAAGTCGAAGTTCCAGCACCGGTGGTGACAGAATCTGTTGATGAAGTTTCTGTAGCAGAGGTAGAAGAACCAGCAGCAGAATTGAATCAGTTAGAGTCTGAAGAAGTTCCGGTCGCAGATGCGCCAGCAGAAGAATTAGAGTTGGTTGTTGCAGAAACACAAGAAGTGCCAGTTGTTCCGGCGGAAGATGAGGTTGAAGTTGTATCTGCGGTGGTAGAACCTGTGCCGGTGGTGGCAGAAGAACCTGTGGTTGAGTCTGATGCGCCAGATTCTGATAGCCCGTTCTTGTCTGATGCGGTGGTAGAAAAGGTAGAATCACAACCAATTGCAGAAGTTTTGGCCAACAAACCTGCGTATAATGTATCTCAACAGGAAAATATGTTTGTTGCAGCTGCGGATTATGAAACAGATATGCCGGTTGAAGAAGATACTTTTGTCGTCGAAGAAGTTGAAACATGTGCAGATGGTAATATGCCAGACGCAGATGGGTGTTGCGCAGGGGAATATTTCGCCGATATGGGTAATGGCGAATATGCGTGTTGCAGTGAAGAAACAGATGAATGTTTCCCGCCGATGATGTAGAGAAAAAAAGAACGCGCCATTGGCGCGTTTTTTATATATAAATATGCATTATGGACGAAGTGCGGCGACGATTTCTGCAAAATTTTCCGCCGCAGGACCATGTGCGTTTATATCCGAGAATTTTATGTTTGGTACGGTGCGCAACCATTCAATTGCCGGCATAGTAATTTTACGATAATTATCCAGACGGTTGCGAATAACGGTTGGGTCGGCGTCGTCGGCGCGTCCCCCGCCCTCGCGGATGCGTTTGTTTATGCGTTCAATTAGTATGTTTTCTGGGACGTTCAGATAAATTACATGTATGTTAAATTTGTCGGCATAATTTTCAACCAGCCATTGTGCCTGGGATAATTTGCGTGGAAAACCATCCAAGATAATGTCGCGGTCAGGGGTCATTTTTTTACGCATTAGATTAAATAGCATATCGTCGGGTACCAAGTTGCCTGCAGAAATCGTTTTGGCAATATCAGAATCTGCGGGGGCGGTGCGTAAAATTGCCCCAACTTCGATATGATTAAAATCGTGGCGTTCTGCCAACATGCGTGAAAAGGTGCCCTTGCCTACGCCCTGGCCACCCATCATAACAATAATTTCTTTTTTGTTGCCCATGCGTCTATTGTATCATAAAAAACACCGCCTGCAAAGCAAGCGGTGAAATATTTTATATAGAATATAAATTATTTTTTGCTGTTTTCGATTGCAGCGCCCAAGATGTCGCCCAAAACAGAACCACTGTCTGCTTCGTTCGCGAATTCTTTGACGGCCTGCTTTTCCAATGTCACCTGTAATGCACGGATAGACAGTTTAACAGTGTTGTCTTCAACAGAAACAACAGATGCTTCGACTGTGTCGCCGACATTGTATTTTGACGTATCCTGTTCTGACTTTTCGCGTGACAGGTCTGTGCGACGGATAATACCGCGTGCGTCGCCCGCCAATGTCAAAACCAGTTCGTCTGGTGTAACTTCGGAAACTGTACCGCAAACAACTGCGCCTTTTTTAACAGAGACGTTGTTGTTTTCTGCGCTTTCTGTCAATTGCTTGATACCCAATGTGACGCGTTCTTTTTCTGGGTTGATGTCCAAAATTTTTGCAGTCACTTCTTGGCCACGAACGAATTTTTTCAATTCTTCTTCGTCCAATTTGTTCCAAGACAAGTCAGAAATATGAACCATACCGTCCAATTCTGGGGTCAATGCAACGAACAGACCGAATTCAGTTGTATTTTTGATTGGACCTGTGACAATGTCGCCAACGTTGTGTGTTTCGGCAAATTGCTTCCATGGGTTTGGTTGCAATTGTTTATAACCCAACGAAATGCGGCGTTTGTCTTGGTCGATACCCAAAACAACAACATTGATGTCCTGGCCATTTTGCAGAACTTTGCTTGGGTGGATGTTCTTGTTTGTCCAAGACAGTTCAGACATATGTACCAAGCCTTCGATATTGTTGCCCAAATCAATGAATGCACCGTAATCGGTCAAAGATGAAACCTTGCCAGATACTGTGTCGCCAACGTTAAATGCACGTGACGCTGTATCCCATGGATCTTCTTCCAGTTGTTTTGCACCCAATGAAATGCGATGAGATTCTGGGTCGAATTGGATAACCTTGACTTTAATCTTTTCGCCAACATGAACTAATTCACGTGGGTGATTAACGCGTTTCCAAGACAAGTCTGTGACATGCAACAGACCGTCGATGCCACCCAAATCAACGAATACACCGTAATCTGTGATATTTTTTACTGTACCTTCGATAACTGCGCCCAGTGCAATGTTTTTCATTGCTTCTTTCTGCGCAGCGGCGATTGTGTCAGACTGAATCGCGCGACGAGATACAATTGCGTTTGTGCGCAATGCGTCCATCTTTAATACGCGGAATTTGTCTTTTAAACCAATCAGCGATTTTGCATCGCGTACAGGTTTATGATCAACCTGGGATGATGGCATAAATGCAAATACGCCGTTGATATCGACAGTGAAACCGCCGCGTACAACGTCGATAATTGTGCCTTCTGGGTCGATACCTTCGGCAACTGTCTTTTCCAAATCTTTCCATGCTTTTTCTGCACGTGCCTTGGTATAAGACAGAACTGCTGTACCTTCGCGGGATTCATAACGTTCAACGAAAACGTCGATAATATCGCCAACAGATGGAACAGATGCGCCGAATTCCTTTAATGGAACGCGACCTTCGGATTTCAAACCAACATCAACCATCGCGAAATCACCACGGATATCTTTGACGGTGCCCTTGGTTGCATAGCCCTGCAAAGTTTCTTGTGCGCCATAGTTCGCGTCGAACATCTGGACAAAGTCTTCGCCGGATACAGGATTAAATAAATCTTTGGATAAATCTTTCATGAAAAATTTAATCAAAGTTTGCCACCCTTCACCAAGGTTTCGGGTGGCGGGGCCACCTAAAATCTCTCTGGGGGTCTTGTGGGGTTAATCGGACTGATTCTGCGCCCACCCGCAAAATCTGTATGATTATACAGTGATTTTTTTGTGTTTGCAACATTTTATTGCGTGCGCCGCGTGGTAGCGTAGTTTGGTATGTCTATTTATTGGACGGAGAGAGATGATTAAAAATCCCCCATTGTGGGGGATTTTTATCGGGCGACGTCGCCACGCAAACGTTCGTGACAGATGTAATCTTTTAATTTAAATCCGTCGTTCGCAGACCAATTTAGCATGCCACGCCAATTTTCGTCAGGAATTTCGACCGTTGGCAATTTATATGGTGTGCGGGTTAATTGTTCGCGAACCTGGGGAATGTGATTCTGGTATATGTGCGCGTCGTGCAATTCGCCTTTTAATACCCCAGGGGTCAGCCCTGCTTCCTTGGCGTATAGCAATAATAGCAGTGCATAACTGGCGATGTTATATGGAATCCCTAGGAACATATCGCATGAACGTTGGGTCCATATCAGATTTAATTTGCCGTCACGCACGATTAACTGATGCATTACGTGGCATGGGGGTAATGCCATTTGTGGAAAATCAACCGGATTCCATGCAGATACAATTATGCGGCGGTCGTTTGGATTGTTCTTTAATTTATCGATGGCGTTGGCAACTTGGTCTATGCCAGGATTCGCAGGGTTAAAGTTATCCATTGGATTAAGTTCAATACGATTTTTATCCCATTGATATTCGCCACCAAAATGACGCCATTGGAATCCGTAAATTGGACCCAAATCACGTTCGTGGTCCATAATTGAATTGCGCAATGTTTGTTGTTGTTCGGGTGTTAGTGGTGCGCTATCCCATTCCAGCAGACCCTTTTTCAGTTTATATGTTTGTTCAACCTTGACCGGATTCGCCCATTCGTTCCAGATGTTGCACCTTCTGTCTTGCAACCATTTTTTATCGGTTATACCGCGCAGAAAGAATTCCAGTTCGGTCGCAATGTTTTTCAGCCCCATTTTCTTGGTTGTAATCAATGGGAACCCCATAGACATATCATGAACAAATGTTGCGCCATGCCCCAGACCGATGTCAGGCGTTCCAGTGCGATTGTTGCGCAGTTCGGTACAATTGTCGTTGATGTTCTGTAAAATATCCAAGTATGCTTTCATTTTATACCTCGCCCATGTGGGAATTAAAAAAGGCGCACCATATGGCGCGCCAGGTTTGTATTAACGCACGGCCGCTTGCTTAAACAATTCTTCGGCAGATACTTTCTTTTCTTTTGTTTTGACATGCGTCAGCATTGCGTCCAGGGCCTTGCGTTCAAACAGCATGCCGCGCAACATTGCCAAGGCATTTTGATTCTTGTTATAGAATTCGAATACCTGTTTTGGGTCTGGATAGCGTGCTGCTTCGGCCCAGATTGCCTGTTGCAGATCGTCGCGTGAAACCTCAACCTTGTTTTGGGTACCCCATTCAGCCAGGATTAAGCCCAATTTTACGCGACGTTCGGCGTCTTTGCGTTCTTGCTTTTCGTCCCACTTGTGGTTGCATTTGTCATCGTGGCAATGGGCATGGCTGTGATCAAATTCAGATTTAGCCATCGCATATTCTTGTTCGACCAATGTTTCTGGCAAATCTAGTTTGACTTTGTCCGCCAATATGTCCAACAATTCGTTGCGCATATCGCGTTTGCCGGCTTCGTCGTATTGTTCGGTCAGAATATTACGGATGTGTGCTTTTAATGCATCGACAGATTCCTGGCCGACTTCTTTGGCCAAATCATCATTTAATTCTGGCAAGATATGTTTGCGAATTTCGTGAATTTCTACTTCGAAGCGTGCGTCTTGCCCCGCCAGATTTTCGGCATGATAGTCAGATGGGAATTTAACATTGACGTCAAATTTATCGCCGATTTTGTGGCCGATAATTTGATCTTCGAAGCCTGGGATAAATGCACCAGAACCTAATGTTAAATGATGCTTTTTTGCCTCGCCACCTTCGAATGCGGTATCGCCAACAAAGCCCTTGAAATCAATTACAGCAATGTCGCCATTGGCGGCCGTGTATTTTTCGTCTTGTTTTTCGGCGATGCTGCGGCTTTTGCGCAGGTTTTCCAAAGATTTTTCAACCTCGGATTCTGGTAAGTCTGCAACTTTCTTGGTGACGGTATATTTTTCTAAATCAATCGCAGGCAGTGTTGGCAATATGTCAAATTCCAATGAATATTCGGCGTCTTTGCCAATTTCCCAGCCGGCCAAGTCGGCCTTTGGTGCGCCAGCCAATCTGATTTTTTTATCGGCTATATAATCGTTTAAATCTTGGTTCATTAATTTATCAATTGCTTCGCCGTATGCGGATGCATTATATTTTTGACGCAGAATTGATAGTGGAATTTTACCGGTGCGGAACCCTGGCATTTTTGCTTTTTTGCCATATTCCAGCAAGATTTCATCGGCGGCTGCCTGCAATGCGTCTGCAGGAATCAGACCGGTTACGGAATAATGTAAGTCCTTGATTTTTTCTTTTTTGAACATAATTTTCCCCTAAGTGTAATTATATTTTGCGTGGTGATTATACACGCTTTTTTGATGAAAGCAATAATAAAAAATCCCGCATGCGCGGGATTTGTATAAGTAGGCAAACAAATTAACGTTTGCTGAACTGTGTTGAACGACGTGCCTTGCGGAAACCGTAGTGCTTGCGTTCTACAACACGGCTGTCGCGGGTCAAGAAACCTGCGGACTTTAATGCCTTGCGCAGTTCTGGTTCGATTTTTTCCAATGCCTTGGAAATGCCGTGTTTTACGGCGCCTGCCTGACCAGATAAACCGCCACCTTCGACCATTGCAACAATGTCGTATGCGGTTTCGCGCTTTGTAACGCCAAATGGTTGTGCAATAATCATCTGTAATACAGGACGGCGGAAATATTCGGCCATCGCAATGCCATTTACAGTGATGTTGCCCTTGCCCGGCATCAAATATACGCGTGCAACGGAATCTTTACGTTTGCCGGTTGCGTATGTTGCGTTGTTTAATTTTACTTTTGCAACTGGGGCTTTCTTTGCCGCAGTCTTTGCACTAGCAACTTTTTTTGTCGCTGTTTTCTTTGCTTCTGCCATTATTCGCCCCTTTTGTTCTTACGGTTTAAACCTGCGAAATCAATAACAACTGGTTTCTGTGCGTCGTGTTTATGTTCTGCGCCCGCATAAACGTGCAGTTTTGTTAAACGCTGGTTTGCCAATGCAACTGCTGTGCGGCGGCCCATCATGCGTTTTACGGCGTTGAATACCAATTTTTCTGGTTTTTCGCTGCGCATCTGGCCCAATGTGCGAGATTTCAAAGAACCTGTCCATAAAGAATGCCAGAAGAAACGGTCTTTGTCAGCCTTGTGGCCAGACAGTGCAACCTTGTCAGCGTTGATAATGATAACGTGGTCACCACAGTCCATGTTTGGTGTCCATGTTGGCTTATGCTTGCCACGCAAGATGTTCGCAGTATATGCTGCCAAACGTCCCAGCGTGCAATCAGTTGCGTCAATCAGATACCATTTTGCATCTAATTCGCATTTTTTTAACGATTTTGTCGCTGCCATTGTTATTTTACCCTTGGTTTATAAATTAAAGCGGGCTTATTATGCCGTAAGCCCGCAGAAAAGTCAAGAAAAATCGACATGGTATTATTATACCATATTGTTTTGACTAGATTGGAAGAACTATGCGCACCTTTAAACCGCCCAGTTCGCTGTCTTCTAGGAATATTTGACCGCCGTGGTTTTCAATCGCTGTTTGTGCGATTGATAGTCCTAGCCCTGTTCCCCCGGTGTCTGTGCCGCGCGCGTCGTCCAGGCGCACAAATGGGCGCAAGGCGTCTTTCTTGCGGTCGTCTGGGATGCCGGGACCATCGTCTTCGATTGTTATTTCGACGGTGTCGGTGGTATCGCGTTCTGTGATTTTTATTGTGCGATTTGCGTATCTGGCGGCATTTTCAATTATGTTGCCAAATGCACGTGCCAGTGCCATTGGGCGCGCATAAAATTGTGCTGGGATATCGGGAAAATCTGTGATGATTTTTTTGTCTGGGGCGGCGTCACGAACAATCCGGGTCAGCATTGTGGGTAATTCTGTCGATTGTTCGATTTCTGGCATTTCGCCACGGGCAAAGGCCAGATAGCCATTTACCATTTCTGACATGCGATCAATGTCGCGTATCAGGTTTTCGTCGGTTGCAGAACCTGTTTCAATGGCCAAGCGCATGCGCGTTAGTGGTGCCTTTAAGTCATGGCTGACCGCGTTAAGCATGTCTGTACGTGTGCGATTGTATCTGTCCAGGCGTTCTTTCATTGTAATCATAGATGTGGCCGCGTCGCGAATTTCTTTGGACCCGGTCGGAACAAAACCTGGCGCGTCCAGTCCGCGACCAAAACGACCAGCAGCGCGGGCAATGCGACGGATGCTGCGTGTGTGCATGATAATAAACGGCGATATTAAAATAGACACAATCAAGATAGAACCAATTAGCCAGATTATAAATACTTCGGTGCTGGTGGAATAAATCCTGTATAAAGACGTGCCAAATGTCGCGATTTGATTGTCTTTGGTTGGGATATCAACGAAAACCAGGCGTTTGTCCTTGTCTATATATATTTGGGCGCGACGCTTTAAGCGCTTGGATAATTCGGATGCCAGACGCCCTGCTTCGCTGGAATGATTGTCGTTATGTTTTGGTCGGTTCAGTTTTTCGTGTGTTGTGACGTTTATGCCGATGTCACGCGCCATTTGGTTGGCGGCGTCAATGTTGCCGTTGTCCATAAAGTTCATTATGGTGGTGATTTCCACTGCTAAACTGCGCGCCAGTGTGTCATGCACACGCGACCAGTGGTTGCCAAAAAATGCGTTCGCAACAATAACCTGGGCGATAATTAGTGGAATCAATATCATTAAAATGGTACGCCATAAAAAACTGCGTGGAATCAATCTCATGTTCGGTCACCGTTTTTAGTTGTTTCGGGCCAATTCTGTATTCACTAATTTATAGCCTTGGCCGCGAATAGTTATTATGTCTAGATTTGATAATACTAAATTTAATTTATTGCGCAAGCGTTTTGCAACCATTGGTGCGGCGGGCGCAATGTTTCCAATTGGTCGGGTCAGCATTTGTAATAATTTCTTTTCTTCGCCCGATAAGGCCAATAATTGCGGTTGTGCGTTTGGTTGCGATACAAAGAATTCATTGTCAATAAATGTCAGGCCATCTGGCATTGGTGTGGCGGTTTTGCGCGTTGTTTTTATAATGTTGTTCAGGCGCAGGACAAGTTCGCGCATCTGAAACGGCTTTGCCAAGTAATCATTTGCCCCGCCCGCCAGGCCGTCAATTGTATTTTCTGCCCCCGTCATAGCCGTCAGCATTATTACAGGTGTTGTATCGCCATGATTACGCAAATTTTTTAAAAAAGTTAATCCGTCAATACCGGTCATCATGCGGTCTAAAATAATCGCATCAACAGACATTTTGGTCATTACTTCGGATGCGTTTTCTGCAGATGCGGCAGTTATGGTGTAAAAACCATCATTCTGCAAGCCGCGCGCCAAGGTGGTTCGTAGAATTTCGTCGTCGTCAATAATAAGAATTGTTCGTTTCATTTTCTGATTTATGATTGCTGATTTCTGACTAGGAAATCATAATCCTGAATCAGAAATCATATATTATTTTTTTAATGGTTCAACTGCGTATTCGCCAGGTTGAATTGTGCGCATTGCATTGTTGGCGCCCGCCATATCTTCTTCGGCGGCAACTGCGGCGCGGAATTGCATGCCACTGGTTGCGAATTCCGTTTTAAACAATGCGTATCCTGTGCCACCGCCGGTTGTTGGGCCTTGCATGCCTAATGAATAATACCCGCCCAGTATGCCATAGTCCAGGTCGATATAATCAATGCTGACTAATAATGATACATTGCTGAATCCGTCGCTGGTCATGTTGCAGGCAAATTCGCGATTTGACAGTGTTGCCTGGGAATTGATTGGAACCATAATGTCCATAACGGTTGGTTCGCACTTGCGGTCAATGCCATTTACCAAGAATTCGTATGTCATGCCAACGGTTGCCTTGGACAGTCCTGTTGATACATTGACTTGTGAAATTGTTGCCTTGGGAATTTTGACCATTGCGTTTGCAATTCCGCTGCGAACAGGAAATGATATACCAGATTGCAAACAATCGCGCGAGAATGGGTCGGCTTCGCAGATATATACGCGTGAGTGTGCGTTCATCATGAACATGTTTGCCAGGCTATTAAATAAAAATGTTCGTGTGATTTTGTCGTTTAGTCGTGTGCAGCCAAAATTACGGCAGATAATCATCGGGCGATCTGCGAAAATAACACCAGGATGTGCCATTTGTTCGGCGTCGCGGGCCGCAATTATGTTTTGGTCATAGTCCAAACTGTCGGCGCGTTCCATGAATTCTGTTTCAGGGATGAAATTCGGATCGTCTGGGTATGCATAGTAAGATTGTACAGGTGTTTCAGTATAAATTGTCTGAAAATCTTCATATACCATGTCCGCCGCACGCGCAGAAAATGCACATAAAACTGCAAAAACAGACGTCAAAATAAGTTTAGACATATTAAAGCCTTTGGTTCTCTCGGTTAAATCTTAGAACATTTTAGATAATTGTGTCAAAGCAAAAATATTTTTATTGAAATTTGGCATCTCTTTGTTCTAAGTTAGAATCAAATATAAAACAGAAAGGTGGAAATATGGTTGATATCATAATCGCAGGTGAATCTGGAAAATTGCATGCTGTTTATCATAAGTCGGCAACGCCGGCGGCGCCGTTGGCGGTGATTTTGTCGGGTAATCCGCGTCAAAAGTATCACATGAATGATCGTGTGTCATATGCAATGTTTCGCGCGTTTATGGATATAGGCTTTTCTGTTGTACGATTTAATTATCGCGGTGTAAATGATTCTGAGGGGGCCATAGGTACGACGTCGGAAAATATGCTGGATATCGCGACTGTTATAGACTGGATTCAAAATCACAACGAAGATAGCGATAAAATTTGGCTGGCCGGACATCAATTGGGGGCATGGTATGTGTTACAGGCAATGATGCGACGCCCAGAAGTGTCCGGGTTTGCATTGGTGTCGCCGGATTCGTCGGTTTCAGATTTTGCGTTCTTGTCGCCACGCCCAAATCGCGGATTGTTATTACAGGGCGCAATGGAATCAGATGAGGCCAAGGGGTTTGCAACACATCTGACCCAGGTGTTGAAAAAACAGGCCCAGATAGATTTGGAAACAATTCGTGTCAAAAACGCGGATGCAACGTATGGCCAGGCCGCGGATTTGCGACAGATGTATAATGATTTGAAGGCCTATGTTGGGCGTGAAAACGAAGAAAGCAAGTTGTTGTAATAATGCAAAACAAAGAACGATTTTTAGATGCAAATATTCCAGATGATATGGTGGCGACTATTCGTCCGCGTACGTTGTCTGATTTTGTAGGGCATGAAGGTTTAAAGCAGAATTTGTCTGTGTTTATTTCTGGGGCGCGGTCACGTGCCGAGGCAATGGATCATGTGTTGCTGTATGGCCCCCCGGGACTGGGCAAGACAACGCTGGCACATATTGTGGCAAATGAATTGGGAACGAATTTTCGGGCAACGGCGGCGCCAATGCTGACCAAGCAAGGTGATTTGGCGGCGATATTAACGGCGTTGGAACCGATGGATGTATTGTTTATTGATGAAATTCACCGTTTGCCAACGGCAATAGAAGAAGTTTTATATTCCGCGATGGAAGATTTTAAACTGGATATTATGTTAGGCGAAGGTCCCAGTGCAAAAAGTGTGCGTATTGACCTGCCCCCATTTACGCTGGTTGGGGCGACAACGCGTACAGGGTTGCTGTCAAATCCATTGCGTGACAGATTTGGAATTGATTTGCGTCTGACGTTCTATTCACCAGAAGATTTGGCAAAAATTATTATGCGCAGTGCGAATATATTGGGGATGCCAATTGATGCCGATGGCGCATTGATGTTGGCAAAATCTGCACGTGGGACACCGCGTATTGCAAATCGTCTGTTGAAACGTGCGCGCGACTTTGCCAGCGCATTGGGGAAAAATCAAATCACGGCAGATATTATAAAAACCACCCTGTTCCAACTGCATATTGACGGATGTGGTCTGGATGAGATTGACCGTGAATATATGAATATGATTATTAAATTCTATGCGGGGGGGCCGGTTGGGATCGAAAATCTGGCCGCCGCACTGTCAGAGCCAACCGACACGATTGAAGATGTGATTGAACCGTACTTGATGCAGTTGGGCTTTGTTCAGCGCACACCGCGTGGGCGTATTATTACAGATGCGGGATATCAGCACCTGGGGCTGGAAAAATGAGGCAAATTGTTGATTTCTTGCAGATTGCAGAGCGGTTAGAATGCGAATATCGCCTGACCCGTATGTCTGATGGTGCGCAGCAGTCTGTTGCGGCACATTCGTGGAATATGGCGTTGATGGCAATGGTGTTGCGACCATATCTGGTAAATAATGTCGATTTTGAAAAGGTCTTGAAGCTATGTTTGTTGCATGACCTGCCCGAGGCGATTGCGCATGATGTGCCGTTGCATCAGCAAACAGATGCAGTGCGGGTGCAAAAACATGCAGATGAATCTGTGGCGGTAAATCAGATTGTCGATATGTTGCGTAATGATGATATTCGTGCATGCTTTGCGGAATATGATGCGCGACAAAGCGCAGAATCGCGCCTGGTCAAGGCGTTGGATGTAATGGATACGGCGGTACAGCACATGTGCGCACAGGATTTGGCATATGTTGGCGAGTATGCAGATAATTTTTATTGGAAAATGTTCTTTGATGATGAATTTGCAAAGATGTTTGATTTTGAACCTGTGTTGCGTGGTGTGTTTGATGAAATTAGGCAGCGTGTCGCAGATAGATTAAAGCAAGAACTGGATATAAATGCGGGGGATTTTGTAAAATGAAAACTCATGTTTTCCCATTTACAATTGCCTATGCCGATACCGATGCCGAAGGTATCGTTTATCATGCGCGCTATTTAGAAATTGCAGAGCGTGCGCGTATGAATTGGCTGCGTGGGCATGTGGTCGTTGGTGATGATATAGGATTTGTTATCCGGGAATTAAATATTAAATATTTGCAGCCGTTACGCGCGGCAGATGATTTTGTTGTCGAGACACGTATGACGGATATTGGGGCCGCAATTGTAAAAATAGAACAAAAATTCGTGAAAGATGGGAATGATTGTGCTATAATAAATCTTAAGGTTGTGTACTTGGGGGCGGATATGCGTCCAAAAAGAATACCAGAAGAGTTTATTGCGCAGTTAGTTTAAAATAAGAAAAACAAAGGAAAGATTGGTATGGAAAATAATTTCTCGTTATTGACACTATTTACTGGTGATATCATGACCATATTTGTGTCGATTGTTTTGGTTGTGTTTAGTATTTTGTCGTGGGCGGTGATTATTGAAAAAATTCGTTTGTGGCGCGCGTTTAAAAAGAACCCGGTTAAGGTTAAGCCAACAGATAATTTAGATGTTATCACAGATAGATTGATAAGACCATATGACAAGAATTTATGGTTCTTGAATATGGTTGCGTATATTTCGCCGTTTATTGGTTTGTTTGGAACGGTGTGGGGGGTTATGGATTCGTTCGCATCAATTGGTATCAACCAATCGGTCAGTATTGGTGTTATTGCGCCGGGGCTGGCGGTGGCGTTGGGTACGACTGCGCTGGGGTTGATTGCGGCGGTGCCGGCGGCGATTGCACATCAGTTCTTTGCAAAAAAATCAGACGATTTGTATGATAGGCTGACAGATGTTTGTCGGGAATTGAAAAGTAAAAAGTAAGGTGTTGCATATGTCTAGAATTCGTCGCCGTCAGGCAGATGGCAGTATTCAATTGACGCCGATGATTGATGTTATGACGGTGTTGTTGGCGGTGTTTATGGTGACAACGCCGATGATGACAACGGGAATTGATTTAGAGTTGCCACGTGCGGGTGCGTCTGCGATGACGGGAAATGACCATGCAATCCAAATTAGTGTTGATGCCGCAGGAAATTATTATTTGTCAGAAATGAAATTAAGTCGTGATGATGTGGTTGCACGTGCAATTGCAATGCGTGGAGAAAATCCAAATCTGACAATTATGATAAGTGGTGATACACATGCGGACTATGGCGCGGTTATGTCTGTGATGGGTAAATTAAAAGATGCAGGGTTCCAGAAAGTAGGATTAAGGACACAACCAGAATAAATATGGCACGCGTTAATCAATTTTCACTGGAAAATTTGCTGATGTCTGTTGTGGGGCATTTGGGGCTGGTTGCGATTATGGTGACCGCCGCGGTTGTTGTTATTAACCGTGCAAAATTGGTTGCGCCTGATAGAATTCAAATTATTGAAATCGACTTGGACAAAGTTGTTGTGTCCGGTGAAGAAACCAAATTGTATAATGTTGGGCATGTCGCAGATAAGCAGCCCGAGGAAACAGTTGCGCCCGTGGCAAAGCCATCGGCAGAGGAGAAAAAACTGCCAGAAGAACAAGAAAAGGTAGAAATAGAAAAGCCGACCTTGGTTGAACCAGAAGAAGACAAAAAGCCAGAGGTAGAGGAGCCAGAAGAAGAACCGAAAGACAAAAAAGATTCGAAAACAGAAAAGCCTGAACAGAAAAAGGTAGAAGATAAGCCTGTGGCAAAAAAGAAAAGAACGGTTGTTCGTGTTAATCGTGAAACTGTGTCGTTGAATCGCACATTGACAGTGTCGGTTGTGGATGCATTGCGTGTGGCGATGACACGTTGTTGGGTGATTGATACGGCCCGTCCAGATGTCGCGGATATTCGTGCGGTGGCGCATCTGACGATGCGGAAAAATGGGACTGTGCGGGATGTCTGGTTTGAATCTGCGGCGCGTGCGGAAACAGATGCGGCGTTCGCATATGTCTTGGATACAATTAAGGCGGCAATTCAGACGTGCCAGCCGTTGCGGATGCTGCCGGAAAATGAGTTTGCAAATTGGGAAAAAATTCAATTAACTTTTTATCCATCCAGTGGTAAGGTTATGTAGCACAGAGAGAGAATAATAACAAAAAGGACGTAGTTATGCGTGATGATTATTATTCTGAAAACTGGCATCAGGCAACCGAACAATTCTATAAGCGTGCCATGCAGTATGGGGATTTACTGTGGTGTTCGGCAAATGGACATGCGTATGATATCCCATATGTTTTAATTGGATGTGGCCCGCACAAGGTTGTTATAAATTCAGGCGTTCATGGTATCGAAGGATATTATGGCAGTGCCGCGCAAAATATGTTCTTGGATAGGTTTGCCCGGGATTTAGACCCTGAAATTTTGGCTAACTATACGATTGTTTTGATTCATGTTATCAATGGTTGGGGAATGCAAAATCGTATGCGCGAAGTTATGGATAATACGCGTGGTGGGCTGGTTGATTTAAATCGTAATTTTGGTGTTGATTTTTCCAAGGCCGAATCCTTGCCACAAAATCCGCGGTATGAATTGGCACATGATTTGCTGTTGTCGAAACCCGACAAAATTCATAAAAAAGAAGCGATTAAGGCGTTTCGTCGCCGCCATCTGAAAGATGGTGCGTGGGACGCAATCAGTTTCGGTCAGTATCGGCATCCATATGGCTTGTTTTATGGTGGCGCGGCACCTGCGATTGAAAATAAAATGACAACCAGTATTTATGATAATGTTATGAAGGATGCAAAGTCTTTGACATCGATTGGTTTGCATACGGGACTGGGGCGGTTTGATAGAAAGCGTGGCGTGGTGACGGGACAACTGATGGTGTCGCACCCCAAGCATCATGATAGCACACGGTTCTTTGATAATAATTTTACCAAGACGCCGGTTGTGTCTGATGAACGCGCAGTTTTCGGCCCCTTGTTATTGGGGGATTTGGTGGATTATTTAGAAGTGCGATATGGGGCGCCAGATATCCCAGTATATACCGCAGATTTTGAAATTGGCACGGGTGAATTTCCGATTATGTCACCGATTTATAAGCGTATGGATATGGGGGATGCGCGCTATGATTTAATAAATCATGGGCGCATTGGAACAGATACATTAAATAATTTGACGGAAAGTTGGTATCCGTCTGATGTGCGGTGGCGCAAGGCGGCATTGGATAAGACCAGTGTGTTGTTTAGTGAATTGATAAATGGTTTGAAACAACGATGAAAAAACGTCCCCCGTGGGGGACGTTTGTCAGATAAACGATAAGCCGGATTCTGTTCTGCCCAAACCCAGTGTGTTTCGCACACCATGTAAGGGTAGCGGACATGATTAATCTGTATATTATGTTACCATAATACATCAAGCCTTCTACCCGCCCCCAATGTGGGACACATATAGGGGGCCTATTTGAAGTTGCTGCGCATAGAGATTGCCCGTTTCACCCGAAATTAATCGATTCGTCTCTGTTGCTCTAATCGTCGGATTGCTCCGCCTGGTCATTAGCCAGTATGCCGTCCCAAGCAGTCCGGACTTTCCTCTGACGTCCAAGTGGTGTCAGCCATGTCCTGTCTATCTGACGGATGTGTATGCTATCACGAAAATGTGGGATTTCAAATAAAAACTTATTCACCTTGTTTGCGTGCCGATGTTAGGGCATGACGCAAGGCCTGTTCTGCGATTTGGCGGATTTTTGGCGCAAAAGTGCGCATGTTCATAGTGTTTGCCACTGTGTTGCCAAAAATTGTTGCGATATATTCAATTTGTGTCGGTGCAACGATAAATACATCGCTGGTAATGTTTTCCGGTTTTAGTGCTTTGGCTGGTGTGCGCATATGAAAAATTCCCCCTATTTCTCAGAAAAA
Source organism: Alphaproteobacteria bacterium (assembly GCA_017403085.1). Taxonomy (GTDB): domain Bacteria; phylum Pseudomonadota; class Alphaproteobacteria; order Rs-D84; family Rs-D84; genus Enterousia. The sequence goes on from JAFQOQ010000023.1 coordinate 63,151, forward strand.
TTATAATTTTTTGTTTTTGGCACTTGTTTGTTTGCCTATAACGTATTATATCATAAAGTATCTTGACCGCAAGGCGCAAAATTGCTATATATTTCGTGATAAAATAAGGAAAAAAGGGTATGAAAAATATATTAAGTAAAATATTAGGTTCTGCAAATGACAGAATTGTTAAAAGTTATGATAAAACTGTGTCCTTAATCAATGATTTAGAACCAAAATATCATGCGATGAGTGATGAAGAATTGCGCGCCCAGACAGATGTATTGCGTGCGCGATTGGTGGCGGGTGAAAAAGAAAAAAATATTTTGCCAGATGCGTTTGCCTTGGTGCGCGAAGCGTCGGTTCGTACGATTGGTCTGCGCCACTTTAATGTTCAGATGATTGGTGGTATGGTTTTGACCAATGGACAAATCGCAGAAATGAAAACTGGCGAAGGAAAAACGCTGGTGGCGACGTTGGCGATGTATTTAAAGGCGCTGCATGGCAAGGGTGCGCATTTGATTACAGTAAATGATTATTTGGCGTCACGCGACGCAGAATGGATGGGGCAAATTTATCGGTTTTTGGGTATGTCGGTTGGTATTATTCAACATGATATGACCGATGAAGAAAGACGTGCGGCGTATGCGTGTGATATCACATATGTGACTAATTCTGAGTTGGGATTTGATTATTTGCGCGATAATATGAAATTTAGCAAAACACAACAGGTGTTGCGTCCGTTCTTTTACGCCATTGTCGATGAAGTCGATAGTATCTTAATTGACGAGGCCCGCACCCCATTGATTATATCTGGACCTGCCGAAGATACCAGTGAATTGTACGCGAAAGTTGATGCGGTGGTTGCGCAATTTGCAGAAACAGATTTTACAAAAGATGAAAAAGATAGACATGTTACACTGACAGAAGCCGGTGTAGATACGGCAACTAGATTGCTGAAAGATGCCGGATTGTTAGTTGGTGAAAATTTATATGCCGCGGAAAATGCAGCACTGGTTATGCATATTCAACAGTCGTTATTGGCGCATCATTTGTTCCAAAAAAATGTGAATTATGTTGTGCGTAATGGCGAAATCTTAATCGTTGATGAATTTACCGGACGTGTTATGACCGGGCGTCGATTTGGCAAGGGGTTGCATCAGGCAATAGAAGCCAAAGAGCATGTCGCAGTACAGCCTGAAAATCAGACGGTGTCCAGTATTTCATATCAGAATTTGTTCAGATTGTATCCAACATTGTCTGGTATGACGGGTACTGCCATGACCGAGGCGGCAGAATTTGAAGAAATCTATAAATTGCGCGTGGTGTCGATTCCTACAAATCGACCGGTTGCACGTAATGATCATCATGACGAAATTTATCGAAATAAAGATGAAAAATATGATGCGATTATTAAGCAGATTGAAGATTGTGTCGCGCGCAAACAGCCGGTTCTGGTTGGAACGGTGTCAATTGAGAAATCAGAAGAATTGGCTGCGATTGTTCGCAAGCGTTTGGGAATAACGCCAGCTGTTTTAAATGCAAAACACCATGAATCCGAAGCTAAAATTGTTGCACAGGCGGGTGCGCCTGGGGCGGTGACAATCGCAACAAATATGGCGGGGCGTGGTACGGATATTAAACTGGGGGGAAATGCCGAAGAACTGATTGCGGCATTGGATGCGGATGCACCAGATTTCGCAGATAAGAAAAAAGAAATCTATGCCACAATAGAGGCTAATAAAAAATTAGTTCTAGATGCGGGTGGTTTGTATGTTATTGGAACAGAACGTCATGAATCGCGTCGTATTGATAATCAGTTGCGTGGGCGTTCTGGACGCCAGGGAGACCCAGGTGATTCTAAATTCTTTTTGGCATTGGATGATGATTTAATGCGTATATTTGGTGCCGCGCGTTTGGGCGGGATGTTGAATACACTGGGGTTAAAAACAGGCGAAGCAATTACCCACCCGTGGATTACAAAAGCCTTGGAAAAAGCGCAAAAGCGAGTTGAATCTAGATATTTCGAGGCGCGTAAAGAGTTGCTGAAATACGATAATGTTATGAACGAACAACGTACCGTTATCTATAAGCAGCGCGATGATTTAATGGTGTCTAAAGATTTGTCGCCGTTGGCGCGTGAGATGATTGGGGATGTTGTTGAATTAATTTGTGAAAATAATATCCCAGAAAAAGCACATCCGATGGACTGGAATCTGAATGGAATTCATAATGCGATGATGCGCGTGTTTGCGTTGGATATTACAGATATTGAAAAGTGGAAAACAGATGAAAATATCACTGAACGCAAGGCATATGAAACATTGCAGAATTTGGCAATGCGCAGATATGACCATCAGGCAACAAAATATGGCCCAGAATTAATGCAAATGGCGTCACGACAAATGATGTTGGGTGCGTTGGATTCTGTGTGGAAACGTCATTTGCAACAAATGGATTATCTGCAAGGCGCAATTGGTTTGCGTGGATATGCACAGAAGAATCCGTTGTATGAATATAAGCGCGAAGCATTGGAATTGTTTAAAAATACGATAAACAATTTTAAGATTATGTCGATTTCTTATATCAGTCGTATGGAATTGACACGCGAAGATGTTGCCGCGACCGAGGCCGAACGTGCAAAGCATGATGCGGGTCTGAATCAGGCCGCCGGCAGTGATAGTCGTCGCAATGCGCCCTGCCCGTGTGGTTCTGGGAAAAAGTTTAAGCATTGTTGTGGTAAATTACACTAAAAAAAGAAACGGGGTTTAACCCCGTTTTTTTAGTTTATCGAACTTTCTGTGACATGCGATTTTGCAAACTAATATTTATTGGCTTGTTTTGTTTAACGACAATTGTATCGTTTGGCTGGGCGTAAAAAATATCGCGTGACACGGATTTATTAGGTATTGTCCAAATGTTGGATTGTTTGTTCTGGTCGATTAAATGCATCAGAATTTTATTGTTGTTTGATTGGTACCAAATATTTTGTACATAGTAGGTGTTGTCGTCTGGCAAATCGTATTGTTCGCTGTATATTGTGTTTTCTTTAACTGTGGCGCATGCCGCAGATGCGACAGCACATACAAATGGTATTAATTTTTTTATGGTTGTTTTCATTTCTCTATCATCCTTGGTTGATGTAAATGTTGTATCTGATTTAAATACAAAATATTTGTTTTGTCAATATATTTTTGTAAAATATGTGGTTGCCCTGGGGGACTATTTTCTGCTATGGTTCGGGCATGGAAAATCAATTTATTCATCTTCGTACGCATTCTCGTTTTTCAGTTGGCGCCAGTACTTTGAGTGTGGGCATGATTCCAAAATTGTGCGCGGCGGCTGGCATGTCTGCGTGTGCATTGACGGATACTAATTTGATGTCGGGGTGTGCAGAATTTTCAGATGTTATGCCGTCTAATAAATTGCAGCCGATTATTGGTATTGAAATATCCTTGAATCATCATAGTGCAGATCCAAAAATATTGCGGTCGAATTCTTTGTCCAAGATTGTTTTGTTGGCACAAAATCACACGGGATATTTGAACCTGTGCGAATTAAATCGTATTATGTATATGCGTGGCGACAACCACCATTTGGGGCCATATGTTTCGTTTGATGAATTGCAAACGCATAGTGATGGGGTTATCTGTTTGTCTGGGGCGCACCTGGGGCCAATTGGAATGGCGATTTTAAATGGACAAGACGCCCAGGCAGAAGTTTATGCGAAACGCTTTTTGGAAATCTTCGGAGACAGATTCTATATTGAAATTCAGCGACATGGATTTGAAGAGGAAATTAAGACAGAGGCCGGATTTTTGACTTTGGCGCGGGATTTAAATATTCCGATTGTTGCAACAAATGATGTGTGCTTCGCCGCAGATACAGATTACGAGGCGGCAGATGCACTGGGGTGCGTGTTGGGTCAGACCAAAGTTATTGATCCAGAACGGCCGCGCAAATCATCGGAACAGTATTTTAAATCATATGAACAAATGGCAGATATTTTTTCTGACCTGCCCGAGGCGATTGAAAACACGGTTGTCATTGCACAGCGATGTGGTTTTATGGTTAATGTGCATGAAAAACCCTTGTTGCCACGTTTTGGTGCAGACTTGGAAACAGAATGCCAAATGTTGCGCGATGATACGATGAATGGTTTAAAACGCCGACTGGAACAGCATGGAATTACTGATACCCAGCCGTACTATGACCAGGCAGAATTTGAACTGGGGGTTATTATTGGTATGGGATTCCCAGGATATTTCTTGATTGTTGCAGATTATATTGATTGGTGCAGAAATAACGATGTTTTGACGGGGCCTGGACGTGGATCTGGGGCGGGTTCAATTGTTGCGTGGGCGTTGGGGATTACAAATGTTAATCCGTTAAAATATGGATTGCTGTTTGAGCGTTTCTTGAATCCAGATCGTATTTCTATGCCGGACTTTGACGTTGATTTTGAACCGACGGGTATTGAACGCGTACTGGCGTATGTGTGTGATAAATATGGACATGATTCTGTGTGTCGTATTATTACATTTGGTTCGTTACAGGCGCGTGGTGCAATTCGTGATATTGGGCGTGTTTATGGTATGCCCTATTCCAAGTCAGATAGATTGTCAAAGTTAATTCCACAGGATGCCAAGACGCTGAAAGATGCGGTTAGTATGTCCAGCGAAATTCAAGATGTGTTAAATAATGATCAAGATTTAAGCAAGGTTGTGACAATCGCAGAAGAACTGGAAGGAAGCTTGCGCAATCTGGGCCAACATGCGTGTGGTGTTGTTATTGGTGATAGACCAACAACAAAAATTGCGCCGGTTTATCGTGATCCTGCCAACCCGTTGCCATCATGTCAATTTGATGGTCACTATTTGGAAAGCGCAGGATTGATTAAGTTTGATTTCTTGGGGTTGGAAACGCTGGTTGTGTTAAAGTATGCGACGCGATTGATTCAGCAGACGCGTGGAATTAATATCGATTTGGATCAGATTCCGACAGATGATCCAAAAACAATGCGCTTGTGGCAACAGGGTTTGACCGAAGGAATATTCCAATTTGATGCCCAATTTGTTCAACAAACATTACGCAAGATGCATCCCACCAGTTTCTTGGAAATTTCTGCGTTGAATGCATTAAATCGACCCGGGCCAATTGCGATGATTCCGCAATTTATTGCGCGTATGCATGGTGAAGAAAAAGTTGAGTTTGTGCATCCCAAGGCAGAACCGATTTTGAAAGAAACATATGGTATTATTGTTTATCAAGAACAGGTTATGCAATTAACGCGTGCGTTGGCGGGATTTACACGTGGCCAGTCGGATACTGTGCGCAAGGCCATGGGTAAAAAGAAACTAGACCTGTTGGCAAAGTTAGAAGTTCAATTCTTAGACGGGTGCGAAAAAGAACAGACGCTTGATCGTGCAACGGCAAAAGATTTATGGGAACGTTTTAAGGAATTTGCAAAGTATGCATTTAATAAATCACATGCGATTGCGTATTCTATTGTGGCAAATCAATGCGCGTACCTAAAGGCGAATTATACACCAGAATTTTTAGCGGCATCTATGTCCAGTAATTTGAATGATACAGATCAATTGGCAATATTTGTAGATGATGCAAAAACAAATTTTGGTATTCAAATTGTTGCACCGGATATCAATCAAAGTGAATCTTTATTTACTGTGCGGGATGGAAAAATTATCTATGGATTGGCGGCATTAAAGGGTGTTGGAACGGTTGCAACAGATGCAATTATCGCAGAAAGAAATGCAAATGGTAAATTTAAAAACCTGACTGATTTTGCAAAACGATGCGCGCCAATTATGAACAAGCGAATTTTAGAAGCTTTCGCAAAAACAGGTGTGCTGGATTCGTTAGAAAAAAATCGCGCCGCAATTTATATGAACGCGGATACAATTTTGACCTATGCGTCTAAGTCACGTGAAAGTGCGAATTCTTTATCATTGTTTGCGAATACTGTTGAAGACGATGTCGCAGAAGATAGATTGTTGAAAAATTTACCCAAAACCACACCATGGACATTTTCACAGCGTTTAGAAAATGAATTGTCTGCATTGGGGTTCTATATTTCTGCACATCCATTGGATCAGTATAAACATTTAATTCAACGTGCGAATTTGGCAACCAGTGCGACCTTGGCAAGTTTAGGTGATAGAAAGCCTGTGCAGGTGGCGGTTAATGTTAATTCGTTTGGACGTCGTCGTACCAAGACAGGCAAAGAAATGATAACTATAAATGCGTCGGATAGTTTTGGAAATATTGATGCGGTGGCGTTTGGGGATGCGGCGATTGAATTCGCGCAAATACTGTCATCAGAAAATGTGGTTATGATTTCTGGGAAAACATCAAATCGGGACGATCGTGTGTCTATATTTGTTGATTCAATTACACCACTGACGCAGTGGGTTGCAAAAATCGCAAAAAAAATAACATTGGATATTCGTGACCAGGCAGTGTTGGCAGATGTGAAAAAGGCTTTGGTTGCATTGCCACGTGGATATACGCGCGTAGAATTGGTTTTGCATGGTGCAGAAAAAACTGCGACGGTGGCGTTGCCAGGTGGTGTGGAATTGGGAAATACAACGGTGGCGGATTTTGCAGGTCTGGGTATCAAGGTGGAGATTGAATAGAAATGAAACATATACCTGTATTATTAAATGCGGTCTTAGATGCGTTGGGCGATATTGATGGCAAGCGTATTGTTGATTGTACATTTGGCGCAGGTGGATATACGCGCGCATTTTTGTCGCGTGGCGCATATGTGACGGCATTCGATCGTGATCCAAATGTGTTGTCAGACGTTCGTCAGATAAAGGCGGAATATGGGGATAAGTTTAACTTTGTTCCGGATACTTTTTCGCATATTGCGGATTTAGATGGCGTATATGATGCGATTGTTTTTGACCTGGGGATATCATCGATGCAGATTGATGTTGCGTCGCGTGGTTTTTCTTTTCGGATGGATGCGCCGCTGGATATGCGCATGTCTGAACAGGGGCGCAGTGCGGCAGATTTAATAGAACATGCAACGGTTCAAGATTTGGCGAAAATATTGCGCGACTATGGTGATGTAAAAAAGGCTAATGTCTTGGCGCGTGCGATTAAAGAAGCGTGTCCGAAAACAACGTTTGAATTACGTGATTTAATTTATAATCCAAAGGATGTTGCACCGGTATTTCAAGCATTGCGTATCGCGGTGAATGATGAAATGGGTGAAATAGAACGCGCGTTGGCGGTGGTACCGGGGCGACTGGTGGTGGGTGGTAAATGTATTTGTGTGACGTTTCATTCGCTGGAAGATAGGATTGTAAAGAATACGTTTCGCAAATGGACGACTGCGTCGGGCGACCCGCGTTTGCCCGTTGTTGTGCCGGCACAATTTTCAGGGATTAAAACCGCCCTGCCCGATGATGTGGAATTAGAAAATAATCCGCGGGCGCGTTCTGCGCATATGCGTGGCGTCATAAAATCATATTGACCAAAATGTTGGGATTTTTATACCCTGTGTATATAGAAAGGAAGTAATATGGCAAAAACAAAAAAATTATCAATGGCAGAATTGGTCGAACAGGCAGATGCCGCAAAAAAAGTTAATCCATTGGACCTGTCGTCGGACCAGGATTTGACAGTTGCATTGATGAATTTAATTTCATTGGAAGAACATTTCTTTTTCAGTGGTGCCAAAACCCAGAAAACTGGGTTTTACGATATGATTAACACTATTCGCGATATGCGCAAAGAATTGATGGCGCGCGTGGTTCAAAAATCGACAGCTGAAAATGGCGAGACATGGTGTATATCAAAGCATTTGTTGGCGGCGTCAATGCGATTGATGGAGGTTGGTACCAAGGCTCTGTCCGCGGGAAATGCGACGGATGCATATAATTTGTTTAACAAGGCATATGATTTATATTCGCTGTTTTGGGGCGTTAATATGAATCTGATTGATTTGAGTGGTGTTAAGAAAGTGGCGCCTGATGTATATCAACGCGCCGAGGCGGATTCAGAATGTAACATGAAAAAGACCAAGGCGGATAAGGAAAATGTGAAAAAGTCAGAATCTAAATCCACGGTAAAGCGATTGGGGGCCTGGGTCAAAAATGCGGTTAATTGTTGCATTGAATAATTGCTGTTGATTCATATGGGCAAAAAATGATAGAATATGTAAAAAGAGAGAATTAAGTTGAAACGTTGGTTCGCAAATTTTTGTCAGATTTCTGCGGTTTTGACGGCGTGTTTTGGCGCAACGATGGTGTCTGCGAGTCAGGCGCCAAATCCGCGTGCGTCGTCGTCGGTGTCATCTGTGCGAACAGATGTTCGTGATTCAAAGCGTTCGACGGCGTCTGCAACGGCGGCGGGTGCGCGCAGTGCAACGGCACGCCGCAATGCCCGTGTGACCAATCGCAGTGCAACCAATCAAAATGTATCTAATGCGCGCAGTGCGGCGCGTCAGGTGGTGACAAACCCAAATCGCGGTATGGGAACATCCGGGATTATAACAATTCGTTCGGCCAGTCCGGCCATCGCGCGCAGTGCAACCATGACGGGGGCAAATGTTGCGCGCAGTGGGACAAATATTGCAAATGCGGGCGTTGGACGTATGGCGACGGCGCGTGCAACGGCGGTGTTTTCTGATGTGTCCAAGATTGGCGGGGGGTATGCCAAATGTCGCGATTCGTATGCAACATGTATGGACCAATTCTGTGCCAATGCAAATGATACATATCGCAGATGCTTTTGCAGTTCGCGTTTCGAAGAATTCCGCGATACAGAGGCGGCACTGGACGAAGCAAAAACATTATTGCAACGCTTTGAAGATACTAATTTAGCGGCAGTTGATTTGACCGCGTCCGAAGTTGATGCAATGTACAGTGCGACCATTGGTGAAATGGCAATTAAATCGGATGTTAGTGGTGCCCAGGCGGCATTGAATGAAATTGGGGCGCTGTTGTCGGGTGAAAAAAAGGCCGGCAGTTCATCTAATGCACAAAATGACCTGTTGGCGGGTGGTTTTGGCGGCTTGGATTTTGCGGTTGATATGAATGATATTTGGAGTAATTCTGGGTCTTCATCGATATTTGATAGTGGGGCGGATTTGGATTTGTCCGCGCTAGAGGGGACAAAACTGTATAATTCTGCGCATGAACAGTGTGAAAAATTATCGCGCGAGGCATGTGGGGATAACGTGGTGTTTAATATGGCGAAAAGTGCGTATAACATCATGATTACCCAAGATTGTAATGCGTACGAGAAAAAAATAAATTCCCAGCGCGAGGCAGTAAAATCCACCGTTCGCCAGGCGGAAAAGTATCTGCGCGAAGCGCGTTTGGAAAATTATCGCGCGCATAATTCTGCGGATATCAATGAATGTATCGACAAGGTTAAAACGGCAATAACGACGGACGCGGCGTGTGGTGATAATTATAATCGCTGTTTGGATTATAGTGGTGCGTATATAAACCAGGCCAATGGCGAACCGATTTATTCGCCACGCTTGTTTGAATTGGCCGATGTTATAACGCTGGATGGTGCGGATGGCGATGGTGATGTTTTGGGTCAGAATCCGCGGTTCAATCAATTCTTGGATGAAAAACGTAAATTTGCAGAAACGGCGTTGGATACATGTCGTGACCAGGCAGATATTGTATGGCAAGAATTTAAGCGCAGTGCGTTGATTGAAATTGCCCAGGCCCAAGATAATAAAATTGAACAGGTTAAAAATTCATGTGTCAGTACAATGGCAGATTGCTATGACACGCAAACAAATGCATTAAAAGAATTTGACAACACAACGGCACAGTCGTCGGGGGCGATTTCTGCATATGCCGCACGCAGCATGTGCGAAGACAAGGTTATCGCGTGTGCGTCACTGTATGGCAATACAGACGGGTGTGAATTTGACGGAAATGGCAAAATTACGGCGGGCAATGATAATCGTACCAGTGATATTAGTGCGGGCGTACGCTGTGGTTTGACGGCACTGCTAAGTTTTGTTGATAGTGTTGATGAAATGCGTATCGCCGAAGGCTGTGACGAGGCAGTTGATAATTACCTGCAGGAAATTTGTACGCCATCGGTTCAGGGGCAAGTCTATCCATGGAACTGCCGAAAATTGGCGTTTGATGGTGGCGCAGGGTCTTTGACGGATATGGTGCAACAGTATGCCGGGCTGAATTGTTTAGACCCTAGTGCCACAGATAGATCGTATAATGCGTTGCCAGACCAGACAAAATTAAAGGTTGAACGTGCGTTGCAAACTGTACGCGAACAGATGGACTATGTGTTGAGTTCGGCGTGCGAGGAACTGGATGGGTATTGGTTGGATTCCAGTGATGGTGGTGACGATGATGTTGATTTGATGTCGTTCTATCATAACGTATATGGCAGTACATCCAGCACATCGGCCGATATCCCGGGGGCAAAAACATGGGGGCGCTGTGTTCAGAATACAACACGTATGACATGTTTGGCATTTAATGATTTGGAATATGCCAGTGATACCGTGGCGTCGTATGATTTGACGCGTGATGAATGTACTTTTTCGGACACATGGTATGAAACACAGTGTCAAATGCTGGGGGATGGTTATATGGTAAATGGTATCTGCTATAGCAAACCGTATGAGGCCAGCGAGGATAAAACAGAAGACTAAGGAATAAACGTTGCGTATAAGTAAGTGTATTTTGTTGTCTGGGTTGATAATGACGTTGTCGTTGTGGGATGCTAATGCTGGTAATACCGTTGGTCATTTGTCAAATGTAAAAACGGTCACCAGTTCGTTAAGAACCAAGTGGGGGGCGACATCTTCGTGTACCAATAATCAGATTGGTGATTTTATCCGTGGTGGCGGTATTGGGTATAGTAAAGAATTTATGAATACAAATTTTTGGGCTGACGAGGGTGCGGTTATTGGTATAATTGCAGAACAGATTGTTGAACACGGTGGATATTTCTGTCCGTATCAGATGCAATGTGGGAATCTCAACAGACATACATATTCGTGGTTTGAATATTATTTCCCCGAAGGTATTGATGGTTCAAATTGTGTGTGGCTGTGCGAAAAGGGGTTTTCTGGGGCAAATTGCGCACCACAAAAGGCGACCCTGAATGAAGATGTATCACCGCTTTCAATGTCGTTCCCAAGAGAAATTGCGTTGAAGAAAAATGAAGCAGATGGGATATATAATTCATCGTTGGCGGGTAATATTAATGTCTTTAGTCAAACAAAAAATTGCACCGTGGGAAATAACAAAACAAATGGCAAAGATTGTGGTGAAATTAATATTGTGCTTGGTGTGACAAAGGTTATGGAAAACGGTGCAATGGTGGCGCCGGTTCATGTTGGGTGCCAGTGGAAGGATTGGAGTGGTGTTAATTCGTCAGTTCATTCGGTTCGTCGGTGTGGGGCGAATGAAAAGATACTATGTCGGCCGGGATATACGCCAAATGCGACGGAAACGGATTGTGTCTTGGCATCCCAGGATATGATTACAGTTCGTGACTTGACGTTCTGTAAAGGATTTGATCCAAATAAGTATAACAGCAAAGATCATGTCTTGGATCAAAGTGGGGATTGTGTGCGATATTTCTGTCGGGATAATAATATGACGTTTGCTGCCGTTGATGATACGACATGTGTCGCATGTGCCAAGGGCGCATTGGGTGGTCCAAATAAAGAAGATGGCACGTGTGTAAAGTGCGAAATGGGACAATATTTTGACCAGGATACCAATTCGTGCAAGACGGCGGTGGCATTCTCGAAAATTGATATGATGTATGGACGGGGAATGACCAAAAATGACCATAAGGTATTGGATACACAATGTTGGACATTAACAAAGCCGGATGATTATCGTACGTGTGTGTTCAGTGGCGCGGATAATAGTTTGCGTACGTCGTTCCGGGTGCCGTCTGTCACAGGCGGTGGAATGGTGACTGAATTTAAGTGGGGGTCACCAAAAGACCAGTTGTTGATTGATTCGTGGAACAATGCCGGCTTTGTTCCTATAAATCCATCAGTTGGTGGTGGTGTGCTTGGAACGGGCAGTGGTGGCACGGGTACGGGCACTAAGCCTTCGTCTGGCGGCGGCGGTGGCGCTGGTGCCATGCACCACAATGAATTGGTTGATCCGTATGCCAATATGACCAATGGTGGAACAAACGGTGGTAAAATGGGCTATGTTGGTGGCGTTAATACGGAAAGTTGGGACGCTGGGGGCTCGTCCGGTTCCCCCGAGAATTTTATGATGCAGCGGCTTTAAAAATCCCCCGTTTGGGGGATTTTTTATATGCGCTATTCACTGGATTGCCACGCTGCACTTCGTTTGCTCGCAATGACTACGAAGTGCCGCGAAGCGACAAGGGGGGGGGGGAAGAGTCGAGAGTGTGGGTGGATAAATTTCTAAGCCATCCCGTCACATAAGGGAACGTCCCCTATTCTGTTGGTGTTGGACCCAATAAATTGCGCAGTAATTTCATAACCAGTTCGCGCTGGGCGTCGTTGGATAATTTCCAATACAGGTGAATTAATTCCAATGATTCATTTTTTGCCAATGGGTCGTCTTCGGTGGCGTCGGCAATACGACCCGTGCGAATGCCTGTGCGGGTGGTTTCTTCGACAATGTTGCCCGGCAGACCAGAAAAGAAAAATGATATGGGGGTTTCAAGAGCCCGACTGAGTTCAAATAAACGTGACGCAGATATGCGATTGCCAGCACTTTCGTATTTTTGAATTTGCTGAAATGTGACGCCGCATATGTTGGCCAGGTCTTTTTGAGACATGCCCATCATTACGCGACGCAATTGCATGCGTTGGCCAATGTGTTCATCAACAGAGTTTGGTTGAAATGGTTTCCCGCTCATGTTTTTCTCCGTAAAAAAAGTATGATGTATGAAAGTCGTCCTATCCGTTTGATTTATACAATTTTTCTTTTTCTTTTGCAATCAAAAAACGGATATGATACGTTTTGCCTAAGTGAATTTATATGGGGGATTAGAAATATGAAAAAGCCACTTGTTTTGTGTATTATGGATGGTGTTGGTATTAATGATGCGCGTGATAATAATGCTGTTGCGTTGGCAAAGATGCCGTTCTTTGATGAACTGTTGAAAAAATATCCGCACTCGGTTTTGGATGCCAGTGGCGTCGCAGTCGGATTACCAGATGGAACAATGGGAAATTCCGAGGTTGGACATATCACAATGGGCGCAGGACGCGTGGTAAATCAATTCTTGCGCAGATTTCAAATCGAAAATTGGGATGAAAATCAGCCACTGCAAAAATTTATCGCAGATGTGCGCAAAACAGGTGGTGTTGTTCATGTCGCAGGACTGATGAGTGATGGGCGTGTTCATTCGGATGTTAATGATATTCTGACAATTACGGAATATATATTAAAGGCGGGATTGCGTGTGTGTATTCACTTTATCGCAGATGGACGCGATACCCTGCCCCAGTCTGCACCAGAATACGTTGCGCTGATAAAAAATAAATTGGCGGGTGCATTTGCAGATGGACGTGCAATTTGGGGAACTATTTCCGGACGGTACTATGCCATGGATAGAAATCAAAATATGGACAGAACGCAATTGGCGTTTAATGCAATTGCATGCGCAGAATCTGATATCGTGGCGCCGTCTATTGATGACGCGTTGAGCGCGGCATACGCACGTGGTGAAACGGATGAATTTATTAAGCCAACCGTTATTGCGGGCGATGTTCCTGTCACGGATAAGGATGGGTTTTTATTCTGTAATTATCGCAGCGATCGCGCACGTCAGATTATGCGTGAAATGCTGAAAACAGGTGCGCATGTGTTATGCTTTTCACAATATGGCGAAGGACTAAATGAACTGTGCCCGGCATTGTTGCCAGATGTGGCGGTGCAAAATACGCTGGGGGATGTGCTGGCGGCGGCGGGTTTGTCGCAACTGCGTATCGCAGAAACAGAAAAATATAATCATGTGACATATTTCTTTGATGCGGAACGCAATATTGACTTTCCAAATGGCGATAAGATTCTGATTGATTCGCCGGCGGTTGCGACGTTTGATATGAAACCTGAGATGTCTGCGGTGGAAATAACAGATGCGCTGTTGCCACGATTGGCAGAATTCGACGTTGTGATTCTGAATTATGCCAATGGGGATATGGTTGGACATACAGGAAATGTTGATGCCGCAGTGCGCGCAATGGAAACACTGGATGCCCAATTGGCGCGACTGGTGCCGGCGGTGTTGAAACTGGGGGGCGCATTACTGATTACGGCAGATCACGGAAACGCAGAAAAAATGTGGGATGCAGAAAATAATATGCCATGGACCGCACATACGACCAATCCTGTTAATTTGATTCTGGTGGCAGATGACGCGCCATGTGTGCGTGATGGCGGACTGCGTGATATTGCGCCGACGATGCTGAAAATGCTGGGGATTGCGCAACCAAGTGATATGACAGGTGTGCCACTGATTTAAAAATACCGCCGGTTGGCGGTTTTTTATTTCTTTTGACGGCGCAATGTAAAAAAGTCTTTTAATAAACGGGCGGATTCGTCTGCGTATTCAGGAATTTGATGTACCGTGGGTTTAAACAAGTGTTTGTCTGTGTCGTAAATGCGTGCGTTTGATGTAATGCCACCGCCCTTGGGGTCGGTCGCGGCAAAGTAAATGTTTTTTATGCGCGCAAGTGATATCGCCGTGGCACACATGGCGCATGGTTCCAATGACACATAAATATCGCAGTCATCTAAAAATTTAACGCCCAGTTTTTTACATGCGCGATTTATCGCAACGATTTCTGCATGTAATGTGGGGTTGCGCTTTAATTGCACTTGATTTTCGCCGTGTGCGATGATTTTGCCGTCACGAACAATGACTGCGCCAATTGGTACGTCGTCGTGGGCGGCGGCGCGAACAGCAGAAACAATGGCTTGATTCATAAATTTCATGATATATACTTTACAGTATGGATTCTAAATTGCAAATTATTTCAGGTGTGTATCGTGGGCGTAAATTAAAGTTGCCGCCAATGGCGCGCCCAACGCAAAATCGTGCCAGAATTGCGTTGTTTAATATGCTGGAATCAGGGATTTTGGATAATGAGGGGTATTTAAGGGTCTGGGATGCCTTTGCCGGCAGTGGCGCGTTTGGGTTGGAGTGCCTGTCGCGGTATGCAAATGCCACGGTCGTTTTTACAGATGTTGCACCAACATCAATTAAGGTGGTGCGTGATAATCTGGCAATGCTGGGGGTTGGTGCGCGGGGAACTGTAATTCATGCCGATGCGATGTCGCGAATTCAATCCATTGGGGCGGAATCTAACTTGATATTCTTGGATCCGCCGTATGCGGATGCAGACCTGGGGTGCGCATTTGTGGCAAAACTGGGGCGTGTGGTGGCGGATGGCGCGATTTTGGTTTGGGAACAAGAGGTTGGCAATGAAACCAATGCCGACGAACGTGTTTGGCGCGTATTGCGAGACAAGACGTATGGGCGCGCACGATTCCTGATTTTACAAAAAATTTAATGAATAAAAACGCTTGATTTTTCGGTTTTTTTAGGTAATAATACGCGTCGCGCAGCACCCTTGGAGGCTGCGATAACATAAAACAAATGCTATAAAAGGATATTAAAATGGCAATTAAATTAAATGCAGAAATTCGCAACGTTGCTGGCAAGGGGGCCGCACGTAGCATCCGCAATAATAAAAAAATCCCTGCGGTTATCTATGGCGAAAAGAAAGCCCCTGTTGCAATCGAATTGGATGGTCGTGAATTCGAAATGCTGATTAAAACCCCTGGGTTGCGGACAAAATTGTTCCAAATTGAAACAGGTAACGGTACAGAAGATGCCATGTTGATGGATATTCAATATCATCCGGTGTCTGATGCGGTTATCCATGCGGATTTTAAACGTATCGACGTTAAAAGTCCTGTTAATGTGGTGGTGCCGGTTGAAGTTATCAATGTTGAAACTTCTAAGGGTTTGAAACTGGGTGGTACATTGAACTTTGCTGTACGTAAGGTTGCATTGCGTGGCTTGGTTGATGTTATCCCAGAAAAAATCACAATCGATTTAAGCGATTTAACAATCGGTGACGTGGTTCATGGTACAGACTTGGTGTTGCCAGAGGGCGTTGAATTGGGTCTGCACCAGGCAGAATTGGCGTTTGCAACAATCGGTGGTAAAATGCCAATGGAAGAAGATGAAAAAGCAAAGGCGGCAGCAATTGCTGCGACTGCTGCGAAAAAATAATCTGAATCTAATTCAGTCGTTTTTACCGCCCCACCCTGGGCGGTTTTTTGTTGCGGATAAATAGGAATATATGATAGGCTGGCGATATATGGAGCAAAAGGAAAATAGTTATGGCCAAAAGTGCTGGGAATAAAGTAAGAAAGAAAATTGCTAATTTAATAGGTTCGCTGATTCCGCATAGAAGAACGCGCGAATATGTACATGACTTAATTTATCATACAGATATTAAGGGCCGTTGGTATCGATTCTGGACTGGTCGAAAAATGTGGGCAGATGAAAAGAATTTAAAACAGTCTGGATATAAATTCCCATATCAATTGGCGGTTTGTGCGATTATGAAAAACGAGGGGCCTTATTTGCGAGAATGGATTGAACATCACAGGTTAGTCGGCGTAGAAAAGTTTTATTTGTATAATAACGACAGTACTGATGATACGGTTGAAATATTAAAACCATATGTCAAAAGTGGTTTGGTTGAATTGGTCGATTTCCCAGGGGATAAAAAACAAATTCCGGCATATAATGACTGTGTTTCACGTCATAAAATGGATACAAAGTGGTTGGCGTTTATTGATTTAGATGAATTTATTATCCCAGATAGATGTGGAAACACAATTATGGATTTTTTGGATAAGCAGCCTGGATCTGTGACGCAAGTATGGATTCGTTGGGTAATGTATGGTTCAAATGGGCATAAAAAGAAACCGCAAGGACTGGTCAGTGAAAGTTATACGCATCGCGCCAGAAAACAAACGTGGCATTATAAGTCAATTGTGAATCCGCGTGTGGTATTCAGCACCAGTTGTCATCAACAAGTGGTTGCAAAGCGTACAAAACTGATTCCGACAAAGGAAATTCGCATAAATCACTATTTCTGCAAATCTTGGGAAGAATATTCAACACGCGCAGCCCGTGGCAGTGCATATGGCGGTAATGCAGCGGGGGCAAAAAGATATACACGTGCGTTCTTTGAGGCGCGAGATAAGAACGAGGTGGAAGACAGAATTATGGATAAATATTTACCAGAACTAAGAAAAAGATTAAAGTAATACAAAACGCCCTGGGTGGGGCGTTTTTTTAGTGTGTAAATAAATGCGATTTCGATAAGAAAATGTATCTATTGCCCCTTGAAAACATTTTTTGATTAACTATATCGTGGGTAAGCAAAAAATTTTAAGGAGTGAAAAAATGGGAAAAGTATTAGGTATTGACTTGGGAACAACTAATTCCGCCATGGCTTTTATGGATGGCAGTGACCCAAAAATTATCGAAAATGCCGAAGGTCAGCGCACAACACCATCTGTTGTTGCATTAACCAGTAGTGGCGAACAGTTGGTCGGTATTACCGCAAAAAATCAGGCGGTGACAAATCCTGAAAATACAATTTATGAAATTAAACGTCTGATGGGGTTGCGTTTTGACAGCCCGGCGGTAAAAGAAATTGCCGCGCGCGTGCCATATAAAATTGTGGCCGGCGAAAACGGCGACGCATGGGTTGAAATGGACGGTAAAAAATATGCGCCGTCACAGATTTCTGCAATGATTTTGGCAAAACTGAAAAAAGACGCGGAAAGTTATCTGGGTGAAACAGTGACTGATGCGGTGATTACTGTTCCGGCATACTTTAATGATTCTCAGCGTCAGGCAACAAAAGATGCGGGGCGTATCGCGGGTTTAAATGTTTTGCGTATTGTTAATGAACCAACGGCGGCGGCATTGGCGTATGGTCTGGACAAGGGCAAAGATGGAATTATCGCAGTATATGACTTAGGCGGTGGTACGTTTGACGTGTCTATTTTGGAAATTGTTGATGGTGTGTTCGAAGTAAAATCAACAAACGGTGATACGGCGTTGGGTGGTTCAGACTTTGATGCGCGTATTTTGGAACACTTAATTGCGGAATTTAAAGCGCAGTCTGGCATTGATTTGTCTGGTGACAAATTGGCATTGCAGCGTTTGAAAGAAGCCGCGGAAAAGGCAAAGATTGAACTGTCTTCGAAAACATCGACAGATATTAACCTGCCTTATTTGACGGCAGATGCAACTGGGCCAAAGCACTTTAACACAACTTTGACACGTGCAAAGTTGGAATCGTTGGTTGCGGATTTAATTGAACGTACAATTGAACCATGCAAAAAGGCATTGAAAGATGCGGGTTTGGAAAAATCACAGATTAACGAAGTTATCTTGGTCGGTGGTCAGACACGTATGCCAAAGGTTGCAGAAACAGTAAAAGAATTCTTTGGCCGCGAACCACACAAGGGCGTTAATCCAGACGAAGTTGTTGGTATGGGTGCTGCGATTCAGGGTGGCGTTCTGAAAGGCGATGTCAAAGACGTATTATTGTTGGATGTGACACCACTGTCGTTAGGAATTGAAACACTGGGCGGTGTATTCACACGACTGATTGATCGCAATACTACAATTCCAACCAAAAAATCACAGGTGTTTAGTACCGCAGAAGATAACCAGTCGGCCGTGACAATTCGCGTATTCCAGGGCGAACGTGATATGGCGGCGGACAACAAGTTGTTGGGCCAGTTTAATCTGGAAGGGATTGCGCCTGCCCCACGTGGGATGCCACAAATTGAAGTGTCATTTGATATTGACGCAAATGGTATTGTTCATGTGTCTGCCAAAGATAAAGGCACAGGTAAAGAACAGGCGATTTCTATTAAGTCTGATGGCGGACTGTCGGAAGATGAAATCAAACGCATGGTTGATGAAGCGGCGGCTAATGCCGAAGCGGATAAAAAGAAACGCGAATTGGCCGAAGCAAAAAATACCGCTGAAACAGCAATCTTTAGCATTGAAAAATCGCTGAAAGAACATGGCGATAAGATTTCTGAAGATGAAAAGAAGGTAATTGAAGATGCCAAGAAAGAATTGGCGGATGAATTAGCCAAGGCAGACGCGACGGCAGAATCACTGAAAGCCAAGACTGATGCGTTGTCAGAAAAAGCAATGAAGTTGGGCGAAGCGGTCTATAAAGCCGCACAAGCTGAACAACAGGCGAACGCTGATGCCGACAAGAAAAATGAAGACGGCAGTGTTGATGCAGATTTTTCTGAAAAGAAATAAAATCTGATGTGTGAAAAAAATCCCCCATTTGGGGGATTTTTTATTTTTGTTCGCCAATGTAAATGCCCATATCATGCGCAACATCCAGCAATGGATCGTCGGGCGATACGTATGCGTTTGATGTCATTAAATCTGGAATCTTGGGGTCGCGGACTGTTTCGCCCGCGGCAACAAAATCAGATAGTGCAACGGTTTTACATTCGTTGTCGGTTAATGATGTCATAACGTATGTTTCGCCGTTCTCTATTGCGTGCAATGCGCAGTCCGCCAAACGGGTCGCTAATATTCTGTCGGCGGCGGTTGTGTCCCCTGCCCGCTGGGTGTGTTCGGGGAATGCGGTGCGATTAACAATGCCTGCGGCGGTTAGTTTGCGTGAAATCATGTCTGCGGGACGACCCGAATGACCGCGTAAAGATATGCCTTCGGATACGATGATAATGCCATAGTCGGCAGATGATTTCTTTATATGTTCAACCAGGCTGTCTGTGTTAAATTTTATTTCTGGGATTAAAATCGCAGATGCGCCGATTGCAACGCCGGCATTTAATGCCAATTGTCCGCAATCGCGCCCCATGCTTTGAACGACAAACCAACGATGATGACTGCGCGCGGTCAGCATCAATTGGTCGCAGAAACTGGTTAATTGTTGAACCGCAGTGTCAAAGCCGATTGTGCGATCGGTCATTGGCATATCCATGTCGATTGTTTTTGGAATACAAATCAACTGTAAATCACGATATGTTGCACGATTTGCCCATGCCAAAGACAGACTGCCGTTGCCACCAACAAGAATTAGCGCGTCTAGGTTTAAAGATTTTAGACCGTCGTACAGGCGTTTGTTAAATTCTTGTATTTTTCCCTGGGCGGCAGCAGTTTCAAAATTTAAAACACGTGCGTGCCCGTTGTGCAAAAAACTGCCCGATAGGCGCGCGTTCTCAATTGGTAATGTGTCGGCGTCAAATTTAATCACGTGTGGTGGGTTTGCACACAGTCCATCTGTGCCA
Organism: Alphaproteobacteria bacterium; assembly: GCA_017403085.1. GTDB lineage: Bacteria > Pseudomonadota > Alphaproteobacteria > Rs-D84 > Rs-D84 > Enterousia. Next base: position 83,493 of record JAFQOQ010000023.1, read on the forward strand.
TCCAAGATGCCATATACCGCCCAACCGCGTAACATTGCACCGCGCACAATGCGGTGGATAACCGTGTTCAGGCCGCTGCAGTCGCCACCTGTTGTCATAATGCCTATTCTTTTCATATAAAATCCTGGGGTTTCTAGATAATTATATCATAAATAAATTGACAAAGAAATATTATTTGCAATAATTTGTCCAAGTAAAATTCCGCAGGAGATATTGTGATGGCTAAAAAGAATAATAAAAATGTAAATATGGGAAAAACCAAGCGTTCAACAGACGATTTAATCAATGATGCAATTGCACAGCAAAACGATTGGTTGGAAAATCGTCGCGAATATACCCGCGGTTTTTTAAAGTCTTTGAATTTGTTTGCGCGTCCGTCTGAAAAGAAAGTGGCTGAATCTCAATCGACGGAAAAGCAAAGTGTTGAAAATGCACGTACGCGTCGTACAGGTGTGGCGGCGTATTGGTTCCCTATTCTGTGTGCGATATTTGTTGTCTTGATGGCGGTTTGGGTTGCGTTTATTCGTGATAGTCGTCCTGCGCATGTCGTTGTTGTGCCTGCGGTGCCAGAGCCAGTTGTGCAAGAGGTAAAGCGTGATGCGGTGCCGACATTTGATATTGTTCGAATTGAAAAAAATGGTGGATTGGTTATTGCGGGACGTTGGGTGCCACATCAGAATATTTCGATTGTTGTAAATGGTAAAATAGTTGCAACAGAACGTACAGATTATGCAGGTGAATTTGTTTATGCACCAGTGAATTCGTATAAGCCTGGAAATTATACAATTTCTTTGTTGGGCACAAATCCAGAAGTAAAATCCGAAGATAAGGTTTTTGTATATATTTCTGAACATGGGTATAAAAATTCTGTATCTTTGTTAATGACCAAAGATGGCAGTACTTTGTTGCAAATGCCGGCAATGTTGCAAGATGGTGATTTGTCTGTGTCTAAGATTGATTATTTAGATACGGGGCGTATTGTTGTCACAGGTGATGCGTTGCCACGTTTGCGCGTGTCGTTGGCGCTGGATGGTAAATATCTGGGGTTTGCACGCGTGTCTGACCATCATCATTTTGGACTGGGGGCGGATATTGGCACATTGGAAAGTGGCAAAGAATATTCTTTGGCGGTGCGCCTGCACGATGGCGATGGCCGTACGGTCGCAACGGTGACACATGATTTTGTTATGCCAGAAATGACCGGTGATGATGATACGTTTTATACAGTTCGTCGTGGTGATTGTTTGTGGATAATTGCGCGTAATTTCTTGCGCCGCGGTGTGTTGTTTAGCATTATTGCAGAACGCAACAATATTGAAAATCCAGACCTAATTTTCCCAAAGCAATTGTTGCAGATACCGACGTCAGGCAAACATTAAGTGGATGTCATAATAATTCTGGACAAGTATGACGATTTAATGTAATATCGCCAATATGTTTCGCGGGCGTGGTATAATGGTAGCACGTCAGCTTCCCAAGCTGAAGACGAGGGTTCGATTCCCTTCGCCCGCACCAAGATTGAAGTTGGTTATGTTTGAATCGGGTATCCTTGTGATGCACACATCAATTCCTTGCTAATAACGCAACTCATTGTGTGTTTATACACGCGGATTCCCTTCGCCCGCACCATGTTTGGTTTTTATATTATTTTGCAATAAATATTTGACTTTTTGTTATTTTTTGTACATAATTAGTGCGCAAATCCCAAAGATTGCCATTATCATAAACCCAGTTCGCAGTATGCGTATGGTACATCAACCGGCGAGTTTCGCTCTTGATGGCGGTTTTCTTTGTGGATAAAACAGTTAAAAATAAGGAGCAAAAATATGGCAACTGTTATTCGTTTGGCACGCTATGGTGCAAAAAAACGTCCATACTATCACATTGTTGTGACGGACTCTCGTAATGCGCGTAATTCTGGTAATGTTCTGGAAGTCGTTGGTAAATACAATCCAATGTTGGCAAAAGATAGCGATAGCCGCGTCGTTTTGAAAATTGACGAAATAAAGGCTTGGTTGGCAAAAGGTGCGCAACCATCTGATCGTGTATATAAATTCTTGGCCAAGGCTGGTTTGGTAAAACCAAAGGCAGTGCCAGTTCAGACAAAGAAACATCTGCAGTCTGAAAAAACACAGATGAAGATTAAGGACAAGGCTGATAAGTTGGCGAAAATCGCGGAAGAAAAAGCCGCTGCAGAAGCCGCCGCAAAGGCAGCTGAAGAAGCGCCAGCAACAGAAGTTGCCGAATAATTTTTGCTTTGATTCTGCCCGGGAAATCTCGGGCAGATTTTTGAAAATTGTAGAGGATTATTTATGACTTTTGTGTGTCCGTATAATAAAAATCTTGAATGCGATTTGTTCTATCGCTGCGATGAATACTGGCTTCAGATGTATGTAGAAAGAAAAGAGCCTGTGCCACGCAGCCAGATGGCGTGCGGCGCAGATGTTTGCATGGCAAATCCCGACAAGTGCAGCAAGTTAAAGTCGTTTGTTTGTGGTAATCAGCAGCAGAAAGTCAGGTAAATAAAATGGCGGTATTCTTTAATCCGGATTTTGAAATTTATGGATCCTATGTTCAGGGTGATTTAGAACGTGCAGAACGCGCAGAAAAAGGTCGCGTTGATTTTGATGCGGAAAAAGATTGCCCGTATGACCATGCACTGTGTCGTCAGAAATTGGTAAAAATTCTTAATTGGGAACGGGCGGTTGAATATCATGCGATAAATCGTATTAACAATACGTTTTGTACAAGTGGGGATATGTTTCATCCATGCCCTGTGCCAAACTTAGATTGTATTCGACGCAGAAGATATGAAAAAACATTAACGTCAATCAAAGAAAATCAACAGTAATATAACAAAGATACCATGACAAACAATAGACGTATTTTAGTTGGCAAAATTGTTGCACCCCAGGGCATCCGTGGCGAGGTGCGTGTCCAGAGTTTTGCTGAAAATACAACTGATTTTAAATCGTTGGCAGTGTTTTCGAATAAATTTTCTGCAGACGATTTTAAATTTGTGCGCGTTGTGCCAAATGCCAATGTAGTAATTGCAAAAATTCGTGGCATTGACGATAGAAATACGGCAGAAACGCTGCGCGGAACGGAATTGTTTGTTGAACGTGACGCCCTGCCCGATTTGTCAGACGATGAATTTTATCAGGCAGATTTAATTGGGTTTGATGTTATTCGTGACGAAAAAAAGATAGGTGTTGTGTCTTGTTTCCAAAACTATGGCGCGGGTGATATTATTGAATTAGATAACGGTGACATGGTTTCTTTTGTTGGCGCAACAGTTGATTTTGATACAAAAAAGATAGTAGTGAAATGAGTAAAAATATAAAATATCGTGTTTCGGAAACAACCGTGACTGCAACGTGTAAAAATCCACGTAATCGTTGTATGCTGATTAATTTTTTTACACCACTTAGGAATTTGCGTGTATTAACAGGCAAAAATGCAAACAAATGGTTTGAGTGTATTGTGATGTTGCGCAATCGCGAAGAATACGATGTAGAAAAAGGCAAGGCAAATATACTGGACATCATGAAACAGGTATGTCCGCAATGCCAAAAACGGAAATAAAATGCATTTTAATATATTGACTATTTTTCCTGAAATGTTCCCTGGCGCGCTGGCCGGCGGGGTTGTTGGTCGCGCACTGGAAAATGGAATTTGGTCATATGATGCGATAAATATTCGTGACTTTGCCATAAATAATTATGGCAGTGTTGATGATGCCCAATTCGGTGGTGGCGCCGGTATGGTTATGCGACCAGACGCACTGGGTGACGCGTTGGATTCTGTAAAAAAACGTGGCAAGATTATATATTTTTCACCACGTGGGGCGACGCTGAATCAAAAAATGGTTCGTGAATTTGTTTCAGATCAGGATGCAACATATACACTGTTATGCGGACGATACGAAGGAATTGATGAGCGCGTTATCGAAGAATATGATATAATGGAATTGTCTATTGGCGATTATATACTGTCTGGGGGCGAAATTGCCGCACAGGTTTTTATTGACAGTTGCGTTCGTCTGTTAGATAATGTGGTTCATGGTGGCGAAGATACCACCAGCAATGAAAGTTTCGAAATCGGGGGGTTAGAATGGCCGTTATATACCCGCCCGTCAGTATGGCGCGGACGAAGCGTCCCAGAAGTCCTGCTGTCCGGTCACCACGGCAACATCGAACGGTGGCGGAAACAACAATCGGACGAAATAACCAAAGAACGTCGTCCGGACTTAATAAAGGAAAATGAAAAATGAGCATTATTAAAAAAATCGAAGCAGCCCAGGTTGCAAAGTTGGCGGCTGATAAAAAAATCCCAAACTTCAAGGCGGGGGATACATTAAAGGTACATGTCAAAATTAAAGATGGCGACAAATTCCGTATCCAGGTTTTTGAAGGTGTTGTTATCGCACGTGATGGCGGCAATGGGAATAATGCATCCTTTACAGTACGTCGTGAATCATACGGTGTTGGTGTTGAACGCAAGTTCCCACTGTACAGCCCTGCAATCGAAAAGATTGAAAAGGTTCGTATTGGTAAAGTACGTCGTGCAAAGTTGTTCTTCCTGCGTGGTCTGTCAGGCAAAAAAGCGCGTATCGTCGAAGATTTGTCTGCAACATCAGCGGAAAAGAATGCAAAATAATAAAATCCCCCGTTTGGGGGATTTTTTATAATAATAAATTATTTGATTAACGGCCAAAATCACGCGTGTATGTAATAAATGGATTTGATAACGGCACCGGTTTATAGCCGGTTTTTTCTACGCATACATTGATGCACTGGGCGTGATTTGAAAAATCGTATGGTTGAATATGGATGTGGCCATGTATGTTGGCAATTGGTGGCGTGTTTCCGAATTCTTCTAGAGGCTCATGCGATAGTAGGATATAATTTTCAGCGTCATAAATTGGGTGAGAAAATACTTTATCAAATCCACATGATAACCACCATGTTTCACTGTGTCCGCGGTCATGGTTGCCCATGATTAAATATTTGCGGCCGCGTAATTGACGTAAGATGTTTGCTACTTTTTCTTTGGATGCGTCATACATTACGTCGCCCAACCAATAACAAATATCTTGCTTGCCAACGACAGAGTTATAGTTGCGTATCAATGTTTTGTTCATGTCATATACGTCTTTGAACGGACGGTGACCAAGACTAATAATACGTTCTGAGTTAAAATGTGGATCTGAAAAAACAAACTTTGCCATTGTATGTCACCTTTTGTTTATAGGGTTTTCAGGTCTTGGTTTAACGCCTGCAGTTTTTGAACAATCGCGTCCCAAGATTCTGCAGCGCCAGAAAATGTTTCGGCAGTCATTTTTTGATAGTCGTTTTCCAGTTTGTATAACGTGCTATCGCCGGGTAATAAACGGATGTCTTGGGGTTTTATTGCAGGGTTGATACCGCGCGTTGTGTATCGTGCCTGATATTGGGCAATATCGGATAGCATGTATTGTGTATCCGCCAGTCCGACCATTGGTGCCAATGTTGCAACGTCATAATAATGACGTGAATAGAAATGGTCAAAATGTGGGCGCGTTGTCTGAGAATTTGAATGCAATGCAAAAATCTTGTCCCAAAACGTCTGGTCATATGCGACGGTCGGGATTGACGCAAGTGGCGTGCCGGTTGAATATGGTACAACACTTTGATATGATACTGCAGATGGTCTATACTTACGTGGGATAATTTCAATGCATACGTCATGCGTACCCGCGTCGTGGGCGGATTTATACAAAACGTGCAGCGTTGGCGATGATAACCATTGTTCTTGGTTAATCAAACTGCGCCATTCGCGATCAGTAACGATTAAAAAACGTTGATCCTGGTTTATAATGTAATTGATTTTCGGTCTGAGAACGTCAAAAACAAAGTTTTTAAATTGTTTGCGAAAGTTCCCCAGGCGCTTTTTCGAACGGTCGTCAGGAATTTCTGTAAAATCAGCGCACGCTAAATCGATGTCTTGACCAATGCGCGGACTGAAACGGTATGATTTACTGATAGTACCGCCACCGGCAAAAACGAAATTTTCATTGATATATGAATCTGAAAATAATTCAGACAAAATACGGCATTCCAGCTGGTCTTTCTCGGCCATTCTGGCGGACGCATCACAAAGAACTTTGTTGTTAGTCATATGTTTAGTATAATACATAATGTTATTTTGTCAATATAAAAGCGTTTTAACAATTTGACTTTATTTGCAACAGGATGTAAAATTCAAGTCATGAGAAAGATATTATTGTTTTTTAGTCTGCTGGCGTTTGTGCCATGCGTATGTGGGGCATATGTGGAACATGATGTCGCGGTTGTGCGTGTTATGAACAAGGCGGCCGGCAAGGTTCAAGAACTGGCACTGGCTGTTAATGAAGAGACGCAATTTGAAAAATTATATATAAATGTGCGGTCGTGCAAGCAGACCGACCCGTTCCAGGCCGAAGATTTCTTTGCCTTTGTTGAAATAAACAAAATTGATGAAGGACAGATATTTGGCGGTTGGATGAGTCGTAATGAGCCGGGACAAAATCCGTTACAAAATGCGGACTATGACGTGTGGCTGGTTAAATGTGAATAATTGTGTTTTTCAAGATATGGGGGAATGTAAGATGAACTTTATTAAAAAATACTTTAAAATTTTTATTGGCGTGGGCGTGTTAATATTGGCCGTGACCGTGTTCTTTTTTGCGCAGCGCAGCGGGACCCTGGAAACAGGTACGTTAAAAGATTGGCGCGCGGCTGCAATCGAACGTCGTGTGGCGGCGGCGCAAATACTGACGGGTGCAGACAAGAATATTGATATGCTGGTTGCGTGTATTGATAAAATGGCCACCCTGCCCGATAGCGGCGAAATGGCAATACGTGATGCGGCGTCGTTGTGCTATACCGGGATTCAATTGAAAGAAAACTTATAAAATGTCCGAAGAAAAAATTATTCGTTTAGATATGGGAAAATTGCAAGGCGACACAGGTGACACGCGCCCTGCACTGTGTTTGGGCATAGAATCGTCGTGCGATGAAACATCTGCGGCGATTGTGGATAGCAATCGCAATATTTTGTCGCATATTATCTATTCGCAAATTCCAGAACATCAAAAATATGGTGGCGTTGTGCCAGAGTTGGCCGCGCGCGCACATATCTTGGCGATTGATGAGGTTGTACGTCAGACCTTAGACAAGGCGGGTAAAACAATCGATGACATTGACATCGTTGCGGCAACAGCGGGACCAGGTTTGATTGGTGGTGTTTTGGTCGGGTGGATGGCGGCAACTGGTATCGCCCAGGCAACAGGTACGCCCCTGGTTGCGGTTAATCACCTGGAAGGTCATGCGTTGGTTCCGCGTTTGTGCGCAACGGCGGCCGATGGCACCAGTGGTAACGCACATGTTGATTTCCCATATTTACTGATGCTGGCGTCTGGGGGGCATTGTCAGATTTTATTGGTTCGTGGGGTTGGCCAGTATGAACTAATTGGGCAAACGCTGGATGACAGTGCGGGTGAAGCATTTGATAAAGTGGCCAAGATGCTGGGGCTGGGGTATCCTGGGGGGCCGATTGTGGATTCGCGTGCCCAGTCTGGGAATCCAAATGCGTTTAAATTCCCCCGCCCATTGTGTGATAAGCCGGGTTGTGATTTTTCATTTAGTGGAATTAAAACTGCGGCACGAATCTTTTTAGAGCGCGCAACGCAGCCATTGTCAGATGAATATATAAATGATTTCTGTGCATCTTTTCAGGCGTCTGTTGTGGATTGTATTGTAAATCGCCTGGAACATGCGATGTGTGATGCGCGTGTTCGCAATGCATCGCCCAAAACACTGGTCGTGGCGGGTGGCGTTGCCAAGAATAGTGCTATTCGTGGGGCAATGGAAAAACTGGCCCAGACGCACGGCATGGTTTTTGCGGCTCCACCGATGAGTCTTTGTACCGACAATGGCGCAATGATTGCGTGGGCGGGTATTGAAAACTGGCGTGTGGGTCGCGTTGTGACCGAACCGATTGCACCGCGTCCGCGTTGGCCATTGACCGAATTATAATGTAATTGAACAAAATTCTAATCTGTGCTATGGTGTATGTATGAGGCCAGAAAAAGAAGAATTTTATCGTATTGCCACCAGTAAATTATTACGCCAACTTGACGGCATGAAAATGACGCCGGAACAACGGCTTCAAGCCAAGAAATTAACACTATTGATTCGAAACAGATTTAAGGATCATGATGTAAAGATGGCAACATTTGGTCCGGATTTAGGATATGATATTTCCGCATTTACATATGATGCAGACGGATTTTGCAAGGCGTCTAGTTTCACATTTATGACGATGATGAATCCAAAAAATTGGCAATTGATGTATATCAATGAGACTTGGACGTATGGCCCACATCATTTCTTGATGCATATCCCCAGCAAACAGGTATTTGATTTAATGGCGGACCAATATACGAATGTCGGAATCAGCATACCATATGAAATGGGATATTCTGTCACATTAAACGAACAAGAAAGTCAAAGCGCGCGACGCTTTGCCGCGGCATTGGCGATAAAGAATAATAAACAAAACGATTAAGTCATGCAAAAACCAGAACCATTTGTTAAACCTGATATGATTTTCAGCGTTTCGGACGCGTCGGCACTGTTAAAAGGCGTGGTAGAAACAGCGTTCCCGCGAATAAAAATCCGTGGTGAATTGTCACAAATTACACGTGCAACATCTGGCCATATGTATATGACTATCAAAGATGCCGGTGCCGCAATATCTGTGATTGTTTGGCGTGGGACACCCGTCGCATTTAAACTGGAAGAAGGGATGGAGGTTGTCCTGACTGGGCGTTTTACGACATATCCGGCGCGCAGTAATTATCAGATTATTGCCAGTGAAATCGAAATGGCAGGCGTGGGCGCAATTCTAAAAATGCTGGAAGAGCGCAAGCAAAAGTTGGCTGCCGAGGGCTTGTTTGATGAAAGTCGGAAAAAGCCCCTGCCCCGATTGCCACGACGGATTGGCGTCGTCACCAGTCCCACCGGTGCGGCGTTCCAAGACATCCAAAACCGTTTGCGCGAACGTTTCCCTGTGCATGTGTTGTTGTATCCGGCCACGGTTCAAGGTGCAACCGCCGCCGCAGAGGTTGCCGCCGGTATTGAATACTTTAATAAAATGCAAAATGTTGATGTGATTATTGTGGCGCGTGGGGGTGGCGCATTAGAAGACCTGTTGCCGTTTTCCGAAGAGATTGTTGTGCGCGCTGCCGCAGCCAGTCGTATTCCACTGATTTCTGGTGTTGGACATGAACCAGACTGGATGTTAATCGATTTTGCCGCAGATTATCGCGCCCCAACGCCCACTGGCGCGGCCGAGGCTGTTGTGCCAACAAAATTATCGCTGATTCAGGAATTGGATAACATGTGGGTGCGACTGTCAGGGAACTTTACAACCCGCCTGATAAATGCAAAACAACGCATAGAATCAATCGTGATTAAAAGTCCAACACAAATGGTGATGGAACATGCCCAACGTTTAGATGATGCAGGACGCACGTTAAATATCATTATGGGGGCAAAAATGCAAAACGCCCGCCAAAAAATGGATTTGGCGTCTGGGTTCGCAAACGTACTGCAAAACAGGATGGATGTATTAAACCAGTCGGTGGCGCATTTGGGACAAATGTTGCAGTCGCTTAGTTATCGCAGTGTTTTATCGCGCGGATATGCAATTGTGCGTGATGGTCATAATCGAATAATCAGTCGAACGGACGACGGCGTACCGGCCACTATTGAATTTGCCGATGGCGTATTAAAAATCGGATAAAACATATTGCAAATCAAGCGTGCTATGGCGCAGGCGAGACCGGCAAATGTTATTCTGGTGCTTGACACCGGAGCCCAGATTTATGCGCACGATAATAAGGCATAATAGAACTGGATTGTTTCCTTATTATCTGTGCGCATGGCGTGCGCATGACCTGAATGTCGGAACAACGCCTATTTAATTAATGTTTTTGCCATTGTAATTGATTCTGGGGTGATTTCAGCGCCACTGATTATGCGGGCGATTTCATTTATGCGTTCATCGTCTGTGATTTCACGAACAGATGTGGTTGTCGTATCGTCAGTGACGGATTTTGATATTTTAAAATGTCGGTCAGCATAGCCTGCAACCTGGGCCGAATGAGTTATGACCAGTGCCTGGGCGTCGTGCGCCAGACGGTTTAACCGAAATCCAACCGCGGATGCGGTTGCGCCACTGATACCCGTATCAACTTCGTCAAAGACAAACGTGTGCGCATTGTCTGTACCGGCCAAAACAACCCGCATAGCCAGCATTAAACGCGCCAATTCGCCCCCAGACGCCGCACGATGTAATGGTGCAAATGGTGATCCTGGATTCGTTTTTATCATGAATATAATATCGTCTGTGCCGTTGCCGCACGCCACGCAATCGTTAAATTCGACTGTGAAATCTGCCGAGCCTAATTTTAAATCGGGTAATTCAGACAATAGTTGTTCGCGCAACATATCAGCCGCACGGCGTCGTGCATCAGATAACACGGATGCCGCGCGTATGAATTCGGTGTGATATGTGCTGACCGCGCCGGTTAATTTTTGTAATTCTGCGTCAGAATTATCAATTACGTTTAATTGGGCGGCCATTTGGGCCAGTTTTGCCGGTAATTCGTCCGCAGGCACACGATGTTTGCGTGCAGCAGCACGAATTGCAAATAGGCGTTCTTCGATTGATTCCAGACTGTCTGTATCTGTATCTTCGGGGGTCAGGGTCTGCGCGACCTGGGCAATTGAATCCGCAATATCGTACAATTTATCAATTTGTTCTTGGTATGGATTTTCATCGCCACGAATACGCTGTAATATATGTGCGACAGAAAAAATCTGGGCGTCTAATGAATTGCCACGGGGCGACAATGCCTGAATCGCTTCGTCTAAAATTGCAGTGTTTTTTTCTGCGTTCATCATGTATGTGCGACGTGACGCCAAATCATCTTCTTCGCCAATTTGTACGTTTAAACTTTCTAGTTCTGCGACGTTGTGCGCCAGAAAGTCACGCTCGGTCGCGTTGCGTTCCAGCATTTCTTGCAGTTCTTTTAGCCGGCTTTTTGCGGTGTTATATTGTTGAAATGTTGATTTAACATTTGATAATAACACATTGAAATTCGCAATATTATTTTGTGCAAATATATCTAATGTCGTTCGATGTGTTGCAGGGTTTAACAGTGTATGATTCGCGAATTGACCATGGATTTCAACCAGTGCGTCGCCGACCATTTTTAGCGTCTTTATTGATACCGGAACATCGTTAATCCATGCCCTGCTTTTTCCGTCCTGGGCCAGTGTGCGGCGCAATATAATGCCATCGTTGCAATCAATATCTTGTTCGTTCAACATTGTGCGCACATCGTCTGGGACGATATCGAATTCTGCAACAACCGATGCACAGTCACAACCATGACGAATTAGCCCCACGTCGGAACGTGCGCCCAGCGCCAACGACAATGCGTCTAACAATATACTTTTTCCCGCGCCGGTTTCGCCAGTTAATATGTTTAAACCCCGTCCAAATTCCAGATTTAGACGTTCAATCAACACAATGTTTGAAATATGCAATCCAATTAACATGGGCAAATTATGCTATGACACAATGATTTTTTCCAGTGAAAAATCATGTGTCCAAAGTATATAGCCGACCATATGATAATCCGGGTGTATGCCACGCAGTAATGCCGCGTATTCACGAATCTGGGATATGTATTGTGCATGGCGTTCGGCTTTGTCTATGTCGGTTTTATAGTCTAAAATACAAATGCATTTGTCCGCATGGTTTATTATCAGGCGATCAATTCTGCGACTGATAAAACGTCCGTTAAGGGTGCCGGCGATAGGAACCTCGGTCCTGGATTCAGGGCCAAATAATTGTGCCAGCGTTGGGTTTGTGCAGATTTTTTTGACCACGTCCGTATCACCTGTGGTATTATTTGGCGCGACGCACACGCGTTTCAATTTTACATGCATGTGTGTGCCAGCGTCAGTGGCGTGACGTATATGGTTTGCGTCGGATAAAATTTTATGCAATGTCGTCATTTGTTATCCTGATATATTCTTGGGGGGTGTCGCCCGCAAAAACGCGCCATAATTGATTGTGCCATGAAATGTCTGGGGCAGATTTGTTTGCAGTGTATCCGTATATGTATAGCTCGTCGCGGGCGCGCGTCATTGCCACGTACAACAAACGATAATATTCAGATATCTTGTGTGTCATCGATATTGCGGCTGCGGCGGCGCGACGTGCGCTTTGATCCTTGCGCGGCGCCCAAATCCATACGGGCGCGCCATCGGATGGTATTGGCAGGATACTGTCAGCCTTTGGTGTGCGGACCGTATCAATTAAAAACACAACAGGCGCTTCAAGGCCTTTGCTGCCATGGACGGTGACGATACGGATGCCATTAGATGCGTCCATGTCACGTTTGATTTCACTGCCGCCAGTGATAAACCATTTTAAAAATTGATGCAGCATTCCAGATTGAGTTCGCTCGTAAGACAGACATATAGTCATAAATTCTTCTAGTGGATCAATTACCTGGGCGCCCAACGCAGTAATGATTTTTGCACGAATATTATCGGTGTTTAAAACGTTTGAAAAGAACGTGTATGGTGGCATGTTTTTGCCCCAGTCTAAATATTGCGACAGTCGCGCATAGATGTCTGGGGAATAGTCGGCCAAAACTTCAAATACGGTTATCTTTTGCGCGTCTGGATTTTCACGAAGACGGGCAGAATTTGTGTTGTTTTTTATTGTGCAAATATTAAAAATATCACGTTCTTTCAATCTGAAAAACGGACTTTTTAAAACACAACATAAACTATAATCGTCGCATGGGTTTAAACAAAAACGAACCAGGTTTAGCATGTCGCGGATTGCGGGAAAGTTTGGTAAAACTATTCGGTCACTGCCTGCCACATCTAAATTTCTGCGCTTTAATTCCTGAGATAACTCGGTGACAATAGAGGTTCTGTTTTGGACCAGCACCATTATGTCGCGTGCCGCAAACCGGCCAGACGCGATTAATTCTTGGGCACTATCGGCGATTTTACGTGCGTAATCACTAATTGTTGCACCGCTGTCGGCCTTGGATATTAATTTGTGTATTTCCACCACCCCTTGGGCATTTTGGCGAAAACATTTGTGCGGATTGTTTGCAAACCCTGTTTGTGTAATGATTTCTGGGTCGGAAAAGAATTTATCAACCGAATGCAATATGGGCAACGCCGACCGAAAGCTTTGCGCCAGTGGAACTTCGCGAATTGTGCGCAGATTATTTTGTATCTGCGCCCCAATATCCGTACGGCTGACGGCAAAAGCGTGCGGATCTGCGCCCTGAAAACCATAAATAGATTGCTTGGTGTCGCCAACAACAAACAAAGAGTGTGGCACGTCGGTTGTGTCGCCGTCGGAAAAGAAGTCACCTGACAACATGCGCAATATATCCCACTGTGCAGGCGATGTATCTTGGGCTTCGTCCAGCAAAATGTGTGATAAAGATACGTCCAACTGCGACAAAACCCAGCCCATATTGTCAGGCGAAGAAAATAGTTTGCGGGTATATAAAATCAAATCTTCAAAGTCTAGCACGTTGCGCGAACGTTTGATTTCACGATACAACTTGGCAAACGCCGCCGACAAATCAAACAATGCAATTGTATCATCAAAAACCTGGCGATTGGCAATAGACTGATTTAAACGATAAACGCGATTTTGTTCATCGGCCAAAAAATCCCGTTTTGATATAGTCAGTCTTTTTTTGCCATCGTCTTTTAAATAGAATTTTTTATAAGAATCAAAATCTAAAGTCGTATCAATATATTGTTGTGTAATTGTGATAACTTCGTCCAGGTACTTTGCCGGCTTTTTTGCGCTATTTCGTTCCTGTGTGGCGATTTTTATAATATTTTGCAGATTTTTTGGGTCAAAATCTAGATTTTCATCATTGTTTATATCTAAAAAAATTGCGGTCGTATCAATAAAATATTTGCGATAACTATCAATATCGTTTATCTGAAAGAAATATTTGTAATTCGAACTTAGTATGCCTAACAAATCTGTCATATAGGTTTCTGAGATGCGCGTGACAATATATTCAAACGCAGAATAAACCAGTGGGTTTTGGGCCGATGAATTTATAAGTCGTTCAAATGTTTCTTGCAATAAAACACGCTGGGGGCTGTCTGATATTAACGACCATGCAGGCGACACCCCTGCTTCGATTGGAAAACGATGAAGGATTTCTTCGCAAAAACCATGTATGGTTTTTATCTTCATCATTTCGGGGTTATCGATAAACTTAAAGAATATTTCACGGGCGTGCGCGACATCGGCCGGTGTGACAGGTGTTTTTATGGCGATGCCATCTAACATATCAGCCAGTTCTGCATCTGTTGCCATCGCCCATTTGCGCAATGCCGCCAAAATACGATTGCGCATTTCGCCGGCCCCTGCGTTGGTGTATGTCAAACACAAAATACCAGATGATGCAGAATCAGGTGTTCGGAATAAAATACGCAATAAACGCTGAACCAAAACGCTGGTTTTTCCGGTGCCTGCGTTGGCCTGGACCCATACGTTTTCCAATGGATTTGCCGCAATATCTTGTTCTGGCGAAAGAGTGTGTCGTTGTGCCATTTATGCCCTTGCTTTATTGGTTTAATTCTAGTATAAATTCCAATGAACTGCAAGAATATATGATGCTTGCAAACATGCTTGGGGGAGACAAAGGAATGGAAATTACACAATTTTTATTGATTGGTGGCGCAACATTGGGCGCATTGTTGTTGATTGCGTTGGGCATATTGTTTTTTGTGTCGCGCAAATCGCAAAAAGTTATGAATTCATTGTTGATGATAATGACACGTCCAGAACGCGCAAAAATCGCCGATGCAACACGCGTACTGCACACTATATTAGCGGATGAAATCGCAAGGATAGAAGCAAGCTTTCAAACAATGCGCGACACATTAAATGCGCAAATCGCATCCGCAGACGCCCTGAAAAATGAATTGACTGTTCAAAATGATAAACTGATTGCGTTGGCAGATGACGCAACAAAAAAACTGGCCGTGATGTCTGGCAGATTAGATAATACCGTAAATGGCCTGGGTGCAATTGTAGATTCGCAATCGTGGCATGATGTCGAGCAATCAACAGATAGATTTAGCACAAATGTCAATGAATTACTGACAAAAATCGATACGACGACACAAGACACGACCGACAAGGTATCCCAGATTCAGGGTCAGATAGATTCATGGCTGAGTTCGGGCAAGGAACTTAACGAAACACTGTCTGCAAATTTTGATAAAAATTCGAACCAGATGCAAACCCTGACAGCCGAGTCGGACACAATGCAGAACAAGTTGTCCGAATTATCAAAGTCTGTGGCAGATGGTTTTGGTGATGTAAAGACTGCGGCGGCCAACTACGAAGATATTATGGTACGCAATGATAGATTGCTGGATGGATATTTGGATAAGTTGGATTTATTCGGCAAGCAGTCTAAGAAACAATTAACCAGCCAGATGAACACATTAACAAATACCGCAAATGTTGTTGGGGGCCAGGTAAAACTGGCAGAATCGTCAATCGAAAAACAAATTCGCAAATTAACCGAGGCGGTCGAAATGCTGATGGCGTCTGCGACATCAACCGAGGGTTCTGTACGTGGCATTTCAACAGAACTGGCAACTTTGACCAATCGGTTTGATGGCGAAATTAAAGAATTCGCAACCGGTGTAGTATCTGAACTGCAAACAGTTTCGGGCGTTGCAAATGTGACGTTGGAAAACACAAAAACCGCTGCAAATGCATTTTCGGAATCCGTCAAGGCAATGGCAACTGGCGTGCGTGAAACATTGATTGAGATGAATACGGCACACACACAACTGTCAGGACAGTCTGCGAATCTGATTAAGATGTCTAGCGAGACCACGGCACAACTGCAGCCGTTGTCGGAATTAATTGAAAAGTATTATTCTGCCCTGCCCGATTTGTCACGTGGCAGTGTCGAGGCCAGCACGACACTAGAAAACATTGTGACCAGTTTGAATGAAAAACTAAATCTGATGAAGGCTACGGTCGCGGAATCAACCACCGCAATATCAGAATCCGCCGTAAAGTTAGAAGATTTGGCCGGCGCATCACGTCAGCAAATGATAGATTTGATGTCGGATTATGCAAAGGCAGTTAATACAATGCAGACACTGAACAAGCAAATGATGGTTGCGCGTGCGTCTGCACCAATGGAGGCAATGTCAAGCGGCCCAGTTGAAACATATGGACGTGTCAGCAGTCAGGACTTTTTAGCGCAGTCCGAACGTGCATTTGATAAATTGCACGAACAATCCAAAGATTTAACCCAGGTGACAGGTGTGGAAATCCCAGATGTCGTATGGAAGAAGTATCACAGTGGTGACAAGACCATATTTTCTAAGTGGCTGGCCAAGATGTTTGGTGCCGCAGACAAGAAACGCGTGCGCGATATGATTAAGTCTGACGCAGTATTTCGCACCCAGGCAACACAATTCGTGCGTGGATTTGATAGAATACTTGATGCCGCAAAACAGGCGGACAACGCAGATAAATTAGCAGCCAGTTTAATTAAATCAGAACTAGGTCAGATTTATATTGCTTTGAAAAGTCATGTGTAAAAAAACTTAGCCGTGTAGTGTTCGGGGTGCAATATGCACCCCGTTTTTTGTTTTATACATACGCGTAAAAAAAATCCCCATATATGGGGATGTAATGTTGTTATAATTATTATTCACCAGAATAATAACATGATGATTTAAACTTGGACGTATATGCGCCGGCACCATCTTCTAAGTTCCATGTAGTACTGCTGCTGATATAACAATCTGATGCGCTGTCCGACCCAACTGGGGATGATGCGGCGTTGCCCTGGTGTGGTTCGCACATGCTGCACCCAGTGCAAAAGTTGTTGTTGCCAATCCAATAGCATCCAAACCCAGCCCCGTTGGCATAGTAATTTTCCGCACATCGATAGTCATCTGAATACGTCTTGGCACATTCACAATAAATACCGTTGCCATTGCTATCTGTTGTATGATTGTCCCACGTTTGGGTATATCGCCGTTGAACACCATTGTATTTGGTTTCCCATGCATTTGTTATGATGCACGGTTCAGTGTTGGCGCATTCGCAAATATTGTATGTTGCTCCACTTAAAAACGAAGATGAAACACTGGTGCAACTTAGGCGTTGGGCAGTTTTTACAAAACCGTCCCCACACGTTTTACATGAACGGTGATAGCCCCATAGTTGCAGTTCCTCGACCCCGGTTCTTTTTATACGCAAACATGCAGGATGTTCTTCATATTCAATACAACCCGGTATTTCAAGTGTAGATGTGGCATCCGAGCAAGATTCATAGGCCGTGCAAAGTTCAATTGTTGAGATAGGCAGCTGTGGGACGACCACTTGTGCCATCGCGCCAGTGGTCAATGAGCCCAAAGCTGTTAGAATGCCGATAAGAGAAATACGTTTCATGGATTCAATCTCCTGTTCCCTAATAGGTTATATATCATTGGTATGATAAAAGATTATGAATATTCGTTCAAGTGTTATTTTTGTCGTTGCAAACGTTTTATGTGCGCATCCAGACGTGAATTATACAGGCCACTGCGTGGCATTAACGTATAATCGGGGTCAATATGCGCATTTAAAAAATCAATCGGATCACATGTGTTCGCGCGACGCACATCTGTGTCATTTGGCATATTTGCGCGGGCGCGCGCGGTTTCCAGGTTTTGTTCTGGGGACAAGAAATATGCAACGCGAAAATTATACTGGCGCGCCAACCCATGCGAACGAAACCAATCAATTAATTGTCGGGTATATTTTGGTTCTATGACATCATATATTAAATTCTGGCCCAAATGTTCGTAGATTTCAAATTCTGGGATGCCGTACATCCATTTAGGGGTGCCAGGCGTCCAAATGGCCTGATTTACCCACAGTTTTGTGGCCAATGCCGCCGTGTCAAAGTAGGATTCGTCACGAAAGAAATACGGTGCGCCTTCGGATTCGCCGTCCCGCATGGGACGCGTCGTCGCGGACCGCAGGTTATAAAACAGCCCCGTCGGCAATGTGTTCTGGATGAAATATGTTTTGCCACTGCCCGACAGGCCATTGCAAAATAATAATGTTTTCTTTTTCATAATATTCCCCATAAAAACCCGCCGGGATGGCGGGCGCTATATTAATCTTCCAAGAAACTGCGTAATTTACGTGCGCGTGTTGGGTGCTTTAATTTATTCAGCGCCTTTTGTTCAATTTGGCGGATACGTTCGCGTGTAACGCCGATGTATTCACCAACTTCTTCCAGGGTGCTGGTTTTATTAGTACTCATACCAAAGCGCTGGCGCAGAACCGTTTCTTCTTTTGGATCCAGTTCCGACAGAATCTGAGTAACGATTTTACGCAGGTTTTTCTGGGCCGCCGATGTAAATGGATTTTTAGCAGTTTCGTCTGCGATAATTTCAATACGGCTGCTGTCGTCTTCGGTACCAACAGGTGCCTCTAATGAAATTGGTTTCAGATTTACTTTCATGGCCTTGTGAATCTTATCGACTGGCAGATAGATAATCTTGGACAATTCTTCGGCGGTTGGCTGGCGTCCGTATTTATGCATAAACTGACGTGATGCACGCTGGATTTTATGGATATTGTCAATCATATGCACAGGGATGCGAATTGTGCGCGCCTGGTCAGCAATACTGCGCGAGATGCCCTGCTGAATCCAGTTTGTTGCATACGTTGAAAATTTATTACCCAGACGATAGTCAAATTTATCAACTGCCTTCATCAAACCAATGTTGCCGTCTTGGACCAAGTCCGAAAAATCAAGCCCCAGACCGCGGTTGCTGGATTTTTTCGCGAATTTGATAACCAGACGCAAGTTCGCTTCAATCATTTCACGTTTTGCACGGGCGGCTTCGGTTTGGCCACGACGAACCAATTCAACAACCTTTTTATATTCGGCGGTTGGTTGGCCGGTTTCTTGGGCAATGGCTGTAATGTCTTCTTGGATTTTTAAGATGTCGGCCTCGTGCTTTTTGGCAAAGTTCGCCCAGGCGGCATTCTTGTGCTTGGCCAATTTTTTTACCCAATTGCGATTTAATTCATTGCCTGCATATTCCGCCAGGAAATCTTCGCGCTTAATCTTGTTCGCCATCGCCAGACGCAACAATTTACCCTCTAGCCCCATTAACAGTTGGTCGCGTTTGGTTAATTGTTCCAGAATTTCTGCGTTTCTGTCGTCGTTCAGGCGAATTTTGCTGACGTGTTCAAATAATTCCAAACGCTGTTTCGCGTATTTCTTTTCCAGCGCTTCATCAGGCTTGTCTGATGTCAGCAGATTTTCCAGACGTTTGGCCTGCAATTTCTGCATACTGTTGAATATACGTTTGATTTTAGAGAATAAATCCATAACCATCGGCATCAAGGATTCTTCCATTACAGGAATTGGAACGCCTGATGTACCACGTGGCGTGTCTTCTTTTTTTACGCCATCTTCGTCTTCATCTTCTTCGTCTTCTTCATCTTCGGATGATACGGACGCATCTTCTAAATCGTCTAAATCGTCATCGTCCAGTTCATCAACATGCTCTACCCCCTTGGACTTTAAAGCCTCGGACAGGGCGGCCAGCGATTTCTGTTCAGATTCACTGGAATACATAACTTCTAAATTTACGATATAGCGCAGGCGAATATCGTCATTTAACAACTGCTGGTACCAATCTAACATGGCCTGGATTGTCATCGGACTTTCGCATAGACCATATACCATCAGACGTGATGCCGCTTCGATACGTTGGGCGATTGCAACTTCGCCCGCCGCCGTCAATAACTGAACCGTGCCGATTTGTTTCAAATATGACTGAACAGAATCTTGAACACCCAAGACCAAATTACCCGTTTGGCTGCGTTCCAATTGCTTGGCAAAATGTTCATAATCTTCGTCATTAACATCAACCTGTTCGGCGTCCGCATTTAACAGATTACGCGTTTTGTCGCGTGGTTCGTCAGAATCATCGTCATAGTATTTGCCCAAATCCTGGGAATACGTGTCTGTTTCTAGGATTTCCAGTCCAAGGTCCTGTTGAAAGAAATCCAAGACTTCGTCTTGTTCATCAGATGGGACTTCGTCTGCTTCGGTTGCGGCATCAAAATCCATTTGTGACAGATAGCCAACCTCAATAGCAGTGGTCGCCAGTTTTTGCAGATTTTCTGGCAAAGAATCTATCAATAGTTTTGTCGCCGAATCCAGTTTTTTAGCCATTAGCCAACCTTTGTGATTGTGTCAGTTTTTTTCTATGATTATTTCTTGTTGTTTTGTTTCTGCGCCTTGGCAACAGCATCGTGCAAGGCGGATTCAGATACCAGACCCAAAACAATTGGACTTTGGATTTGAATCAAAGAATATGATTTGTGTGTTTTGTTGCGGACAGACGCCACTGTTGGGTTTGTGCTGCGCATCAGGCGAGCAACCTGGCCGTCAGACAATTCTGGATAATTCTTTAAAATCCACAAGATACCACCCAAACGATTTTGGCGATGCAATTTTGGTGTATAGCCCACACCCTTTTTATTCTGGGCTTTTTGCGCAGACACAATTTCTTCGCGCAATGTCAGGCGTGCATCTGGGTCCGCTTCGCAGGCAGCAATGTCTTCGCGGGTTAATTGACCGCTAAGAATTGGATTTAGTGGCTGAATCTTGTATGTTTCAGCGTCCGCAATGTTTTTAATTTCCAATTCGTGCATACCGCAAAAATCGGCAATTTGTTCAAATGTCAATGCTGTGTTTTCAATTAACCACAGGGCTGTTGATTTAGGCATATATGGATAGTTCATGGAAAATTCCTCTTAATTACGGGGGCAATATACACTAATATTGCCCCAATTTCAACCGTTTTTTAATAAAAATTACAATTTAGCAATTTATGCCTTTTTGACGATTTTATAACCGTCTTTGCCGTCTAAAACCGTCCAGCCGGCCGCCTCGATTTCGGCACGCAGGCGGTCTGCGGTCGCCCAATCGCGGTCTGCCTTGGCGGTGGCGCGGGATTCTGCCAACGCGACAATGTTGGCAGGTGCAGATTCTTGTTCCAGCGCGACCAGTTTTTTTGCACGGTCAATAAATTGCAGCCCCAGCAAATCATCAACAAAGCGAACCAATGCAAATTTTGTTGCGTCGTTTATGTCGGTGGCCTTGATAAAATCTTGCAACATTACCAAAACAGATGCGGTTTTTAAATTGTCAGACATTGCAGACAACATGTCGTCATGCCATTTGTTATACGCGTCCATATCAACGTTACCTGTGTCTGAATTCATTAAATCTGCAACACGGCGAACCAGATTTGCATAACTTTTTGCAGTCGCATCCATTGTTTCCCATGAAAATGCCAGTTGGGACTGATAATGCCCCATTGCGACAAAGTAACGATAGACCATCGGGTCATAACCACGCGTACGTACCGCATCCATGCCTAAAAATTCGCCCTTGGATTTAGCCATTTTTTCGCCAGATTTATCTAACAAGAAACTGTAATGCAGCCATGTATTTACCCATGGCGCACCAGTAATTGGTTCAGATTGGGCAATTTCATTTGCATGATGAACACGGGATAGGTCTTCGCCACCGGTATGGATGTCAAAGTGATTACCCAGTAATTTCATGCTCATCGCGCTGCATTCTGCGTGCCATCCGGGGAATCCAACGCCCCATGGACTGTCCCATTCCATTTGACGTTTGGCGTTCTTTGGGGAAAATTTCCATAATGCAAAATCTGTTGGATTACGCTTGGCATCATTAAAACCAACACGGGCACCAGCACGATTGCCAGACAGCGAACCGCCAGTTAATGCACCATAGGCGGCAAATTTAGATGTGTCATAATAAATTCCATCGTTTGGAATTTCGTATGTATAGCCCAAATCTTGCAATTTTTGAACCAAATCTATCTGTTCTGCGATATAATCTGTGGCGTGAGGCATTACGGTTGGCGCAATCATGTTCAGGTCATTAAAGTCGCGCAAAAATTCATCTTTGTAGAATTTTGCAATGTCCCATACAGATTTATTATCGCGGGCAGCGCCCTTTTCCATTTTATCTTCGCCAGAATCATCGTCGTCATTGGTCAGGTGGCCGACATCTGTGATATTCATAACGTGACGAACGTCATAGCCATTTGCCAAAAACATGCGCTTTAAAAAATCATTGTGTAAAAAAGTGCGCAAATTGCCCAGGTGCGTGTAATGATAAACCGTCGGACCGCATGAATAAAAGCCAACTTTACCCTGTTCTAATGGTTTAAATTCTTCTAGGCGTCTAGTCAGCGTATTAAATAATTTTATCGTCATGATAGGTTTCCTTTGTTTCGGTTTATGTTTTTGAAATTTTAATAAGTGTGTGTTTGAAATGCAAACAAATTAAGTTCGCGGTAGTGTGTATTAACGACAACAGTAAAAATTAATAAAACGAATTGTCATATTGGTATTGTGACATAGCTGACAAGAAAAAGTCAAGACGGTTTTTTAGATTTTCGTGCTTGCAATTAAATTTCGTTTTCTATATAATACCCCCTGCACGGAGCGTTGGCAGAGTGGTAATGCAGCAGATTGCTAATCTGTGACCGAGATTTTTTGGTCCATAGGTTCGAGTCCTATACGCTCCGCCAGGAATTTACCCGCCATTTTGGCGGGTTAATTTATGTCGTTATGATTAGTGTTCTTCGCCGACATGTTCGGGTTGATAAATTTCAACGTCGCGTGTCATTGCCAAGAATTTGTCCGCACGGCGGGCCGGCAATTCAGACGCAGGAATTTCTTGCAATTCTGTAATTTGTTTTGCAACGGCATTTCCCAATAATTCCATCGTCGTTTGCCAATCTGTATGTGCGCCACCCGCAGGTTCTGGGATGATTTCATCAATAACGTTCAGGTTCGCCATGTCGCGCGCAGTCAATTTCATTGCCGCGGCGGCTGTTGCCTTGAATTTGTTATCACGCCACAAAATACTGGCGCATGATTCAGGCGCGATTACCGAATAAATCGCGTTTTCCAGCATTAGCACACGGTCACCTGTACCAATTGCAATTGCACCGCCAGAACCGCCCTGGCCCACATTTACAGCAATGTATGGGGTCTTGATAGACAGCCCCGTGGCAATAGATGATGCAACCGCCTGGGATTGGCCACGCTCTTCGCCTTCGCGACCGGCAAATGCGCCCGCCGTATCAAACAACGATATCAGTGGCAAATTGAATTTTTCTGCCAGTTTCATCATTCGTTGCGCCTTGCGATAACCGTCAGGGTTGGCCATGCCAAAGCGATGCTTTTGACGGGTTTCAATACTGCGTCCCTGTTCTTGGCCAATAATTACGGCCGGGATTCCACGCCAAAAACCAATACCAGACCCCATGGCGGCGTCTTCGGCATATAGTCTGTCGCCCGCCAGATAAGTCCAATCTTCGACGATACCGTTGATATAGTCCAAAAAGTGCGGACGATTTTCATGTCGCGCTAATAAAACTTTATCATATGCTTCGTTCTCGCCCATGCCACGCAGACGCTTGGACGCATCGTGCGGTGGCGTCGTGGCAACAATTTGTTTTGGCGCGCGCTGTTGTTTGGTCAAAACAGATAAAATTTTGTCCAATGCGTCATGCAATTCAGTGCGTCCAACCACCATATCAACCATACCGTGTTCATACAGATAATCGGCACTTTGGAAGTTTGATGGCAGTTTTTCACGGATGTTCTGTTCAATAACACGACGGCCCGCAAAACCAATTCGGGCACCGCGTTCCGCGATATGAATGTCGCCCAACATTGCAAACGATGCCGTTACGCCCCCAAACGTTGGATCGGTCAGCAATACAATGTATGGAATACCATTTGCATGTAGTTTATTTACCGCCACAGTTGTACGCGCCATTTGCATTAGCGATAAAATATTTTCCTGCATGCGGGCGCCACCGCTGGACGTGACCATGATAAATGGACGGTGTTCCGCAACCGCGTGTTCAATCGCCGCGACAATGGCGTCGCCGGCTGCGCGCCCCATAGACCCCATCATGAACAACCCGTTTAACACACAGACCGTTACTGGGATGCCACCAATTGTACCATCTGCAGATGTAATTGCGTCATAACTGCCGGTTTCGGTGCGGGCTTCGTCCAATCGTTCTGTGTATGGGACACGATCAACAAAGTGCAACGGATCGTCTGAAACCGTTGGTGGGGTTAATCGCTGCCATGAATTGTCGTCAAACAACAGGTCAAATCGCTGTTTCGGCGTCATTATAAATGCGCGACCACAACTGGGGCAAATATAATGGTTGGTTTTATAGTCTTTGTAATATACCAATTTTCCACAGGATTCGCATTTAATCCACATCAGGCGACGCACGCGATCGTAACGTTCGCGATTACGATTTTTAATACCTGATTTTTTACCAAATAACATTTTTATTATCCATTCATCTTTTTGGTTAATTCACGACTGGGCTTAAATAAAATAGTCGTGCTGGCCGGCAGTGGCATAGGTTGGCCTGTGCATGGGTTATAACCAATCTTTGTTGCGCGGGCGCGTGGCTGAAATGTGCCAAAGCCGCGAATTTCAATACGATTTCCATCAGCGACGGATTCCATCATGTGATCCGATACTGTGTCTAAAATTGCCGCCGCATCAGATGCGCGCATATGTTTAAACTGAACCTGCATAGAGCGTACTATGTCCGAACGTTTCATATTCTTATCCTTTTTCTTGCCCTTTATTATTCATATCTTAGCATATTTTATCAAGAGTAAAGTTTTTTTATTTATGGATGGAATAGCTTCCTGTATCTAAATATCCAACATAATGATAGCATAAAAGTATCTAAAAATTGGAGAAAACATGATATCTGACGACTTAAAAAATTTCTGTAATGGGTATGATTTTGATAATGTTGCGCCGCCCCAAATGCCACACATTGGCGATTTGGCCCCAGAATTTAATGCCATAACAACCAATGGCGCGATTAAATTTCCGTCTGATTATGCAGGTAAATGGGTGGTACTGTTTTCGCATCCGTCTGATTTTACCCCGGTTTGCACATCAGAATTCATCGCGTTGCAACACGCAATGACGGATTTTAATAAATTGAACACTATGCTGTTGGGTTTATCAATTGGCAGTATTCCGTCACACTTGGCCTGGATTCGCGCAATAAAAGAAATTGACGGTACCGATATAACCTTTCCAGTTATTGCAGATGCCGACGCCACGATTGCAAATCGGTATGGGATGGTTTCTGCGG
The DNA here is from genome assembly GCA_017403085.1 of Alphaproteobacteria bacterium. GTDB lineage: Bacteria > Pseudomonadota > Alphaproteobacteria > Rs-D84 > Rs-D84 > Enterousia. The sequence continues at coordinate 108,905 of JAFQOQ010000023.1, forward strand.
CAAGTTCGGATACCAATTCCGTCAGGGCGGTGTTTATCATAGACCCGTGGGCGATTGTTCGTGCGATTATTTACTATCCGCCGGTATTGGGACGAAATATAGAAGAAATAAAACGTGTGATTATGGCGTTGCAGACCGCAGATGCGTTCAAGGTGGCAATGCCCGCAAATTGGAATCGGGGTGATGATGTGCTGATGCCAACGCCATCAAGTGCCGCCGCATTACGCAAGGTAAATACAAATGCGTGGTTTTATCGATATAAAAAACTTAGCCGGAAAGATATAGATGCTAGACTTTATACTAAGAAAACTGGGAAGAAATAAAGACCCGAACGTTATATTCTATTGGTTTAAAATACCAAGGGAAAATCGCGGATGTCAAGTGGCACGCCGTCGCGTTCAGGATCCCACTGAAATTCCGACATAATGACGTTTTTTTCAGGGGTGAATTTTACACCTTCGGATTTTAGCGCGCGATACTGTTCGGTTGCCATGCCACAACATAACGAACCATCTTTGAAAACAACACGATGCCACGGCAGGTGCCAAGACGCCTTGTTATTAGACGCATAGCCTACAAAACGCGCACAACGCGGCCGCCCAATCATCGCCGCAATTTGCCCAAATGTTGCCACACGCCCCGCCGGGATACGCGCAACAATATCATAAACCTGTTCGTTAAATGTTTTTGCCATGTGACATAGTATAACCAAATTATTTACCCTTGCAAAATATTTTTCAACTATGTATAATTGCCCCTGCAAATGGAGACGTGGCAGAGCGGTTGAATGCGCGCGACTCGAAATCGTGTATACGGTAACCCCGTATCAAGGGTTCAAATCCCTTCGTCTCCGCCAGTTTTAACCCCGCATCAAGCGGGGTGTTTTATACTTCGAAATTATAATTTTTTACAGATTTTACAATTGCAGCGACCAATTTGTCTTGGTGCGACGATGTTTTTAATAGTTTTTCTTCGGCAGCGTTTGACAGATGCCCCAATTCCAACAACGCCCCAGGAACCGTTGAACGCAACACCGCGAACGGTGCATGACGAACGTCGGGGCCAGGCTGTTGTTCAATGGATGATTTCTTGAACGCGCGTGCGCAACCAGTCGCATATTCTTCGGACATTTCTGCAACCGCATGCTGTTGCAGTGATGATAATGCAATACGAATATTTTCTTCGAATTCTGTAAAGCCCTCTACCCCGATTTTGTCGGCGGCATTTTCAGCCTCGGCCAATTTTTTTGCCTCTTCATCAGATGCTTTTTCAGACAGGGTATAGATTGAAAATCCCTTCATCTTGCGGCTGGGGTTTGCGTTTGCGTGCAATGAAATAAATAGGTCTGCCTTTTTCTTTTCCGCAATAGACGCACGTTCGGCCAATTTCAAATATCGGTCGTCGGCACGGGTCAAATGCGTTTTAAAGCCATTTGCATCCAGTTTTGTTTTTAATTTCTTTGCAACTGATAGCACGATATCTTTTTCACGGGTTCCGCCCTTGCCAATACAGCCAGGATCCTTGCCCCCGTGGCCAGCGTCGATGACGACAACGTATTTGCGCGCAGCCGTTATCGCCGTTGTAGTCGTGGCGGAATTGGTCGTATATGTCGCCGGTGCTGCGCCCGCAACAAAATCTAGCACCAATCGATAATCATTGTCGCCGTTTGGTTCCAGAATCATAATTTGATTTTTTGGAATTTCCGAAATCGATTGGGTTAAATTGGCAATGATTTGCAAACTGTCACCCACCTGGGCCTGGGACACAGATCGTACCAGTGCGCCCGACGTCAATGACGCGGACAGGTTAGAATTTAAAGCAGTGTTGGTTAATGTTATTACCAACTGATTATTTGGATAAGATACATTGAAACTGGGGCGATTGGCCGTTTCGATAACCAGTCTGGTTTTATTGCCTGGCTGAATCCCCGTGCGAAGTCCGCGAACGGAATTGCGTGCAGCAAATGCCATACGCGGCAATGCCGTTAATGCAACAATACCAAAACCAGTGATTTTTAATAGTTCGCGTCTGGATATTTTCATACGGATTATTATATCAGATTTTAACACCCTATTCAAGACGAATTCAGGAATAAAAAACGCCCCGATTGGGGCGTGGGTTTATTATTTGCTGATACAGTTTGCAAATGTTTGAGCGATTAACGACTGCTCTTGCATTGTTAATTGCGCCACAGGTATCATATAACAACGCGCACTGTCACGAATTACAAACATTTTTGTGCCACGTTTGTATGCGGTTTGCATGTTATCAATCTGCGAACTGGACAAGAAGGCATTTTGGGTCGTCGATGGGTTTGACATAGCCGCCTGGACAACCTGATATGCAGTGTTATAATCGTACAGTTCAGATAGCGATGTAACCTCCATAAAAACGGACCAATTTTCATATGGATTTTCAATGCGCTGTTCTGGCACAGGGAACGCCGCGCCAACCGCCAAGGTCGCCACTGTCTGTAACGCAGTTGGTCCAGACGAATTAGACACATGTGGCACAGTGTTCAATTGTAAATTATCGCCGCATGCCAAATTCATACGATTTGTATATCCAGCCAAAACCGCATCAACCGCAGCCTGCCAGTCTTCACTTTTCTTGTTCAAATCCAGGCTAACGATTTTTTCGGCCCATCCCCAAATATTGGCGCCAACGTTACCCGCACTAGAGAACCGAGTCACCATTTCTGCACTGCCCCCGGGAACACCCGCACCACAGGCGTCAGTCAATTGCGTGGTCAGCATACTGGATGTTTCGTTGCCATACACCAACGCAACCGCATGGCACGCCATTGCCGCCTCTAATTCCTGACGACGAGAGATACACAAATCAGAATTGGATTTAGACAATTGGGTTGCCATGTTTGACATGGACAAGAACGCCATTAATTCTTGCTGAACATATGACGGACATAGGCGCGCAGCCGTATTCATGCCACCAACCCCATTAACAGTATTGACGCCATATTGCGGCAATAATATTGATGTATCTTTTTGCAGGCACAGCAATGCGTAATTGTACAATTCGCTTTCAGTCGCATATTGGCATTTTGATTGACGCTGGCCCGGGACAACGGTTGTGTCACCGCAATATTCTGTCAGACATGCAAATATCCGTTCGCGACAGGCAGTATCAACATCTGGCTGAGTCACCATAAAATATGTATTACGCTGATTTGTCTTGTACGCCTGGGCAGTATTTGCATAGCCACGCAAATTGCTGTTCGAATGACCGCCCGACGCCATCACAGAAACACCACGCGAAGAATTGTTCGCATTAACCGTCCCTGCAGACACGGCATCCGCCGCAGTGGCGCAGAAAATCGCACCGATTAAACCAAATACTGATAAAAAATTCTTCATTAAAATCCCTCTCGTTATGCAGATTTTATCATATTCTTTGTCAAAACGCAAACATTCATTTGATTTGTGTTAAATCCCGTGATAAAGTACGCCTTATGATAAATGCAAATGAATTCTTTCCCGTAATCGCCGACGACATTGCTGCCGTCAGGGGGTTTCTTTGACCCAGAAAAATTAAAGTCTGAGATACAGGATTTAGACACACAGGTAAATAATCCAAATCTGTGGGACAATCCGGACAATGCACGCGCCATTTTACAAAAAAAATCGGGTCTGGAACGGACGCTGAATGATTTATTAGCACTAGAAAGCGAATACCAGAATTTACTAGAACTGTACGAAATTGCACCAGATGACCCAGATGTTGAACACGCGATTCAAAACCTGGCGGGGGCGGCACATCGCGCAAAGTTTATTACCCTGTTCCGCGAACCGGCCGATAACAATGGCGCGTTTTTATTTATTCAGGCGGGCGCCGGCGGAACCGAAGCGCAAGACTGGGCGCAGATGTTATCACGCATGTATGCCAGATGGGCCGAACGACACGGTTTCGCAACCGAAGTTATCGAAGAACACGAAGGTGATACAGCCGGCATAAAAAATATTACATATCGTATTTCTGGCGAACGTGCGTATGGATGGCTAAAAAATGAAATTGGCGTACATCGCCTGGTGCGGATATCGCCATTTAATGCCAATGGCAAACGACAGACCAGTTTTGCGTCCGTTGATGTTTGGCCAGATATTGATGACACAATCGAAATTGAAATTAACGATAAAGATCTGCGAATTGATACGTATCGCGCATCGGGTGCAGGTGGCCAGCATGTTAATAAGACCGATAGTGCCGTACGAATTACGCATATTCCGACAAATACCGTTGTCACATGTCAAAATGAGCGCAGCCAAATTCAAAATCGCGAGATGGCGATGAAAATGCTGCGCAGTAAATTGTATGAACTGGAAATGCAAAAACGGGCCGAGGCCGAAGATGCCGCCAAGGCAGCCCAAAAGAAGATTGAATGGGGCAGCCAGATTAGAAACTATGTACTATATCCCTATCAATTGGTCAAAGACGTACGCACGGGTGTGGAAAAGACGGATTCTGATGCCGTTTTGGATGGCGACTTGGACGAATTTATGCTGGCATCACTGCAACAAGCCTAAATCACATTGACACTCATTTTTACAGCGGGTATAATATGCCTAATCTAAACCACCGTTTAGATTCGGCATAATCTTGATATAAAAAACCTTAGATTCCTAATGCTTTTTGTTTGAAAATGCGACCTAATTAAAACGGTCGTTTTTATACAACCAAAGGGCATAATATGAAAAAAGTTGCAATTCTGTATATCGCGCTGGGCAGATATATCGTTTTCTGGAAGGATTTCTATGAGTCATGCGAAAAGAACCTGACACCGTGTGAAAAACATTATTTTGTATGGACTGACAACGATGAATTCGACCATTGTAATGCGCCAAATGTGACCGTTATCAAGGCACAAAAGAAAGGTTGGCCATATGATACATTGTTGCGTTTTGAAATGTTCTTGCAACAGGAAAAAGAATTAAAAACTTTTGATTACGTCTATTTCTTTAATGCGAATTTCCAATTTATTAACCCGGTTGATTTGGCAGAAATCACACCATGCGAATGGCACGATGGACTGGTCGCGGGAAGTCACCCCGGCCGCCGTGGCGACGTATTGGCAAATAACCCAGACGGCTTTCCATATGAAAGACGCCCAGAATCAACCGCATATGTACCATTTGGCAAGGGCAAACATTATGTATGCGGTGCATTTAATGGCGGGACAAGCGAAGCCTTTTTGAAAATGTGTCGCGTATTGGCAAAAAATGTTCAGACAGATTTAAAGAAAGATATTGTTGCACGCGTTGATGATGAATCGCACCTGAATGCGTATCTGGTTGATAAAAACTACCTGTTGTGCGGACGTGCATACGGATTCCCCGAAGGTAAATTAAAACACGTAAATAGCGTAGAAATGCCAATGGTAAAAATTATATCCAGACATAAAGAAAGCCCGAAATATGGCGGTGTTAAATGGCTGCGCGGTCAAACAGACAAGAAAATGCCAAACAATGTCTTTACACGAAATGTGATGCGCCCGATGTGCCATGTAGTGGCGGCGATTATCCCAGTGAAAAAATTACGCTCGAAAGTAAGAACGTATTTTGGATAAGAAAAGCACTTAAAACTTGACATTTCTGAAAGTTGTCATAAAATTTATACTTGGGAATAGATTATGAGATTTTCAGAAGCACATTTTTATTATAATGCGATTCTTAGCGCCATGCCGGACGCGGTTAGCGTATGCAAACCTGATGTTCGTGGTACTAATAGTCGCATTTTTATCGTCACAAACAGTGCTGGCGATAGACGTGTTTTTAGATTTAACACGCGGCCCGTGGCACATAGAAATCATGATATTGGGCTGGTATTGGCTGCGCATGGAATAAATGCCCCACGGGTACAACTGCACCTGTATAAGGGTCAATATTTTGAATCATATCCATATATAGGCGGCAAATCAATGGCAGAGGCGATATCTGGCAATTTAAGTCAAGGTCAGATATTAGATATGTATGCTGGAATTGCGACAAAAATGCGCGAACTATCCGAAATTCCGCTGCGCGATTTCGAAACGATTGGAAACAAAGACTGTCATGCGGTTGCAAAATCTAATTTTATGAACAAGCGCCCGTCGCCTATACTGGGGACAATTGTTAAGTGGGGGACGCAAATATTAAATATAGGTGATAAGTCTGTGTGCCACTGTGATTTGACGCCCGGAAATATCATGATGGATAAAGATAACAACATATCCGCAATTCTGGACCTGAATGCGATATCGATTGCAAATATAAATTTTAGCGCCGCAATTACTGGGAACGCGTTGGCAAAATATCAATTGAGCCCTGATGATTTTTATAGCGTCTGTCACGATGTTATGCCATACGAAATTAATCAGAAAAAAATAAAATTGGCGTCGGCGGTATTAAACTTTTATTTCCCAAGATATATTCATATACAGCAAAAATAACGCATGTAAAAATGTCAGAACACAGTCTAAATTTTTATCATGCAGCAATCAAAAATGCATGTCCGCAAACAATTGCGATGTCATTGCCAGAAATACAAGGTGTTATGGCAAAAGTATTCTTGGCGGAACAGCCAGACGCCAGTAAAATCGTATGTAAATTTAATCCCGCGACAATTATTAAACGAAACAAACACGTCAGTGAATTGATGCGCGAATGCGATATACCAATGCCGGTAACAACAACACATGCGTATCTGGACACTTATTTTGAATCATATAGATATATTCCAGACAAGACACTGTATGAATATATGCGGGACGGCGTGTCAGACGAATTCATTACAAATGCATTTAAACAGGCAATTGATGTGCAACATCAAATATCACAAATCACGCCCGATGAAGTCGCAACAATGCCCGGACGTACGTTCGCAGATGTCACAGAGATTCAAATGTCGGAAAAGGTTCGCCCTATTCTGGCGATGTCATACAAATTAATCGCGACCATTATGGCGCAAGGCGGTAAAATGCGATTGTTGCATTCGGATTTGCAACCTAAAAACATTTTGGTGACACCAAACGGCAATTTATCACATGTTATTGATATAGAATCCGTTGTGCTGTGTAACGATAGTTTTGCTATGTTGCGTATGCTGTATAACTACCCGCTGAATAATACAGATGATATTATGGACTATTACGAGCAGACAACTGGGCGCACACTAAATCGCCGGCTAATACACGCCGGATTAAAAATATTGCCTATGCTGTACGAGCCTAAAAAACGATTGGACAATATATTTACAACAACCCATGGTCGATAGGCACTTGCATTTTTGTTGCGGGCGCGTATAATAAGGCGTGTTGCACCCGTGGCTTAACTGGATAGAGCATCGCCCTCCGAAGGCGGGGATTACGCGTTCGAATCGCGTCGGGTGCGCCAGAAATTTGGCCGTCGCATGCTTTGCGACGGTTTTACTTGATATGTCCATAATAAATTGATTAAACTAGCACAAAAAGGAAATAGGACATGTTTCGTATAGTTTTGATTTGTATGTGTGTGCTATCATTAATTGGCTGTAATCATATATACGTAAAACCAAATACATTGGACCCAAACTCTGTTATATATGCAGATCGTGGCGGATATACCATGCGAAAAAGCATAAAAGAAAGCTTAGAACAGCGGGGCCACACCATAGTTGTTGGTTATGCAACAGCAAACACTAGCGGAGACTCTTCGGATTCCGCAACGGATATAAACCTTGACACATATACAGTGCCCAAAGATGCGAAGTACGTAGTTAAGGTTTATGAAAGAAAAGATAAATACGCGCCTGCGTGGTGTATATTTAATGGTTTTTGGTGGTGGAACTTTAATGTGTCCATTGCAGACCAAACAACTGGCGAAGAACTGATGGCTTGGTCTGGGCGGGGATGCGCAAATAGTTCGTTGCGATTGCTGGACAAGGTGTTAGATGAACTAGAGAAAAAAGATGAACAAAACTGAAATAGAGTCCGTTTTTGATGTTGTAAAATCGTGTGATGCAACCGTGCTGGTTTCGTTTGGCGAAGATGGATATCCAGATGCGCGTGATGTAACAAACGTTATGAACAAAAACAACAGTACAACAGATTTATATTTTATGACCGGACGTGACACACCAAAATATAAGCAGCTGTCACAGAATCCAAAATGCTGTTTATATTATTTTAATCCAAGCACGCGATATTCTGTACGTTTGTATGGGGAAATGCATTTTATAACCGATAAAAATATCAGACAGCAGCATTGGAGTGATGATTATCGTGCATATGGATATGGTGGCGCGGGCGATTCTGAGTTTATACTAATGAAATTTGTGCCGCACGCGTATAAATACTATATAGGTTCAGAACAAAAACAAGGTACATTTTAAAAATCCCCCAAACGGGGGATTTTAATTAGTCATCAATTACACTGTATTCACAGAAGCCTTCGTTTGTATCACAGCGCGAAATTGTACCTTCGCTGATGAAATAGCCCTGGTCGTGCAGGCATGCTGGACATACTTTTGGTGCCTCTGTACCGATATGCCACATGCCACAGTTTGTGCAACGCCACATTACGATTTTGTCCTGCTTGAACAATGTGCCATTTTCAATTGCGTCGGCCAGTGCGCGAAAACGTGATTCATGATAACGTTCGGCATAACCAATATTCTTTAAAATTTCTGCGATTGCGGGGAACCCTTCCTTGGCGGCAATTTGTGCAAATTTTGGATACATGTCGGTATTCTCTTCATGTTCGCCATATGCAGCGGCCTGAAGATTTTCCAGCGTTGTACCAATTTTACCCGCAGGGAAAGACGCAGTTATTTCAATATCGCCCCCTTCTAGGAATTTGAACAGACGGGACGCATGTTCTTTTTCCTGGTCTGCGGTTTCTAAGAAAATTTTTGATATGGCCTGAAAACCTTCTTTTTTAGCAGCAGATGCAAAAAATGTATAACGGTTGCGCGCCTGAGATTCGCCAGCAAATGCGATTAACAGATTCTTTTCTGTCTGTGTGCCTTTTAATGATACCATTGTATATTTTCTCCTTTATGGTTTGTTCTGAGCAAAATTCTAACAGAGAATACGCTAAAATGCAAAATTTTATTTTTCGTTTGTATTCTTGATTTTTTTGCATGCGACACTGTGAATTAAATCCATATATTGGTCAAATAATTTTATACCCAGGAACGCACGTGCCTGCTCTATGGTCGCGCCATACCCCCAATAAACACCGTCATCAGTTTCGTATTTGGCAACGATAGCACCAACGTCTTCGTTTAGGGATCTGCCATAGCAATTTTCGCCAATAAAGAACGCCAAGTAATATTCAAACGGGATGCGTTCTTTGTGGGGCAATTTTTTCATCAACACCAATTCCCGATCGCGCACCACCTGGATTTCATACGGAAACGGATTCTGAACGCGCCACAGGCCCGCAACAAATTCGACTTGGGATGGGCTGCACGATGATAATGGCACGGTTGTGCCATCTGATTTATATGCCAATGCACCTTGGGCAATAGCCTGTTGATAGTGCGATAATTTTTCGCGCACAGTCTTGTGTTCCGCAAATTTATTCTTGTAGCGTGTCATTATGTTCCAGTTCCAAAAACTTCTTTTCAATTGCAGAAATCATTTCGTCTATGCCCAATCTGCCTGCGGCACTTATAGTCAAAATTTCTGGTTTCTTTTTACGACCAAATGATTTTTTAAATGCAGATAATTTTTCCGCAAATTCTGCATCATCAAGTGCGTCGATTTTGTTTATTATAACGATTTCTGGTTTTTCTATTAAATCACCACCATATGAATCCATTTCGTGTCTGATTGCACGATAACGTGTGGCCCAATCGGATTCTGTGCCATCGATAACATGCAGAATCATTTTCGTACGTTCGGCATGTCCCAAAAATTGATCGCCCAGGCCGACGCCAGTGTGTGCCCCTTCGATAAGTCCAGGCAAATCGACCAGCACAAATTCGCGATTGTGGGCATACATAACACCCAGTTGCGGATTTAGTGTTGTAAATGGATAATTTGCAATCTTTGGGCGGGCAGACGTGACAGCCGACAGTAATGTTGATTTGCCCGCATTTGGAAAGCCAACCAGACCAATATCTGCAATTAACTTTAATCGTAAAATCACCGTACGTTCTTCGCCGGGCAGCCCATCATTTGCGATGCGTGGTGCGCGATTTGTCGGGCTTTTGAAATGCAAATTGCCCCAACCGCCATTGCCACCACGCGCCGCACGGTATTCCATGCCATCCTGGTTTAAGTCTACGTATTCGATTTCTTCGTTTTCAGATAAAATCACCGTTCCAGTTGGCACTGGCAAGACCAGGGTTTCGCCCGATGCGCCGGTACGCATTTTTCCCATGCCGTTTTCACCGCGTTGGGCCATGAATTTTGTTTTATATCGATAATCTATCAGGGTATTAACGTTCGGTACAGCACGAAATACAACGTCACCACCACGACCGCCATCACCACCGTTTGGGCCGCCAAATTCAATATATTTTTCCCTGCGAAAACTGGCAGAACCATTGCCGCCATCACCCGCTTTGACATAAATTTTTGCACGATCTAAGAACTTCATTTTTTTACCTTTTGCATCATTATAACTTAAAAACTTGCAATTTCCAGTCCAAAAGCCTATAATATTTAGGCTGCGTTGCAGTGATGATTCTGAAGTCTTTGTGGAATAATCGTTTTGGACTGGGGGGCGGTACCCCACAGCTCCACCATGACTTGATACGATGCATGGTCGTATTTGGTTATGGGGCTGACATAGATTCGACAGGCGAAGTAAAGACAAAAGATTGAATCCGACATGGTGTCGTAAAAAACCAACTAAAAACTGAATGGCGATAGAATCGCTGCGAACGACAATGTTCGCCTTGCAATGGCTGCCTAATATGGCTTGAATGTGGTTGGCGATTGTTGGCCACGTTCGTTTTAGCAATTGCGGGGTTGGTCGGGTACCTGGCACCAGAAACCCGACATTTATATTTCGATTTATAACCAAGGAAGGACATAAAAATGTTTGGGAAAGTAAAAAAAATATTCTTTACGGGTGTATTCGGTATTTTGTATGTATCTTTTATTGCACAGTTGGTCTATGTATTGGGCTGGGTTAGCGGTGCAGAAAACAAATTGATTGGATTAGGAATGCTGACACTGGAATGGCTGGTGTTGATTGCAGCACGTTATTTGTCCAAGCGTTCCAGCAATACCGCACAGCACAATGGATTTAACCGTCGTCGTTAATACAAACCGCCAAATGGCGGTTTTTCTTTTACCTAGGTTTTTATAAACCTTGAAAATTTTATAATTTATATTATATTTGTTTCACTATGAAACAATATATATTGCCTCTTCGTGATTTGGTTGTACATCAGAACATGACTGTTCCGGTGTATATTGACAATCCTTTGTCTGTTGCGTGTATAGAAGCCGCGGCTGAAATGGCCGAAAAACGTGTGGTTTTGGCACCGCAACATAGTTGGAATTACCCGTCAAATGCAAGTGATGTGTATAACGTTGGCACAATCGGTGATATCGTGCAGGTTCTGCGCATGCCAGATGGTGCCGTACATGCAATTGTGCGGACAACAGATGCAGTTATGCTGAGTAATATAACTGTTGAAAACGGTATTTTTATGGGTGATGCAGAACCAATATCTGTTGCAGACGATATTGATTCTGATACAACGATTGCGCTGCGTGACAAGGTGGCAGATTGTATTCAGACGCTGTCTATGTCGATGCGCAAATTTAAAATGGATAAATTACGCACAGTGATTCAAAACTATCCACTGCCTGCATTTATTGATTCTGTGGTGCAAATGGCTGATATTGATACGGATACAGCATTGAAAATTTTATGTGCGCCATCGTGGCAGGAAAAACTGGTGCTGTTATTAGAACAGGTAAAGTTGTTGGCCGAAACAGTTAAGATAGAAGAATCTATCAACAAGCGAATTCATCAACAAATGGAAAATGGTCGGCGCGAAGCAATTTTGCAAGAAAAAATGCGCGCAATACAAAAAGAAATGGGCGATGATAGTGAAGAAGTTGATACAGAAAATATTCGCAAGCGGATATTAAAGTCTGCAATGCCAAATGACGCCAAAGAAAAAGCATTAAGTGAATGGAAACGCATGCGTTCTATGTCGCCAATGTCAAATGAAGGTGGCCTGTTAAAAACATATCTGGACGAATTGTTGGCGATGCCGTGGGGCAAGTCTGATGATGTGGCAATTGATTTGCAGAACGCAAGAAAGACGCTGGACGCACAGCATTCTGGGATGCAACCTGTCAAAGAGCGCATATTAGAACATATTGCAGTTATGAAAAAGACGGGTGGCAGCCAGGGGACGATTTTGTGTTTTGTCGGCGCACCGGGCGTTGGAAAAACGTCACTATGTAAATCAATTGCAGATGCGCTGGGACGTAAGTATCAGCGAATATCACTTGGTGGAATATCAGACGAAGCGCACTTTCGCGGACATCGAAAAACATATATCGGGGCACAGGCCGGGCGTATTATGGATGCGTTGAAACGCTGTAAATCAAACAATCCGGTTATTGTGCTGGACGAAATTGATAAAATGGGACGCGATTGGCGCGGGGACCCAGAATCTGCATTGTTGGAAATACTGGACCCTGAACAAAACAAAACGTTCCGTGATCATTATTTGGAAGTGGATTTTGATTTGTCCAAGGTGATATTTATCGCAACTGCAAATAGTTTGAATTTATCTAATGCGTTAAAAGATCGTATGGAAATTATTGAAATCCCAGGTTATTCCATGGATGAAAAAGTTCAAATCGCACGCGAACACCTGATTGGGCGCGCGGCACGTGATACAGGATGGATTGCAGACAACATTGTAATATCTGATGATGCAATCAGACATATAATTCAGAACTATACATCCGAACAAGGCGTACGCGAAGCGCAACGTGAATTAACCGCGATTCTTAGACGCGCATTACTGGAAAACGATTGCGAGGATATAAAAACAGAATTTACAACCGAAAAAATTGATAATCTGCTGTCTGTCAGAAAACATGCAGGTTTTGCAAAAAAGATTGGATTCGGAACACGAATATAAACAAGGTATAAAACAATGAAGTTGATTCAAAAATATAATCTGTACAAGGATCTAAAAAAATATTTAGACGAACACTATAAAGAAGTGTGTTTTTTCCCGGCGTCTAATTATTCGTTGGACGTGCATGTGTGTGATAGATATAGTTTAGAAAAAACAAATGGCGAAGACATGCGTCCGCTGTATATATCATCAACACATGTAAAAAATCATCCGTATCATCCAATAAAGTACAGCAAATATGTATTGCATATTGCAAATAACAAGGGCGCATTACCAAACGCACCACAAGACATACCAATGGAAGATGGATTATTTGCAAAGCTTATCTTTAAATTGATGCGCGATGCACATAAAAAGCATATCATGTTACAAATGAGGCTACGATATTACGGTATGTTAAACTAACCATAATTTGCGGGTAAAAAAATGATTCTAGTTATTAATACATCAGGGCAAAATTTAGAATTTGTATTGGGCGATAAGTATAAATCCGTCGTGGTGGAAAAACAGTCGATTGCCCTGCCCGTCGAGACCGAAAAGTTTATTACAGAATGCGGCGCAACATGGCGTGATATTCACGCGATTGGTGTTGTTGTGGGCCCTGGCAGTTTTACCGGAATTCGACTGGGCATTGCATACGCCAAGGGTATTGGTATGGGACTAAATATCCCGGTTATTGGAATTAGTGCGTTTGATTTATATCTGGCCGCGACACCGGACGCATTTGTTGCAATCGATTCTGGGCGTGGCGATTTCTTTGTGGCCGCAGATGGATTAGAACCACAAGTCATGGAAATAGACGAAATTGAAACCAAGCAAATGGAATGGCCACGCACCGTTGGACATAAACCATTTGACTTGAAATTTGGTACAAAAATTGTAGAACAAAAAATCGCAAACGGCAATATGGAGCCCGCAGTACCAATGTATCTGCGCCCCAGTTATGCGGAACAGAATAAAAAACAAATGTTAGAAAATCTGGCAAATCTTCATAAAAAATGTTTTCCACATAAACCGTGGTCTGCGGACGATTTTGCAGATTTAAAAAAATCTGGATGTGAAATTATCGCCAGCCAAAATGGATTTATCGTTTGGCGCGCCACATGTGACGAAGCGGAAATTATTACAATCGGCGTTGCGCCCGATGCACGACGTGGTGGGATTGCGGCAGCAATGCTGGGGATAATGGAAGCTGACTTGAAAAAGAGCGGTGTGAAACATATATTCTTAGAGGTGGCGGCGGATAACGCACCGGCGATTGCGCTGTATGAGCAAAATGGTTTTGTTCGTATCGGTGTTCGCCCAAAATACTATGATGGCGTTGATGCAATAACGATGAGGAAGGATATATGAATTCAGAATACAGATATAGCGATGGCTCTATGATTAAACACGTGGCGATTGGTCCAAAATCGGCATCTGGATTTGTCTATCCGGATAAAATACCGACGGATAGACCATGTGTTATTGCGTTGGGTGGCGAATTGACGTATGCAGACATGTTTGCACGTCGTTATACAGACCATATTTACAAATTGCTGAACAAGCATGATTTGAAAGATATTGATATTTACGGTGTTGTTTATACCTTTGGTGATTGGCGACCGGATTTATACCGCGCAGATATGTTTCGTCGCGCAGGTAGAAAACTTAGATTGTCAGATACGTCTTATGCAGAACAACGCCTGGAAGAAAAACTGCGCAAAATGCATGATTTTGAACCAACGCCCGCATATATAGAAGATTTGTTCGAAATGATAATCGAACCGCGAATTCTGGATAAAAACGGCAATAGATTTACCGACATGAACATGGTCAATAAAAATATGCGTAATCTGATTTTTTACGCGCATTGTCATGGCGGACTGGCGTTACAAAATCTGCTGGCCGAACACACGCGCACAACGATGAAAAAATCTGGATATAGCGCGGATGAAATTAAAACCGCACTGAAAAATGTTTTGGTGGTTCAACATAATCCTGTAACGCCATTGGAAAAGGCGGGCTTTACAACGGTGTCTTTCGCATCTGCAACAGATACGACCATGAAAAAACATGAAAATATAATTTCAAAGTACATTTTGTCATACCCCGAAGATATCCCGCCATCTTTTTTAGGCGAAAAGGCCGGAAATTTGTTTATTGCCAGCGAACTATTTTTAAACCGACAACGTGGCGAAAAAGAGCATGGTTTTTGGGGATTTGTAGAACATCCCGCCCGCGCAGATGCCAAGTCACAAAACGGGAACGTGATTTTTGCAGCCGAAGGCAACGCAATTGTTAATGGTGTAAAAAGTGCATTAGAGGGCCGCCCAATACCACCTGTTGCAGAATTAGTTGCAGGTGACGGTGTTGATTTTGAACAAATGAAACAGCGTGGCGACCAATTCTATAATGAAATGCTGGCTAAGACCCGACAGATGAAACGAAATCTAAGACCCGATTGTCAAAAATAACATCCCGCGTTCTTAGCGGTGACGCAATATGCATATCAGATGCACGACGGGTGCGCGACAAGGCGACATAAACCTGGCCGTGGGCAAATGCACCACGTGAAATATCAACGATTACAGAATCTAGTGTTTTGCCCTGGGCCTTGTGTATAGTCATGGCGTATCCTAAAATTAACGGGAATTGCTTGTACGCCCCTACTTCGTTTTCAACCAACCTGTCGTTTTCATCACGGCTGTATTATATTTTCTGCCATTTATCGGGCTTA
>JAFQOQ010000024.1 GCA_017403085.1 Alphaproteobacteria bacterium
AGATATCCCCATGAGTTCAGTTCTAGACTAGGACATTGATAGGCTGTGTGTGTAAGTCCGGTGACGGATTTAGCTTAACAGTACTAATCGAACCATTGACTTTTTATCTTATCGTCTTGACTTTTGTAAGTCTTGACGGTATGCTTGAAGAGAACGTTAAGTATGATTCTTTTATGAATTATGATGTTCGCTGGATTTATTCTGGTGATTATTGAGCGGGAGTCACCCTCTGTTCCATTCCGAACCAGACAGGGAAACCCCGTATCGCCGATGGTACTTTGGCTTAAGCCACGGAAGAGTAGGTCGTCGCCAGAATAAATCCAGTTAATGATATAAAAACCGAATTCAACCGCCCATTTGGGCGGTTTTTTGTTGCGCGCAGTCTGTGATTTGTTATTATCACGAATAAGATAAAAAAGGATTTAAAATGCCTGTCACACCATTGGGCAGATATTACAATGTGCCAAATGCAATCAAAGTGTATCATCACAGAAATGGTGAA
This sequence comes from Alphaproteobacteria bacterium, assembly GCA_017403085.1. Taxonomy (GTDB): domain Bacteria; phylum Pseudomonadota; class Alphaproteobacteria; order Rs-D84; family Rs-D84; genus Enterousia. The sequence goes on from JAFQOQ010000024.1 coordinate 503, forward strand.
GTCTATATTACACGCGGCGATGAATTTTATGCCGTACATGTTGTCAAACAAACAACCCCATACAGCGAACAGTATATATCGCGCGGTCGTCTAGACTATATTTCCGCGAATGAATTTTTTGACACGGCATGTTGTTATCTTCGTGATGAAATCAAGTGGGCCGAGCCAGTGCGAAAATTTACCTGTAAATATAATCCAAATAAATCGCATGGTTGCACAGATAAAAACTGTCCTAAAAAATTGGGTGGCACGGATTACAGAATGATTTTTGGTCGCACCTGTCCATTTCGCAAAACGTATATGCGTTAATCGCCCATCTGGGGGCGCATTACGCTATATTTCCTGCTAAACCTTTATTTATCCAATCTCTAACCAAATGTTTGCAACCGCTACAATTTTATGATAAAATACACACACTGGCGAAAAGCTGGCTGGGCGTAAGAACCCTGAAACTTGTGGTGTCCGTGGGGACAATAAAAACCTCCAACTCTATTTTGGTTGGAGGGTCGCGAATATATTGAATAAGCGCGCTATTTTCCACAAGTTATAGTTCTTAACCTCCAACCACTTTTGTCCAAAAGTGGTTTTTTATTATGCAAAAAATAAATATTTTTTTATTAACCATACTGATACCCTGTTCCGCATACGCCACATGCCAATCAACCAGTTCAGTCATAAAATGTATGACATTTGATGCAGAAATAGCCGATTTTTCAGAGGAGTATGCAAATGAAGAAACGGGCGTTTGGACAGTCACTGCATGGATAAGATCAGATATGTTTTATGGGATTTACTATCTTCCTGTGTCGGGTAGGCTCGAAGGAGAAAGTGGGATGGATGTAGATTGTTCGATATACAGTCCATTTAATGTTAATTATACTATTTTCAAAGAACCGGGCGAGCCATTGGTGTATTCGTGTATTTGGGCGCTTTATCATTATGGAGATAGTTTAATGGCTGCCGCCACGGCATTGCCAGATGACAAATGCCCCGATGGATTTTATACTGTGCCCTATGATGTTTCATGTGGCGTCGGCTTTGTCGATACAACAGATATCCCAAATTGCAGTGATGATACATCAGGGCCATATTGTTTAATGTCGCGTACCGTACCATGCGCATCTGGAATTACTGTATTGCGCACCAGTAGTGGTGTTTCTGTTCCATTATGGGGTGATAAACAGACCAGTCCCGCCATACATGTCCGATACAACGACGTCACATGTTATGGTAATCTGGAATCAGGCCAGTCTGCAAATGCGATTAATTTGAAATATAATGGCACCGTATATCACACGATAAATTAAAAAATGCCATAATATATGGACAGAATCAAACTTCAGACATTAAATATTTTTATTGATAAATTTCCGCAAAGTTTTATGATTTTTTCCATAACCCAAGGATATTGAAATGTTCGATAATAAAAAGTCAATAGTTGATAAACGTCTGCTAGTTAATATTGCCAAGGGGACAACTGCATGGGCGGCGATGACGGCATTGTGTGCGGCACCGGCCTTGTTGGATAGTGCGGATCCGTTGCATGCGTATTTAATAGTGGCCGGATTTTGTGGCATATGGATTCCATGTATTTTATGGGTCGGCAATCGTGGTCGGGATAAAAATTTTGTAGGAAACTTTTACGTTGATATGTTTAATCGCGCAAAACAAAACGCCCAAGGTATATTATCTGCAAACAAGAAATTAAAAACCAAATAGCGCAAAATTTTTTATTTGCGTTGCATAATCGAACTTTGTTAAAATAAAATCAAACACAGAGTCCAGAGGAGAGTTCTAATTCGCGCCGGCTTACCGGCGCGTTTTTACTAAATCATAACCCCTAATGCATATTTTGCACCTTCGCCAATGATAAAAGATATTATTGACACTGCCGCGCAAATTACCAGCATTTCAATTGCGTGTTTCCACCATCTTTTTTTATTTATGTACCCAATACACCAATTGCAACCAAATATAATCAATATCGCCACTGCAAATGATGCACCCAAGGCAACGTTAGTATTTGCCAAAACGCAAAATGGAATAATCAGCAATGCGCATGTCCCCAGATATGCGACGCCCGTCATTATTCCTGCACGCAGTGCGTCGGTGTTATCATTTGTCTTTTCTGCCAAATAATTTGACGCCCCCATCGACATACCGGCGGCAACCGACGCAATTACCGCAGACAAGATAATTGATTGCCTGTCGGCCAGTGCAAACGTTAAACCCGCAATCATCCCCGTCAGTGATACTAACGCATCATGCATCCCCAGAACCACTGCTGCCGAATTCTTATAATTTTGTCTCATATCCCCCAGGCTATCATTGTCCGCGTTATTATTACTACAGGAATGATTTACTTATAATTTTCCTTGCCAGGCATTGTGTAAATTTTCTATTCTATCCCACAGTTGGAAAAGGAAAATATATGACCCCAGAATTTAAATCGATGTTGTTGTCTATGCGTCCCACGACGCGTCGCACAATTGCGGTTGCGTCTGCCGCAGATGCCGCGGTATTAAAATCTATTCGTGCGGCGTATGATATGGGATTTGCAGACGCCATATTATGTGGCACGACCAATGACATTGTTCGCGTCGCAAATGATAATGATATCGATATATCGCCATTTCAGATTATAGATTGTTCAGACGACGCGTCTTGTGCATCTATGGCTGTATCATTAGTGCGTGTTGGTACCGCAGATATTTTGATGAAGGGTCTGATACATACGGCCGATATTTTGCGCGCAGTACTAAATCGTGACACAGGTATTCGTGGCGATGGAATTTTATCGCATGTTGCTGCAATGTATTCGCCATCACGCAAACAAACATTATTCTTAACGGATATTGCGATGGTTATGTATCCAGATTTAGATAAAAAGGTCGGGCTGATAAATAACGCAGTATCTTTTGCCAAATCCATGGGCGCGGAATATCCGCGCGTTGCGTGTCTGTGTGCGGTTGAAACAGTTAATCCGGCGATGCAGGCGACACTTGATGCCGCCGCACTGCACGAAATGAATTTAAATGGTCAGATACCAGGTTGCATCGTATCTGGCCCATTGGCATTTGATATTGCGGTCTCACGTGATGCCGCACGCGTCAAAGGCGTGACGGACCCTGTTGCGGGTAATGCAGACATATTACTGTTTCATAATATCGAGGCCGGCAACAACACAATTAAATCAATGGTCCATTTTGGGGATTGGCTGTTCGGTGGTGTTGTCTTGGGTGCGCGCGCCCCAATTGTGTTAAACTCACGTTCAGACAGTGACGTGTCCAAGTTATATTCAATTGCATGTGCATGTAAAATTTAACAACGCCCCATTTTGGGGCGTTTTATTTAACAAATTCACGGGCAACTTTTTTAATTCCCTTGGATTTAAATGCGATGGTCAGTATTGCGCCGCCATCTTCGATAACAACGCCACTGCCCAACTCTTCATGCGTCACCAATTTACCAACCAAAGATTCGATTTTTTTTACAACGGGTTTAGGGGTGCTGTTGTACCGTGGCGCATCATAAGATTTCGGTATGTTGCCACCATAGGGTGTATAATATGTCTTGCGTGGCGCACCCCCTTGAAAGTCTAAGAAACGATTATCAATTTCTGTAATAAATCGACTTGGTGAATTGTATTGTCGCGAACCAAATATCATACGTGACATCGCATTTGATATAATGCAACGTTTGCGTGCGCGCGTTATTGCAACATACGCCAGCCGTCTTTCTTCTTCGATTGCACCTTCTTCTCTAATTGCCTTATCATTTGGGAATATACCGTCTTCCCACGCGGGTAAAAATACAGTATCAAATTCCAGGCCCTTGGCGGCATGAATTGTCATAATGCTGACCGCGTCCGTATTGTTTTGTTGTGCCTTGTCTGGATTATCGTCATCTGTTGTCATCAGTGCCGCGGCCTCTAAAAATTCTGGCAGGGTATCATATTTTGATATCACAGATGTTATTAGTTCTTTGATGTTAATCAATCTGTCTGGCGCATCAGAATCTTTGGATTCAGACCACATTTTTAGATACCCACTGCGTTCAATTAGTGTTTGTGCGGCATCACTTGGTGACATGTTATTCCAGTCAAAATCAAACGCCCCCAAGAATTCGTCTGCGCTTGCCTGTTGTTTTTTTGTAAGTGCGATATTTTTTATCGCCTGCATCAAGTTTTGTCCCGTATTGCGCATTTTTTCAATTGCACCGTTGCCAAATCCGCGTTTAGGTTTTCCAATTACACGCAAAAAAGATACATCGTCAAATGGATACACCAACAATCGTAAATATGCAATTACATCACGTATTTCCATCCGGTCATAGAATTTAGTTGCGCCAATCAGCCTGTATGGTACCCCACGCATAGAAAATTCTTCTTCGATTACACGTGACAGATTCCCTGCGCGAATCAGAACGGCAAATTTATCAAATTTACCAGACGTGTCGCGCAATATTGCATCTGCGATAACATGTGCTTCGTCCCTATCTGTTGGCATGGTCAGTACATATACTGGTTCGCCATTGTTTGCTGAATTATATGGGTGTAAAACCTTATCATACCTGTCACTGTTATGTTGTATTAAAGAATTTGCAGCATTTAATATATTTGATGTACTACGATAATTTGTTTCAAGCCGTTTGATTGTTGCCGTTGGGTATGTTTTTTTGAAATTTACAATATGCTGAATTTCTGCTCCACGCCAAGAATAAATAGATTGATCTTCATCACCCACACAATATATGTTAGGGTTATCTTTGCCTTTGGTTAAAAATTTCAAGAATTCCATTTGGGCGTTATTTGTGTCTTGGAATTCATCGACCAAGATATACTTAAATTGATTTTGATAACTTTTTAATACGTCTGGATATTTATCAAACAGTTCCAAGACCTTTAAAATAATATCGCCAAAATCAACCGCATTCAGTCGTCGTAATTCTGCATTGTATGCATTGAATAATTTATCTTTACTTTGATATGCCACTAAACCTTTGTCTTTTAGTCTAGAAAATTCTTCTACATACTCTGCTGGTTTTTTGGTTTGTTCGCCAACAAGTGATTTTATCACAGATTTTTGGTCGTCTTCATCATATATCACAAAATTGTCTTGTAAATTAACACGGTGCGCATTTGACCGCAAAATACGCAAGCAGACTGAATGAAAAGTACCCAACCATTGGATTTTTGTGTTGGGTTGCTTTTCTTGTACGCGCAAACCAATCTCCTTGGCAGCTTTGTTTGTAAATGTTATTGCCAATATTTCCCAAGGGCGTACCTTCTCTTCTTCTAACAATTTTAGTGCCATTACAGCAATAAGAACAGTCGTTTTTCCCGTGCCTGCGCCAGCGGTTACTAACACGGGGCCATTATCAACAGCGGCCACAGCTGCCTGTTGTTCGGGGTTAAGATTTTCTAGCATTAAAGTCATTGTTTCATTATAATACCACAAAAGTTTATTATCAAGGATTGGAAAATATAATGACACGCATAATTTGTTTTGACATTGAAACAACAGGTTTTGAGTATTTGCGCGGTGACCGCTGCATTGAAATTGGCGCAGTTGAAATTATAGACGGTAAAATAACCGACAACACGTTCCATGAATATATAAACCCAGAAGGAAAAATTATTCCGCCTGACACATACGAAGTTCATAAAATTTCAAATGCGTTTTTGGAAGATAAACCCAAAATGTCTGTCGTTGCCCCTAAATTTCTAGAATTTATTGGGGACAGTCCGATTGTTGCGCATAACGGTCTGGACTTTGACTTTCCGTTTGTAAATCACGAATTGGCAAAACTAAATCTGCCCCAGATTCCACGTTCCCAGCAACTAGATTCCATTGTCATCGCGCGTAATCGTGTTTTTGGTCCGAAAAGTTATTCACTGGATGCATTGGCAAAATGGTATGGCATATCATTGACTGCACGTGCAGATGCACACGGCGCCTTGATTGACGCAGAAATTTTAGCCAAGGTTTTCATTGAACTTGACAACACGGCACCCGCCCCAGATGTTAGTGAAATTATCGCCAAACAGCATGCGGCGATGCTGGCGCATCCAAAAACAAATGGTGATTTCCCATACAGAAAATTTAAACCAACGCCAGACGAACTAAAAAATCACAACGAATTTATTGCACAAATCACGCAGTAATATTAAATCTGATGACTCGTTTATTTAATATAGATTTTCTAAGATTCTTATCGGCCCTAGGCATTGTGTATTTTCATTTGATGCACAAAAACTTATTGCGCGCAACACCCACGTCACATTTTTATCATGCACTGTCTGCGGCCAACGCGTCTGCATATTTATTGGTAGAATTCTTTTTGATAGTTTCTGGTTTTTTTATGTTTTACACATATCTAAAAAAATCAAATCAATCTTTGATGTCTTATTCGCTTCAACGCTTCTTTCGGCTATGGCCTGTTATGGTGGCTTGCGTGATATTACTTTCTGTGGTTAATCATACCTGGGCCAACGAAGCAGTTGCGCAAATAACACTTACATTATGTACCGGATTATCAGATAGTTGCAGTTCAATTATATGGTTTGTTGCGCCACTGTTTTGGTGTGGAATATTTTTATATGCGATATTAAAATACGCGCGTTCATTGGCAATGCCAATAATTCTGACACTTTTAGTGGCATCTATCACCATGACACAGATATTTTCTGCCCAGACACTGGATAATATGAATATGATTAACAGTTTTATCAGTTTTCCTATGTTGCGCGTTATGATGGGCATGTCATTGGGGATTTTTGTTGGATATTTGTATTCGCGTATCCATACATCGTGCGTGTCCAAAAATGACAAGATTGCATGGGGCGTACTAGAACTATTGTGTTGTGCGTTGTTATTTTATCACATGTTTATTGGCGCCATATTTAAATCAGATATAATATGCATGTTTTTATTTGCTGCAATTGTTTTGCTGTTTTCCATAAAACATGGCTGGTTCAGTAATTTGTTAAATAAATCATGGTTGGGGTATTTAGGAAAATATTCATATTCAATATATGTTGTGCAACAGGCATCATTTGATATATTGGACAAAATATTTTGGTCATCAACGCATTATCCACGCTCAATGCCGGTATTGTCGCTAATCGTATCTATATTATTCACGGTTTTACTGGGTATTTTAATGTATTATATCATAGAACGTCCTGCAATGCGCATTGGCCAACGTCTTTTGCGCCGTCATTAGTTTATTTTGATGACTTTTTGCTGGCCTTGTACGCGTCACGCCATGATTTAATTTGTTTGCGAATACTGTTATACTGATATTCTATATCGCCCCTGATTGTGGTTCCAAAACTATCGTTAATCCCGTCATCTTCGCCTGTCACTTTCTTAATAACATCTTTCAGTTTATCTGCAAACCACCATGTCAAAGACGCAGTCAATAGTGTAATAATAAATCCTTGGTTTTCGATTGTTGGCACCTGTGCCGCCAGATTGGTATCAACCGCACTGGATAAAATCGCCGCACAAAACGCAATGACAATAGATATTCCAACAAAATATACTGCCGCGTTTATAAAGCGTTGTATTTGTGTCTGTAATGATTCTGATTTAAATATTGCCAAGAATCCGTTAAATATGTTTCCTGCAATTCCCTTGTATGATGTTTTGCCAACAGTTTCTGCAATCGCAGTAAATGGCAGCATTAACATACTCAGGAACAAATCTGCAATCACCCCCAGTGCCATAAACGCAAATTTCCACGCGCACATAATAAACAAAACGATAAATGCTATTCCAACCAGTGATGTAAATGCACTGGTGCCAATTCCTTTGATAAACCATTGCCATCCTGCGGCAACCGCCGTATAGAAAAACCCAGACAGTCGTGTTGATAGACATAATATATCTGCCGCATTCCCGGCGTCCATAATAATGTTTTCAGACGCATGCGTCATTGTATATTCGCGAATTGCGGAACATGTATCTGGCAAATTTGCACCCGCACTTTGTGCAACGGCATTTAATATCAAATCAGACATGTATGTCGAAATGTTGATTATTGGCCCCATCACCCACATAAATATCCGCGCAGGTCCCATTTCCAGTACCAATAACCAAATCGATATAACGAAACCTTTTTTAACAAGGCTCTCGACCAGTTCTTTTACATCACTGGTCTGTGTCATCATATGGTATGTTTCAAACATGGTCCAAAATATATATGCGACAATAATAAATATAATCACGAATCTGATTAAAGAATTTTCCAGCACGTCACTTATAAAAGACAAACCGTTCATAAGCGCTAATCCAATTTTCGCTTCGACCGGTACAAAATCTTTGACCAGTTGTTTTTGAAATTCACCTTGAAATACCTGCACATCATTTGTCAGTTGCGTCACAAACAGGTTTCGGTTGTTTTCTGTGGTCCAAACACCTTGGTCACCAATATCGGCCATTGGCAAATTAGATTCTGCAGCAATTGCATTTGGCACAATCAATACGATTGCGCAAATTGCAATAATCAGTTTTGATAAAAATTTATGTACATATTTTATCAATGCCTTTAATCCTTTTTACCCATGTTTTTTGTAAGTTTTTCCGTCAGTTGCACTGGCAAATTCCACGCCTGTTTTCCCAAATCGCGTATCCATCCGCCATAATCAATTTCTTCTGCTTTATCCTGGCCCAGCAATTTATCGATTTTAGGATTAACTGCATAATAGTATAATACAAACAGTCCCATCATCAGCAACAAGAAATCCCACCCGTCATCCAAGAAATCAAACGCCCCCGGATATTGGTTTTCGACAATTTCTTTTTCTTTCATAAAGCATTCTTTGAATTTATCTGCATCCATTTCGCCATCCACCAATCCAACTTGTTCGCATTTTGCAAATGTATTCATCACAGACAGTGTTTGTGCATCTGGGTTTTCTGCTTTTCGGCCCAACATCGGCGGCAGTACTGCGCTGTACCCATCTACGGGCGCCGGAAAATATGCGTCTGCGGCATATGCAACAGTCGCATACAATATAATAACCTTTAATGTAATCGATACGATTTTTACTGCCGAAGATACCAGCGTATTTATTGTTTTATCGGTTAATCCACTGGCCAATTTCCATGTCCCGTCAAATGCGGCTGCCGCCAATAATAACGGCAAGAATATAATGATAAATATCAATTTAAATATCACAGAAAATATCTGGAAAAATAAATCAAACCCAATTACCAAAAACATTAACACCAGTGCCAATCCTGCGATCCATGTAAATGCGCCACCACCCAGTCCCATCCATGCATAATTCATCAGTGAAAATCCGCCTGCGGCCCCTGCTAACATAACGCTGTTGATATTTCCAACGACACACATAAATGGTTGCATAATCGGATTAAGAATATCGTCTGTTGCGTTTCCTGATATATTCAGTGCGCCACATTGTGCGGCCTCATTAACGCCCGATGCGGCCATAGATAATGCAGAACCAACATACAACACCGGTGTAATAGTAATCTGTGACACGGTTTTTAATGCCGCCGTGCCGCCCATCCCCAATGCCCCCATCAGCGCCCCAACAAACAGTATTCTGACGGCTTGTTTCCAGACTTTATCAAACCATGGTTTGAATTCAATTGGCTGTTCCTTTGCCTCAAATTTTCCTGCCTTTTTTGCTGCGTTGAAAAAATAGTCACCGGTATAAACAAACAGGAATATCCCAAACCCCACCACCAGCAGTATCCATATATGATCAACCATCGCCGTCCAGAAAAATTCTGACGCGCGCCCAATCACCCCGAATAATTCGGCCACATATTTACACATAAAGCATCCGTTTGCGCTGGCAATGTCGCCATTTTCAACGCCGGTTGCCACCAAGAAATTATTCATACTGGTATATGTCAGTGACGCCCCGCCGATTGATGACGACAGATACCATATTCCCAACCCCAGGGCAATTAAGCCCATGATGAATCTAACCGCCAGTAAAATCAGTTTTGCCTTTATCATTTACTGCCCTCTTTGGGTTTTTCGCCTTCGGCTTTCTTTTCTTCTTTTTTGTCGCCTGTTGTAATTAACTGGGCAAATTCTGCAGCCTTGGTTTTGGTAATATCCCATGCCGCGCCCGTCAATGCCATGACGTCATCTGCCAACTGGTCGCTTAACTTGGTATCGGCCTTGACATTAAACGCAGATAAAATCATGCTTGTCACAGTTGGTATTTGTTTTATCAAAAAGTTTAAAATATAGACCAGAACAGTCGCGCTCATCAATGTCAGGCTTTCCATATTTTCCATATTTAAATCACCTTCGAAAACCCGACCACTCAGAATTGCATCCATCAGATTGACGCTGGACACATCTGGTGCAGAAAAGAATTTCGCAACCACCACCATAACAACTGTGTATGTGATAACCGCCGCCGCTAATCCAACGATTGCATTTATCAGATTTTTAAATTGTGCGGTACCAACCCCTGACCCCAGTTTTGTTATCCACTTTGGCGCGTGTTCTGCACCCTTAAATGACATCAGCATCAGTGATAGCGGGAAAAAGAACGCAAAAAACGCCATCGCCACAATAATGTCCGCAAAATAGCAACAGAAACGCCAGAATAATTTAAAAAATGCCCACGTTAGTGCCAGTCCCACTAAAAACATAATTATATGTTTTATCAATGCCCCAACCCCAAACAGTGCAGACCACGAAAAGGCCTTGTCCATAATTGCGATACCTAATTTTATGTATGATTGGAATTGCGTAATTGCAGTCTTCATCATCAAGATAATTGTATCGCGCAGTTCTGGTCGATAAAATCCATCGTCTGCCATTTCCATTGGTTGATATGTCACTTTTTCATTTGCAATCTCTGGCGTGGTTTGAATCAGTGCCTGGGTATATGTCAGTGTGATATTTGCAACCGGTTCAAATGTGATAGTTGTGATAAATCGTGGAAATTTTACCCCCATGGCCAGCAAACTAAATGTCACAACAGCCGTTATTACAACCTTCATCACAGATTTATTCATCCATGGGTCTGGCTCTTTACTTTTTATATTGTTCCACACTGCGTTTATAACAAAGAACGCGAACAACACACAAAACAATACCGTGCAAAATACAACAAACTTGTCATACACGGCAGCGGCCGCCCCAGACACAATCTGGAACAGTCTGTCAAACACCGGACAGCCCCAGCACTGTATTGTCTCTTTGACTAAAACGTCTGTCACGCCGTTCATTTCTTTTTAACCCACTTTATTGCCTTGGCAACTTTGCTTGTCATATCACGCATGTCTGTCCATGCGATTGTTGTATCACTTTTTACCTGGTTGTATAAATCATCCATACCACTGCCAACATACTTTTTCAGTTGTTCTTGGGTTATATTAAATATTTTATACATGATATAGAACGTCAATATCGCAGACAGCCATGTCACCGAATGCGAACCAAATCCCATCCCTGTATTTGCCATTTGTGGCACATTACTGACGGCGGTACCGCCTGCGGCAACGACAAATATAGACGAATTCCATCGAAACAATGCCTTAATCACTGCCAGATTTATGCACAGTGTAAATGCGCACGCAATCATTGTGACAATTAATTGTTGTAATGCCTTGGTAATTCCCGAAAACGCCGGCCATATATCCAGCCACTTGTCACTAGATTTAAATACATACGTCAATACTTGAAACGGGTACAGAATCAATGCCATTCCGAAATTAAATATTCCCTGTATCACCAACAGTGCCATGAATATATTACTGCCGACAAATGCGAAAATCAGCAATGTTCCCGTCACAACATTCAGAAAATCTTCGCCCCCGTGTGGAATCAGTGTTATCAAGCCGCGCAGTCCCTGCATTAAAAAATCAAATCCCTTTTTTATAATTTGATTATTTGCGTGCGATAAATCGGACACTGGTTGGATTAAGAAATTACAAGACGATTCACTAATCCAGGCTTTTTCAACAATATCGGCCGGGCATTTTACCTGTGGTGCAGATGCGCCCCCTTCGTTAATTGTATCTGTAATTGCATGCGTATATGCCGCCCCAAATTGCAAGAACGGATTAACCAGCCATTCTGTCAAATACATTGGTTTAATCTGTAACAGAATTGTTGTTGCGATAATAACGCGCAACGCAGGCTTCATAACGGAATTTTGCACCAAATCGAACGCGTTGATTTTTCCGTCTTTCATTTCGCCGCCGCCAGAAAAACCGAAAAAGCCGACCCATTCTTTTGGGAAATACATTTTTACCAGATATAACCCAACGCTCAGTATAAAAAATCCCCATATCAGTAAATATATTATCCCGCCACCATTTTCACCGACAAAGAATTCATAACCGCCTGTTGCGACCATCATCAGTGAATCCAGTACCAGTGGCACAAATGGCGATAAATTCAGCGCGTCAATTAAATTTTGTGCATATGCGCCACCTGGGACGAAAAAAATCCCAACGCAAAACGCCCAGAAAACCAACCGTTTTAATGTTTTCATTCTCTCTATATATTATTTATCTTTTCAATTATATCACATTTGGGACAAAATGTGATATACTTAAAAGCAATGAACTGGATAAAAAAATTTTGGATAGCGTTTTTGGCATTATTGCCAATCAGTGCAACTGCATCACTTGCGGTTATTGGTGGTATTGCAGGTGTGGTTGCGATTGGTGGGTTTTCTATATACCGCAATTTTGTGCCGCTGAATATGAACGATGCGCTCAGTTTCTTCAGTTCTTGTTGGTCGTGCCAGATGTTTTCAGACATTATGGACACGATGTCGCGGATTTTGCCTGGGGCATATGATGCGCTGGGGGATATGATATTTTATGTTGCGATTGCGCTGACTGCGATATGGTTTGCGTGGAAATTGCTGAACGGATTTTTTAACAACAAGGTCGAAGAGCCCTGGTCGATTGCATCATCATTTGGTACGCATTTGGTAAAGTTGATGTTTATTGGGGCGCTGGTTTTGGTGCCACTGCCACGAATCTTAACAAATGTGTTTATTGAACCGATATTTAATGTTGGTCTGACGCTAAATCATATTGTTGCAGCAGACGATTCGTTTAATTCTTGCGTCGTTGCGACGGCCCTGGCGGACCCCGCACCAACTGCAGAATCTGCCCAGGTTGGTGCGTTTTCGCCGATGTTGCGCCATCGTCTGGCATGTGAATTGGCGGGTGTGCATCAGATGACGGGCCTTGGCATAACGGTTGGTTGGTCTGTATTAAACATGGCATTTGATACAGAATACATGCATAAGTTAATGTGGAATATTCCGATATTTCCAAATATTCCAATATTTTTTGCAGGATTATTGATTTTGGTCTTGTTTTTTATGGCCCTGATACCTGTTCCTATGTATTTTTTAGAGGTTTTTATAACCCTATCCATGGATTTGATAATGTTGCCACTAATGTTTTTGGGGTGGCTATTCCCAGACTGGAAGATTTTTCCCAAGGGCAAAACGATTCAGGAAATAATAAATGACGTTGTGTCTGGCACGTTGGGCATTGCGATGATTGGTGTCTTTGTCACATTTGCGATAATGTTCCTGAATGCTGTATTTGGTGGCTGGGCGGGGGCATCTTCATTGGCGGCTGCGATATCTGCAAACGATTCGAAATTTTTGATGGACGCCTTGCTGATGCACAATGACAGCCTGATTACCATAATCATGATGGGTATATTTATAACGATGTTTATGACCATGATACCGACATTGGTCAAAACGCTGTTTAACGTACAAATCTCGGATAAATTCTATGAAACAGCAAAAAAGAATTTAAATATTGCATGGGAAAGTGTGCGGAAATACTACGACGCGATGAAAAAATAAAAAATCAAGTGCTTTATTTAACATGGGGGTCTTTTTTAGATAATCCGAATCTGATATAATTCATAGCAATGACAAAGTTTCCGATTCTTTACTGGCCACGCAAGACAACACGTGATGACGCGTATCAACTTGCGCGCAAGGTTATAAATTCATCAACTGGTATTATGCCGGACGTTCGAACGTTTGACACGGATATTGCAACGATTTTATCTGAAAATCCAGATGCATGTGTATATTATCCTGTATTTTGTGAATCGACCGGCTGGTGGGGCGAATTATTGGGCGGCAACGCGGTTGTCACTGATAAATTGATAATTTCGCCTGAATGTCAATTGATGGTCATCGAATTGGACAAAAATGCCAAGAAAACAGGACAGAATCAATTATTGGCCGCTGAAATTTATCCGACCAGTGGCTTTTTCAAGAAGATGAATTCTGGAATTGCGACGGTATCTGATATGTTGGCGACGGATGCGGGTACTATACTTGCGTTATTTTCTGGCCGCAATCAGTCCCAGTTTATAAATATCCTAGAATCTACGGGTAATTCATATCTTGGATGTATTGGTCGATATTAGTATATTATTATTTCTTGCTTTCTTGAAAAATCCCTGTATAATTGGCGGGCTAAAAAGAATTAAAAGGGTAATGCTATGAAAAAAGGAATTCATCCAGAATACCACGAAATTAACGTCACCAGAACAGATGGCAAGACGGTTAAGATGTATTCTTCTGTAAAGAAAGACTTGATTCTTTCAACAGATAACTTGAACCATTCTGCTTGGACTGGCCAGCGTTCAAACGCCGGTGAAAAAGGCCAACGCGCAGCAGAATTTAAAAGCAAATTTGCTGGGTTTAAGTTTTAATATAATTTTTGTCTGATAGATTGGGGGCGTCTGACATGGAATTGTTGATTAAAGGTTCAACCGAATTAAACAAAATGTTTATGGCGCTGCAGCGTACTGCGTCTGGTCTTCGTCGTGATTTTGGCGAAGTGGAAAGTTTGCAGCAATCATTGCGTGGTGCGCGTGATTTTGTGCAAAAGGCATCCAATCGTATCGAAGAAAGTATTTTATCAGACCTGCTGTTGGTTCGTCCATCGGCGGGTCTTTTAACGCCAAATGTATCGCGTGACGGCGATGGTCGTGACGAATTTGTATTGGCGTTGTCTGGTGCGTCGAATTTTGTTCGTGCCAATCCGCATTTTGCAATATCGTTGGCATTGCGTTCGAATGATGAAACCAAAATTGCGTTGGTCTATTCTCCAATCGACGAACGGTTGTATTATGCCGAATCGGGTCGTGGTGCATATGTCTTTTCTGCATATCACAGTGCTCGTGTTAAGGTATCAAATATATCAGACCCGTCTGAATTGACTGTGGCGTACAACACATCTGATGCGCGCCCATTGATTGGCAGTGTGCGTCGTACGGGCTGTCCTGCGTTGGATTTGGCGTGGGTTGCATCTGGCAAAATCGATGGATTTGTATCTGACCCACTGGACTATGCAGAAATTGCTGCGGGCGACCTGCTTGTCCGCGAGGCTGGGGGCAAGATTGAAATGGCCGCCGACTTGATTGCAACAAACGGTAAAATAGAATTATAAAATCTGCCTTTTTGGCAGATTTTTTTCTTGCTTTCTTACCTATCATGGCCCAAAATCATTGGGCTTTTAATTAACAAGGAGAAACCATATGAGCAACAAATGGGTATATACCTTTGGTAATGGTCAAGCCGAAGGTCAGGCAGATATGAAAAATCTGCTGGGTGGCAAAGGTGCGAATTTGGCCGAAATGAACTTGGTTGGTTTGCCAGTTCCTGCGGGATTTACGGTGACAACTGATGTTTGTACATATTATTATGAAAATAATCAAACATATCCGTCTGATTTAATGGATCAAGTGCGCGCAGGTATTGCACACGTTGAATCTATTATGGGTAAAAAGTTTGCAGATTTGGAAAATCCATTGTTGGTTTCTGTTCGTTCTGGCGCACGTGTATCTATGCCAGGCATGATGGATACAGTTTTGAATTTGGGTTTGAACGATGACACGGTCAAGGCCCTGGCAAAGATTTCTGGCAACGAACGCTTTGCGTATGATTCATATCGTCGCTTTATCATGATGTTCAGCGAAGTTGTTATGGGCGCAGACATTGATTTGTTTGAACATACCCTGGAACGCATGAAGGAAGACAAAGGCTATAAACTGGATACAGAATTAACTGCTGATGATTTGAAAGACTTGGTTGAAAAGTTCAAAGAAATCGGTGTTAAAATCGGTAAAGTATTCCCACAAGACCCATGGAAACAGCTGGAAATGGGTATCGGCGCTGTGTTCGGTTCATGGATGAGCAAAAAGGCCATCACATATCGTAAATTGAATAATATCCCGGCTGATTGGGGTACCGCTGTGAATGTCCAGGCGATGGTGTTCGGTAATTCTGGTGATGATTCTGCCACCGGCGTATGTTTCAGCCGTGACCCAGCAACTGGTGAAAATAAATACTATGGTGAATACCTGATTAACGCCCAGGGCGAAGACGTTGTGGCGGGTATTCGCACCCCACAGCCAATGAGCAAGGATGATTCCGGCCGTCTGTCTTTGGAAGAAGCGATGCCAGCAGTATATCAGGAACTGTGCGATGTTCGTGAAAAACTGGAAAAGCACTACAAAGATATGCAGGACATGGAATTCACAATCGAACATGGAAAATTGTGGATGTTGCAGTGCCGTAATGGCAAACGTACGGCGGCTGCTGCCGTTCGTATGGCGGTTGAAATGGTCGAAGAAGGCTTGCTGACCAAAGAAGAAGCGATTCTGCGCGTTGGTGCTGATCAATTAGATCACCTGTTGCACCCAATGTTGGACCCCAAGGCAGAAAAGAAAGTTATCGCAACCGGGTTGCCTGCATCCCCAGGTGCCGCCGTTGGCCAGGCTGTATTTAATGCCGAAGATGCTGAAAAGTGGGCGTCCGAAGGTAAAAAGGTTATGTTAATCCGTATCGAAACATCCCCAGAAGATATTGCGGGTATGAACGCTGCCCAGGGTGTTATCACGGCGCGTGGTGGTATGACATCGCACGCGGCGGTGGTTGCGCGTGGTATGGGAACGCCATGTGTTTCTGGGTCACCTGACATCAAAATCGACTATGAATCCAAAACATTGAAAACAACATCTGGCGTTGTTATTAACGAAGGTGATTGGATTTCTATCGACGGTGCCAAGGGTCAGATTATCGAAGGTAAAATCCCAACTGTATCTGTTGAATTAACTGGCAACTTTGGAACATTGATGAAATGGGTTGATGAAA
The DNA here is from genome assembly GCA_017403085.1 of Alphaproteobacteria bacterium. GTDB lineage: Bacteria > Pseudomonadota > Alphaproteobacteria > Rs-D84 > Rs-D84 > Enterousia. The sequence goes on from JAFQOQ010000024.1 coordinate 17,664, forward strand.
TCAAAACATTGACAGTCAAGGCAAACGCAGAAACACCAAAAGACGCAAAGCAGGCACGTGACTTTGGTGCCGAAGGTATCGGTTTGGCACGTACAGAACACATGTTCTTTGACCCATCTCGTATCCAGGATATGCGCGAAATGATTTTGGCCGAAGACGAAGCGGGTCGCCGTGCGGCATTGGCAAAACTGTTGCCATATCAAAAGGCCGACTTTGTTGAATTGTTCAAGATTATGGATGGTCTGCCGGTCACAATTCGTTTGATTGACCCACCGCTACATGAATTCTTGCCACATACAGATGCAGAAATTCAAGAATTGGCTGCACATATTGGCAAATCTGTTGAATTCATTAAACAGCGCGCAGAACAATTGCATGAACAAAACCCAATGTTGGGCCATCGTGGTTGCCGCTTGGCGATTACATACCCAGAAATCTGCGAAATGCAAACTCGTGCAATCTTGTCGGCTGCATTGGAAGTTAAAAAAGCGGGCGTTCGCGTATTCCCAGAAATCGAAGTGCCATTGGTTGGCTCTAAGAAAGAAGTGGATATCGTCAAGGCTGTTATTGATGCTACGGCCCAGTCATTGTTTGCAGAAACAGGCGAAACTGTTGAATACACGGTTGGTTCAATGATTGAATTGCCACGCGCAGCGGTTTTGGCAAATGAAATCGCAGAATCTTGTGAATTCTTTGAATTCGGCACAAACGATTTGACCCAGACAACATTGGGTATGTCGCGTGACGATACTGCGAAAATCTTGGATGAATACCGTGCGCGCGGTGTGTATGTTGCGGATCCATTTGCATCTGTTGATCAGTTGGGCGTTGGTCTGTTGATTAAAGACGCGGTTCAAAAAGCGCGCGCAACCAAGGGCAACAATATCCACTTGGGCGTGTGCGGCGAACATGGTGGCGATCCAGAATCTATTTCGTTCTTCCACCAGGTTGGATTTAATTCTGTATCCTGCTCGCCGTTCCGTGTGCCAATCGCACGTTTGGCTGCTGCCCAGGCTGCAGTACGGTTCCCAAAAAAGAACTAAGAAAATAAAAATCCCCCGATTGGGGGATTTTTTATTGGCCTAAAAAACACATTTTGTAGAAAATTTTCGACAAAAGGCTTGACTTTTGATTAAAAAACAATAGAATTTGCATAAACTTTTCGCCAAATGGCGTAAAAAATAAAACAAAACAATATAATCAAGGAAAGAACATGAGCGATTTTGCAATCTTTCAAACCGGTGGCAAACAGTACCGCGTCGCCCAAGGTGACGTTATCAAGGTTGAAAAACTGAATGCCGACGGCAAAGTTGAATTCGACCAAGTTTTAATGGTCGGTGACAAGGTTGGCACACCATTTGTCGATGGCGCCAAGGTTGTCGCAGAAGTTGTTGAACAGAAACGTGCAGATAAAATTTTGGTGTTCAAGAAAAAGCGTCGCCAGAATTATCGTCGTACTGCTGGTCATCGCCAGTATGTCACTGTTCTGAAAATCACAGAAATTAAAGCCTAAGGAGCGAAGTTATGGCACATAAGAAAGCGGGTTCCTCATCAATGAACGGACGCGATTCCGCCGGACGCAGACTTGGCGTTAAAAAGGCCGGTGGCAGCCGCGTTATCCCAGGAAACATCATCATTCGCCAGCGTGGTACATCTGTACATCCAGGTTTGAATGTTGGTATGGGTAAAGACCACACAATCTTTGCAAAGATTGCAGGGGTTGTTAAATTCAAAAAGGGCAACGGCGACAGAAAGACTGTATCTGTTGTTCCAGAAGCGACTGACGCAAAATAATAAAACGCCCGTTCGGGCGTTTTTTATTATAAATATTTGCAAATTGACGGATTTTATCTTAGAATACCAGATATTATGAAAATTAAAAAAATCTGTCATATTTTCTTGAATATTTTGTTTTGGGGTTTTACGGCGGGTATTGCTGCGTTGGCGGCATTGGTCTTGATTTATGGCAACGATTTACCAGATTATAAAAAGTTGGCAACGTATGCGCCGCCTGTTGCGACGCGTCTGTACGCATCTGATGGTTCATTATTGATAGAATACGCCGAAGAACGTCGTGTGTTTATTGATTTTGCAGACATGCCACAGCAGTTGGTAAATGCATTTATTGCCGCCGAAGATCAAAATTTCTGGACGCATCCTGGTATTGATGTCCAGGGTATAATCCGTGCGGTTGGAAACAACGCGATGCGTATGTTGGGATATAATACCAGTTTTTCTGGCGCATCTACAATCACACAACAGGTGGCCAAGAATTTTTTCCTGACATCTGAACGCACCATCTCGCGAAAAATAAAAGAGGCTATTTTGGCCCTGCGTCTGGAACGCGCATTTTCTAAGCAGCACATCATGACATTATATTTAAATCAGATATTCCTTGGTGCGCGTGCGTATGGTGTTGGGTCTGCGGCCCTGATGTATTTTAACAAACCTGTATCGGAATTAACATTGGCCGAATGTGCATTTTTGGCATCTTTGCCCAAGGCACCAAATGACAGAAAACGTGCGGTTGAACGTCGTAATTATGTATTGCGTCGCATGGTCGAAGAAGGCTTTATCACGCAATCTGATGCGGATATTGCGTCCGCCGAAGAATTAAATATCAACAGTGGCTTTACCGCCCAAATGGAACAAGATTTTCAGTATTTTTCCGAAGATGTTCGCCGTCAATTGTTGGGCACACTTGGACGCGAGGTTTTATATAACCAGGGGCTGTACATTAAAACAACAATTGTTCCTGAATTACAACGCGCCGCCGCCGCCGCCCTGAATAAAGAATTAGATAAGTATAACGAAGGGCGCACGGATAAATTACAGGGCGCGATAATTGCAATGAATCCGCATACGGGACGTATCTTGGCGATGACGGGTGGCCGGTCTTTTGCAGAAAGTTCGTTTAATCGTGCAACCCAGGCATATCGTCAGATTGGTTCCACGATAAAGCCTTTTGTATATCTGGCGGCATTGGAACGTGGTTTTACGCCGCAAACGATGATTTTAGATGCACCAATTGTTGGCTGGCGCGAAGATGACACATTGTGGAAGCCTGAAAATTATGACAAGAAATTCTTAGGCGATGTCCCGTTGCGTCTGTCACTGGAAACGTCGCGCAATGTTCCGACTGTGCGTTTGGTGGAACAAATTGGTACCGAAAACGCAATCGAGGTGGCCCAACGTTTTGGTGTTTATCCATCTGATATGAAGAATATGAATTTATCAATGGCATTGGGGTCTGGCGAAACGACATTGGAAAAATTAGTATTGGGTTATTCTGCGTTTGTAAATGGTGGTCGTGCGATTAAACCAAAATTGGTCGATTATATCGAAGACCGTTATGGAAATGTTATTGGTGGCGCACCGTCTGATATTGTTGAATGGTCGCCTGAATTATTGCCACCTGAAATGGCGGTTGAATCAGAACCGTTATCTGATGCGCAAAGTCTGTATCAGATGGTGTCCATATTGCAGGGCGCAGTTGAACGTGGTACTGGCAAGCAGGCGCGCGTATCCGGACATACAATTGCAGGAAAAACTGGTACGACAAATGATGTCAAAGACGTTTGGTTTATTGGTTTTTCCAAGGATTTAATTGCGGGTGTCTATTTGGGTTATGATACGCCGAAATCTTTGGGCAAGGGCGCAGGTTCGCACATGGCGGCGCGTGTATTTGCAGATTTTATGCGTGTTGCATTGGCGGAATCCAAGAATCAACCATTTGCCGTGCCAGACGGGATGAAATTTATGCGTGTTAATCGTCGCAGTGGTGCCGCGGCCAGTGCCGACCCAGATGGTGTTATTATCTTAGAGGCCTTTAAACCTGGTCAATCGCCTAATCCTGCGCCTAAGAAAAGTGCCTCAGAATATACCCCTGTGGTTGGTGGAATTTTTTAACTAAATAAGATTTCTTTTCATATTTTATTGTGATAAAATGTCAGCATAAGGATTGACAAGGAGTGTTGTTATGCTGACAGATTACTTTTTTTCACACGGTTTCAGTTTTTTTGCCAGTGGCTGGACACAGTTTGCAGCGGGGTTTGGACTTGCGTTTATTATAATGCTGTTGTTTGGCCGTCCGTTTATTCATGCGATGCGCGTGTTTCAAAAAAAAGGCCAACCAATCAGTGAAAATGTCCCAGAAACTCACCGCCAAAAAGCGGGCACACCAACAATGGGCGGTATTTTAATCGTTCTGGCCATATTGATATCCAGTATTTTGTTTATGCCACTGTCAAATCCAACGGGCTGGATTGCATTGGCAGCCTTGACTATGTTTGGTGCATTGGGTTTTGTTGATGATTATAAAAAGGTCGCCAGTCAATCTAAAAAGGCGTCAAATGGTCTGTCGCCTATGACGCGTTTATTTGTCGAAGGTATTTTTGTTGTAATTTTGGCGTGTTTAATCAATCAGACAATGCCACCATATATTGCTGAAAATTCATTGGCAATTGGTTCTGGGATTATTTTGCCATTGGGCATATTCTATTATATATTCGCATATTTCGTAATTTGTGGCAGTGCGAACGCAACAAATATCACCGATGGTCTGGATGGTATGTTGGCTAAATTATTTTTGCCTGTATTGGTCGTGTTGGTTGTTGCGTTATATGGCGCAACGCGTATTGGCTTTATGGATACGGTTATGTTCTTGCCTGGGGCCAGTGGTCTGTACGCGGTTCTTGGTGCGGCGTTTGGCGCGGTCTTGGGATTCTTGTGGTTTAACTCAAAACCTGCATCTATTTTTATGGGCGACGTTGGGTCGTTGGCCTTGGGTGGATTTATGGGTACGGTTGCGATGTTATTAAAATCTGAAATTATCATGGGGATTGCGGCCGGTATGATGGTTTTAATATTGTTGTCTTCCTTTATTCAAACAATGTATTTCAAGGCGACACGCAAAATTTCTGGCACTGGTCGCCGTGTATTTTTGCGCGCCCCATTACATCATCATTTCGAAGAGTTAGGCTGGCCAGAAACTAAAATCGTAGAACGCTTTTTTATTCTGTCGATATTGTTTTCTGGATTGGCGCTGGTATTACTGAAATTCGCATAAAGACAATAAAGATATGGCAAAATTAATAACGCGCAGTGAAGATAGTAAATTAACCAGTTGGTATTTTGAAATAGACCGTCGTCTGTTAGGGTGTATTTTAATACTAATTTTTATTGGTATGATTTTTGCAATTTCTGCGGGTTCTGTTTCTGCTGAACGTATCAGTAAATCTTGGCATTACTTTTTTATCAAGGCGCTACCATTTTACGCGGCGGGCCTTGTCACGTTGTTTGTGTCCAGTATGTTGAACAAGAAATGGGTGCTGCGAATATCTGGGTTAAACGTAGTTGTCGGGATATTACTGCTGTTTGTGACGTTGGTGTCGCCAAATGTTATCAAGGGTTCTGCGCGTTGGGTCGAAATTGCATCTTTTAATGTTATGCCGGCTGATATTATGAAGCCTGGATTTATCATGCTTACGGCGTGGTTCTTGTCGATGATGAAGGATAAATATGGTCCCGATATTTTCATGAACAAGGACGCATGGCGTCTGCGGCCATTATGTTGGTGGTCGTATTTTGGTATTTTTGTCCCGGTGTTTTTAATTATATTAACGCATCCTGATTTAGGGACGTCATTGTTATATTTGGCGGTGGTTAGTGGTATGTTATTTATGGCCGGATTACCATTGTTTGTTATTCCGATTATTGGTGGCATTTTGGTTATGGTTGGTTTATTTGCGTTCTTTACCATGTCGCACGTGCATAATCGCGTTATGTCATATCTGGGCAATGGTGGTGATACATATCAGGTCGATACATCGGTTAATTCCATCCGTAATGGTGGATTGTTTGGCTGTGGGGACGAAGCGTTTGTAAAACAGAGTCTGCCTGATGCGCACACTGACTTTATTTTTGCGGCCATTGCCGAAGATGTTGGGGCCATCTGGTGTTGCGTGTTGTTGGGGCTGTTGCTGTATGTGTTAAAGCGTCTGGTTGAAAATGCGGTGACGGCACGCGACCGTTTTGTTATGTATGCGGCCGGCGGGACTGCGGCATTATTTGGTGCCCAGGTTTGTATCAATCTAATGACGACATTGCATATTATCCCACCCAAGGGTATGACATTGCCATTTGTATCATACGGGGGCAGTTCGTTGTTGGCCTATTGTTTGTTGTTTGGTATGGTTCTGGCGGTTGTGCGCGAGGATAGGTGGCAGAAATAAAACCAAAGGATTTAAATATGAAAATATGGATTGCAACAGGTGGTACAGGCGGGCATGTTTTTCCTGCGTTAAGTGTTGCTAATGAATTATCCCGTCGCGGTCATCGTGTGACGATATCGTGCGATGGCCGTGTTCGCGAAATGGTGCGTCGTGATTGTCCGTCTAGTGCGCGATTGGTTCATATTTGGGCGTCGGGCGTTGGTGCCAAAAGTCGCATAAAGCAATTTTGGGCCCTGTTCAAGATATCGGTTTCGTCATTTGCACTGGCGTTGCGCTTTATGTTTTTCCGACCTGATCGTGTTGTTGCATTTGGTGGGTATGCATCGGTGCCGGCGGTTTTTGCGGCGCACTTGTGGCATATTCCAACGTTTTTGCATGAACAAAATGCGGCAATTGGTCGTGCAAATAAATTTGCGATGCGCTGGGTTCGTACCCTGATGACCAGTTTCCCCAGTGTATCCGGCGTGCCGTCATCTGGTGTTCATGTTGTTTATACAGGATTGCCGGTGCGACATGATTTTATGGCGGCGTCTGGCGCGCCACTGCCAAAGGCGTCCAGTTTGTTGGTCACTGGCGGTTCCTTGGGTGCCCAGATTTTAGATGATGTTGTACCGGCCTCTGTTGCGGCAATAAAGAATAAAAAGATATTTGTCACACATCAAACGCGTCCAGAAAATGTTGCGCGTTTGCAAAAATTTTATGCAGACAACAAGATTCGCGCCAATGTGTTGTCGTTTATTCACGATATGGCTGGCGCAATATCAGGTGCGGATTTAGTTATCGGACGCAGTGGTGCCAGTACGGTTGTTGAATTACAGACAATCGGTCGTCCTGCGATATTTGTGCCACTGGGAATTAACCCGGACCAGGCGGCCAACGCGGCCAGTTTTGCCAAGACCGGTGGTGGATTTGCAATTGAGCAGTCTAAATTTACACCAAAATGGTTGTCTGCGACATTGTCGGAATTGTTTGATAATCCGTCTCGTCTTGAAAAAATGGCACGCAAGGCATTGGTAAAAAATAATGCTGTTGATTTAATTGTTGCCGAAGTGACCAAATAATTTTTGTGATTCCTGACCGGATGTTTTATTTTCTTCTTGCGTGCGATTCGTCATTTGTTCTATGATGATATCGGAAGGAAAGGAATTATGCGTCATATCACAATATCAGCGTTATCGTTGTTCATTGTATTGCCGGCCGTGGCTAATGCCCGTTTGCCGGTTGTAAATATTTCATCAGGCAGTGTTTCTGCCCGCAGTGCCTTTGGCGAAGAGAGTGTATCAAAACCAGTAAAAACTGTTGTCGCGCGCCCAACACGTGCCAAGACAACTGTTGCGCGTACTGCGTCTGTGCCACCTGCATCGGTTGCGAACAAGACATCACTCGTTGATTCTGGGCAAACAATTGTTGCGTCTAATGATGTGTTGGTTCCACGCAAGCCTAGTAATGATTTATGGGCAACAAACGATATGGCGTTGCGCATGCCAATGCCCAGTGAATTCGCCGTTATTCGCAGTGATTCTGAATTACCCGAAGAAAGTTTAGATATGCGTGCGTCTGCACCTGTGGCACCAGTTTCAACGCGTGTGGCAAAATCTGACGTGGTAAAAACAAATGCTGCCCCAATGTCTGAAATTGATTCCCAAATTGCGCGCCTGAATGAATTGCAACGTCGTGCCGACGAAAGCGTGCGTACCGTATCGCCACGTGTGATTGCTGCACCAATTGCAGAAACAAAACCTGTTGCGCCGACAACCGTTGCGTCTGCCGCGGATAGTGCGCCCAGTGTTTCCTTGCGTCGCATGGTTGTTCCGATGGATGACGCGGACGATGTTGTTATTCGCAGTGTTGAACGTGTGTCGTCGCCACGTATTGCAGCGGTGCGTGATGATATGTCAAAAATGTCACCATCTGAATTGCGCAAGGCATTTCGTAAAACGTTCCTGTCTGAAAATAAACACCTTTCCACCTTTCAGATAGACGACCGTTTTGATGTCGCCAGTGATATGTCCGCATCGATTGAGGGTTTTACTGCAAAAAGTGATTTATCCGAGGGTTCTGGTATTCGTCCGTTGGAAATCAAGATAAGTTTTCGTAACGATGATTCTGCACTGTCACGTGGCAATTATAATTTGCTGACAGAATTTGCAGGAATTGTTGTTAATAAACCAACGCGTGCAATTCAAATTGCAATTCCAGAACATTCCACCACCAGCAAGGATAGTCGTAAAATCGCGGCGCGCCGCTTGGCAATCGTTGAACAGGTTTTGCGCGACAATGGCGTATCGGAACAGCGTATTGTCCCAGTGTTATCTCAGCGCAACGAAGAAGGCTTTGTCTTGCGTATTATTTCCAGTGATCAGTATGAAACGCTGACCCAGAAGAAACGTGATATGTTTGGTGATACGTTAAGTAATAAAACATATAAAAGTATGTCGTGGTAATTGGTCGGTCTATTATAAATTTTCTGTTTCCGCCGGCGTGCCCAGTTTGTGGTACGCCGGTCTCTGTACATGGTGAATTGTGTGCAGATTGTTGGATGTCAATAAATTGGATTGATGAACCAAAATGTGTTCGCTGTGGTTATCCATTTGTTTCTGATTATGGTCCGGATTTCCGTATGATGTGTCCTGTATGTGCATCGGGCAATTGCGAATTAGATTGGATACGCAGCGCATGTGTCTATGACGATGCATCGCGTGACGTTATGTTGCCGTTTAAACATGCGGGTCGAATAGATTATGCGTATTTTATGTCACGTGCCATGATTTGGGCAATGCGTGATATTGATTTGTCTGACATAGATATTGTGATGCCTGTGCCGTTGGCATGTCGCAGATTATTCAAGCGCACATATAATCAGGCCACATTACTTGCGCGCCCAATTGCATCTGTTCTTGGTGTGAAAATGGATTTGGATTCTGTACGCAGAAAATATCGTGACGATATGGGGCACAAGAATGCGCGCCAAAGGGCAGAAAATATTCACGGTGTATTTGTCGTTCGCAGGCCAGATAAAATCCGTGGCAAGAAAATTTTATTGGTTGATGATGTTATGACAACTGGTGCAACGTTTTCGGAATTGCGTCGTGAATTGATGCGTGCGGGTGCGATTGCGGTCTGTGGGGTGTCTTTTTGTCGTGTGGTTCGCGCGATTTAGTTTCTGCTGCGGTCGCTTAAATGCGCCAGCATATTGTGACGCGCTTGTATTTCTTGTTGTATTACCCGGTCCGAACATGAATTTACAATATCAACAATATCGCGTTCGCGCGGCATAAGTATTTTTCGTGCCGCATGGATTGTTATTTCGTCGATTAAATCGTCGTCTATCCATATTTTGTATTCTACCAATGTCGCCTTGGCTTCATAGATAAAATTGCGTTCTACGAACAAGACTCTATCCTCGGGCAATTCGATTGAATATTCCTGCCCAAAATCATCTGTTCTGACAGATACGTTGGACGCCATGATGCATAATTGCAACATGGACTTGATACTTGATAAAGAAATTTCTTCGTTATCTTTCACTGTTTTGCCCAATTTTGGCGTTTGTTTTTTATTGTATTGCAAATATAACACAAATGATATGTTCGTCAAGTATTTTATAGTTGTTATTTTATCGCTTTACGAATATGTTGATGGCGACGACACAAATCTTGCGGGCCGCATTATCGCGCTATATGGCGCAGATGGTGCTATTTCTGAAACGCTATCTCAAATCCGACGCGCGTCGCAGACAAGGTTGCTGGTGCGCCAAAAATGGTTGGCCTGGATATAATCTGGGATATGGAATGGGATTCGGACGATAACAAATACGAAGATGGTAAAATCATGGATCCAAAATCGGGCAAGGTTTATTCATCGGTTATGTGGCAAGATGTCCCCGCCGTATTGAATGTCCGTGGTAAAATTGGCCCATTTGGTCGCACGCAAAAATGGAATACGTTGGATGCATCTGCATTGCCATCCGATTTACAGTCTATTGACACGACATCCTGGCAACCTACGGTTGTAAAGTAATTGCATCTCCCCATCAACGATGGGGATTTTTTATTGTGACATATAAAATATTCATGATACAATACATAACGTGTGGCGTGTTGTCACACTGGGCTTAAACGCCTATGTAGATCGCGTCGGGATTGAGGTAAAACTCCAATTACACGCATGTGGTTGGAGTGTGTGGAATACGTTGAATAACACACGCTAGTTCGATTTGCCTAGTGTTTAAACTCCAACCACCACAGACAGTGGTGTTTTTTATAAGTATAATAACAGGGGGATTTATGAAAAAACTAGCATTGTTATTTTTTTTATTAATATTGGCGGCATGCAAGGATGCACCTTTACTACAGGTGCAATTACAGCCATGTTGCGAGGCCGAAGAAAAACTTGGTACAGTCACATTTTCTATCTACTCTGATGGTGCCGTATTAAATGTACATGGCCAAGATATCGCCATGCAAGAACAGACAAACAAGGATTCTTATGGTGATGTTTATTTGCTTTCCTGGGATGGCGTGATTCCAGAATCTGGCGAAAAAATATCTGTATCTGCCGATTACAATTCACATGATTATACTATTAGCGGATTTAGTGTCAGCTTGAATAAAATGAGTTATGGCACAGATGTGCTTATTCCTGTGACATTGGATAAATACAAAGTGCCATCTGCAAATTATAAATGTGCAAGGCAGATATCGGCCAAAACAACAGTTGCTGCGGGTCAAATTTTTGTTGGTCGCGAAAATGAATGGTATGAATATCGTGGTTATGAATATCCGCATACAAGATATTCGTATGAAGTGATTCCTGCCAAAGATGCGATTAAAATTTCTGCAAATTGGGATTATGACAATCTCAAATTATATGACAGTGGCGCAGAACCGCATGAACAAGATGCCTGTGAAACGTTGGCGCGTTTGGATGAATATATAAAATCCAGGGGCTGGGATCAGAAAGTTGTTTATTATACGGATGAGATAAAGTGCGCATCCCCAGATAAAGTTGTATATCTGGGATGCGAAAAACTACGCAATGCCCAGTTTTCGTATTTGAAATTGAATATCTGTACAGACGGGCGTTTCACGATATATGAAGACATATTTAATGGTGATTTTTATGATTATGATTATATCCCCGAAAAAAAGACCGTGGATTTTGGAACGATTTATAGCGCGGGCGATGGCATGCATAAACTTGAAATTCTATACAGACCAGACAATGATATGTGGTTTGCACGTGATAGTCGTGCCTCTGGCGCATATACGGCGTGTCAGGTCGGCCAGTTGTCGCAGAATCAAATTTGTGCACATAAAATCGCCAGTATGACACAGCTAGAACCCGATGGCAGTATTTCTGTTGCCACAGAACAGTCTCAGATTGCCACAGAAGCGGGTCATGAAATTACTCAGCATTTTGTCACCTTAACCCAAGAACAAGCCCTGGATATTTCAAAAAATTGGGATTACCAGAATATGAAATTGTATTCTTTAGGCACCGAACCGCATGAATCAGACGCATGTTCGGTGCTGGGGCGTCTGAGTGATGTTATACGTTCTATCCAAGAAAAAAAACAAGAATAAAAACAATCCCGCCTAACAGGCGGGGTTTTGATGTTCTGCCCACCAATCGCTAATAAATATTGAATTTTGATTTTAATCTGGTACGATTTCTGTCGGACTATTTTTTATATACACAGGACACAAAAATGAATATCGAACTTGGAAAAAATATTAGCGCACGTGAAATCGAAACCAGAATCCAAGAATTCTGGGATAAAAACACATTTTGGAATAATGATGTTAATTCTGATAAACCATCGTTTTGCGTTATGATGCCACCGCCAAATGTGACGGGGTCATTACACATGGGGCACGCGATGAATAATGTTTTAACAGATATTATTTGTCGCTATAAGCGCATGTCTGGTTATGATGTCCTGTGGCAGCCGGGGACCGACCACGCGTCAATTGCAACCCAGTTATTGGTTGAACGCGATTTGTCCAAGCGGGGCATTAACCCACACGCATTATCATTACAGGAAAAACTGGATTATGCCTGGGCATGGAAAGCGGACAAGGGCGGTCAAATTATGAACCAATTGCATATTTTGGGCGTGACACCTGTTTGGAATCGAGAACGCTTTACCATGGATGCGGGATTATCCAGTGCGGTGACCAAACTGTTTGTCAAAATGTATAACGAAGGCCTGATTTATCGTGAAAAGCGTTTGGTAAACTGGTGCCCAAAACAGCAAACGTCCGTATCGGATTTAGAGGTTGAAACCCGTGAAGAAAAGGGTAAATTCTATTACTTTAATTATCCATTGGTTGGCGGTGGTACAATTGAAATTGCGACCACGCGTCCCGAAACATTATTCGGCGACCAGGCGATTGCCATTCATCCTGAAAATGAAAAATTAAAACACTTGATTGGCCGTCGTGCAATTATCCCATTAACCGATATTGAAATTCCAATTATCGGCGACGTTCACGCAGATCCGGAAAAGGGTACGGGTGCGGTAAAGATTACACCGGCACATGACTTTGATGACTGGGATGTTGGCCTGCGTCATAATTTAACACCGGTTTGTATTTTAACGCCTGATGCAAAAATGAATGATAATCCGGTGGTGCCCGAAAAATATCGTGGTCTGGACCGGTACAAGGCGCGCGAAGCCATTGTGGCTGATATAGAAGCGGCCGGCCTGTTAGTCAAGGTAGAAGACCGCACAATCCCAACACCATATTCTGAACGCGGTCAGGTACCGGTTGAGCCATATCTGACCGACCAATGGTTTGTTGATGCAGAAAAATTAGCACAACCCGCGATTCAAGCGGTGGAAGAAGGCAAAATCAAATTCCTGCCAGAACATCGTTATAATCTGTTTATGGCGTGGATGCGTGGCATTCGTCCATGGACAATTTCGCGTCAGTTATGGTGGGGCCATCATATCCCCGCATGGTATGACGCAGACGGCAATGTATATGTCGCCGAAACCGAAGAAGACGCGATTAAGCAGTCTGGTGGCAAAACATTAACCCGTGACCCAGACGTTCTGG
>JAFQOQ010000025.1 GCA_017403085.1 Alphaproteobacteria bacterium
ATTCAGATTATATCGTTCAATCGTCCGTCGAATAGGTACAGTTAGAATCTAGTTTCCATGTACCCTTTTCATTTGTACCCGTTGTGCCGGCCGGCAGATAGCAACTGGTTATCGACGTATTGGCTGGGACCAAAAACTCGCCAGGGTCACTGGTGCCATTGTCGGGGCATTTTGTGCATGTGGGTACGGTGGTAGGGTATAAAAAACTGCCACCATAATAACCCGCGGCACAACGATAGTTGGTTGTTGGACGACACAAGCAGGAAACCGTATTTAACTCATAACAAATCCTGGTCTGGACACCTTCTGTTGTCCAGTCCATCCAATCGCCACATGGGTCGCATACTTTTGTACAATCACCAAAACCCGGGTTGGGTGTTGGGGTAATCGTACCTTGGGGGGTGCAGCTGCACGTTATAAGATTCACCAAATACCCTTCGGGGCATTCTAAAACGGCGCAATCTCTGATATCCGCCATGGCAGATAGTGGTAATAGCATTATGCCAAATGCAAATAAAATTTTTTTCATTGAATCCCCCTGTATTCCTTTGTGCAAAGAAAAAACCACCAAATATAGGGTGGTTGGAGGTTCAAGACTATAAATCAGTATAGTGTGCTTATTTTGCGCATATAATATGCACATTATTCACAACCCTCCAACCCACGTGGTTGGAGACAAATATCCGAACAAAGTTCGGTTCCTGATTTCCGGGTCTTGACACCCCAACGACAGAATACCTGTCGTCAATGTGTATTCTATAACAATCAACATGGCAGTGCAAGTAAAATTCCAAACAGACTTGATTTTATATCGCAAAGTTTGCATGATTGCAGTATGGCGATGAAACAACTGACAGATTCTGATATTAAACAAATGATTGGCGATGTATTTCAGCCAGATGATGCACAAACACGCAAAAATGTACGCAGCGAACTGAGGCTAAGTACCAGAATTCCACATACACCAATCGCCCCGCCCCAGCATACAACACTGGATTTACACCAATTTACCGAAGAACAGGCATGGGCGGCAATTATGAATCTGGCAACATCGGGTGTGCGTACTGCAAATATCATTACAGGGGCCAGTGGGATACTGCGTCAGAAATTTCCACAATGGGCAACAGAAAGCGTATTGAGCCCGTATATAATTTCTTTTCGACCGATAAATAACGGCAGTTTTTCTGTGAAATTTAAGAAAATCAGTAAAATCTAGCGTCCCATAACCGTCATTGGGTCAAATGCAACGCCGTCACGTTTGGTCCCATAGTGCAGATGTGGGCCCGTGCTGCGCCCCGTATTACCAGACAGACCAATGCGACAGCCCGCACCAACATTGTCGCCTGCGCTGACCAATTGCTGGCTAAGATGACAATAGACAGTTTGATAGCCACCACTGTGATTAACCACAATGCCACGGCCGCATGTACTATCCGTCCAAACACGCGAAACCGTACCAGACGCGGGTGTAAAAACATTGGTACCAGATGGAACAGATAAATCAACGCCACTGTGATTCTGGCGGTTGCCGGTCACCGGATGAATACGCGATCCAAATGGCGATGAAATCCGCGGATGCCCCGTCACAGGTTCGCCCAAGGGCAATGTCTGACCGGCGGGGATTGCAGGATGACTGGGGTAACATGATACGTGTGACGCAATTTGAACCGCCGGCTGAGACGGCTGGGGCGATGCAGGTTGTGTGGGTGGGGTCGGCTGATAGGCCGATGGCATATTTGATGATACAACTTGGTGTATTTTATCCCTGAACTGAATATTCTGGGATGGCAATACGCCCGCCGCCTGTAAATCGGCGCGAACCTGTTCTGTTTTGCGCGCCAGCATGGCGGATTCTTCTTCGATTGTCATGCCCTGGTATGCGCAGCCGCTGATACAACGGCCACTGGCGTCGAATTCAGATTCCCACGGTTCATAGCCGGCCGCCAATACCGCGTTACGCGTGGTAAAAGGCAAATCGTTAAATGTCTGGGGGAATGATGTGGCGGTTAAAAAACTTTTACCCGCGCGGGATACGTCTGTATCCGCCAGCGCAGAACCGAACATCAGTAAAAAGAGAAAAAATCCCACAGACCTCATGCGGGATATTATAGCATATTTTTAAGCCAGTTAAAACGTAATCTTTATATTCAAGGCCCCTGTGTGGGCAATATAGTCACTGCGGATGTCCAATCGATAATCCAGACCGATGGAAAAATCATTTGCGAGAAAGTCAATACCCAATGCGCCATTTAGTGCGGTTCTGTGTGGGGTATCAATTGGAATATTATACGTCTGACCACTGATAACACGAACGCTGATTGCGTCCGTACCGTGCGTCAAGGCGTCATAGCCGACCCCCAACGCCATTGACGGGCGCATAATGTACCAATCGCCAATAAAATCAAAATCTATTAACATCTGGGCGCGTGTCGTCAATGTGTTATACCACCATTTTTGAAATTCTTGGGCAGCAGAATCGATATGTTTATCTGACGACAGGCGGACATAGCGTACGCCAATTTGCGGCGTGATGCCAATACGACCACGCGACAATTGTATGCCTGATGTTATCTGGCCGGCAATAAAGTCTGCGTCATAGGCGGCTGAATTCTCAATTCCAGCGATTGATTTATCATTTGCCCAATTTATGCGACCACCATTTACACCCATGTTAATAAACAGACCAGATGTGCCAAGATATTCAGAAAATAATGTTAAACTGTCGGTGGTGGCATCTGCGTAAATGGGCGTACGACGTGTATTTGTTTCTGTGCGGGTATAGGCAACGCCAACACTTAGGCCGTCTGTTAAATATCCACTGGCGCGGACGTGGGTACCGGTGGTTCGCGTTTTAAATTCTGTGTTATTTTTGTCTGTGTCCCACTGGGCATACGTTCCAATGCCAGATATCATAATGTCTAGCATTCGCGTGTCATGGCGACAATCTGGCAAATTGTGGGTACATGCGTGACGACGTGACGATAACGGCGTGCCAACCGGCGTTAAGCCAACGTCAATGTGATGAAATGCGTTGTATAGTGTCAGGGCACTGGTGTTATATGCCAATGACGATATCATTTTACGAAATGATGCCAAATCTGATGTGTGGGCCGTATTCAGTTCATAGGCAATTGCGCCACTGGGGCCGAAAGTTTGCAAGACATTTGCCCATGCGTCTGCGGCGGCGTCTAGATATGGCGCGCCAGATACCAATGACGCAGCCTGCGCAGAAGATAAATTAAATAAAAATAAGAGCATGCCAATGGCGAAAATATTTTTCATGACTTGTGTATCTTTTTATGTTAATGATATCAGGAAAGCTGATTTGTATTTACAGGAAGCATTTACTATTAACAAGGAAGGGGTTAGAAAAGATGGCAAGATTGCATTTTCATTATGGCGTAATGAGCAGTTCTAAATCGGCCAGTTTGTTGATAAACGCACATAACTTAAAAAACAATGGGATTAAGGTTGAAATTATTAAGCCTGCATTTGATAAGCGTTTTTCGGCGTCACAGATTGTATCGCGTATCGGACTGTCGGGGGATGCGATGGCGATGCCAAACCTGATGGAATACCAGCCAAAGGAAGATACAGATTTTGTTCTGATTGATGAAGTACAGTTCTTTGCACCAAATGACATAGATAAACTGGTGCATATTGCCGATATGCAGGGAAAAACCGTTATGTGCTATGGACTGATGGTTGATAGTAATGAAGAAATGTTCCCAGCATCAAAAAGACTTATCGAAGTTGGGGCCAAATTGCACCGTATGGAATCAACGTGCCAGATAAATGGATGTCAAAAACTGGCAACCCATCATCTGCGGTTTGACCCAAATGGCGCGGTTATTCGCGCCGGTGACCAATTCGCACTGGGGGACAGTAATTACAAATCAGTATGTCGCCAGCACTATAACGAAATGTATCGCGGTATTAAACAAAAGGTGAAATAGTATGAAAATGACTAAAATTATCTTGGTGGCTGTATTCGCGGGGTTGGTTTCCAACGCAAATGCAATAACACCGTATTTTTCTGCGGGCGGGTCACTGGGGATTGGTGGTGGCGACAGCAGTGTGCGCAGTGGCGGATTCTCAGGTACGGTGGGCGTACGATATAAACTTGCAGATATAAATATGCGCACAGAATTTGAATATAATAATCTGGTGTTTAATAAAAAATATACGTATGCCAGCAACGAATATGACTATGATTTAAAAACACAGTTGTATCTGGTAAATGTCTTGGCGGATATATATGGAAATGTGCTGAAATCCGGCCTGCATTTTGGCATCAGCGTTGGGGCAGCCGACTATAAACGCGATTTGCCAGAATACTGGGATATAGACGACAGGGATAAATTATCGTTCGTATATGGCGCAACCGCCGGCGTCGGTATTTATATGCTAGCGGGGCTATATGCCGATGTTGGGGTCAGATATCTGCGCACACTGGACGATGATGCAATAGATAGTTTTAACCCATATTTTGGACTGAGATACGGTTTTTAGGACGCATTAAAAAAATGTGATATTTTTTCTTGCATTCTGAATATTTTAATATACAATATAAGACCGTTGCATCCATAGCTTAACTGGATAAAGCATCTGACTACGGATCAGAAGACTGAGGGTTCGAATCCTTCTGGATGCGCCACGAATTCAAACACCGCCGTTTGGCGGTGTTTTAATTTAAGTTATGCTTTTTATTTGTTTAAGGTAAAAATCAGCACACGTTCAGTGCCAGATAGGTCACATTCAGAACGAAGAAAAGACCAACCGGCGCATAAAAAGATATTTCTGACGTCAGGACCCTGGCCAGCGCCAATTTCCAGGTATATATTGCCGCGCTTTTTTAGCCACTTTTTGGCGTTTTTCGCGATAATTTCATATGCCGCCAGTCCATTATTGTCGGCATAAAGTGCAATGTCAGGGTCATGCATCGCGCCCGAATCAACACGCGTATCGTTACGTGCAATATATGGCGGATTTGAAACAATAATATCAAATTTCTCGTTAAAATTGTGTGCATAGTTGAAACTAAGCCGGCGTATCTGAACCCGATTTGACAGCCCCAGCGTGCGCATATTGTGACGCGCAACACGTACCGCCCCGCGCGACTTGTCGATGCCAACGCCAGTTGCGTTATGAATATTTTTTACCAATGCGCCAATAATACACCCAGTCCCGGTTCCTAAATCCAGAATTCGTGGGGCATTATGGTCCGTATCACAATCTGATATAACGGCCGAAACCAGGGTTTCTGTGTCAGGTCGCGGGTCAAGTGTGTATTTATTGGTATAGAAACGCAGGCCATAAAACCATTTTTGACCAATTATCTTGGCAACCGGGGTGCCACGACGCAATGCACGCGACATGCGCCAGACGTTAAACCATGATAAATTTTTAGTGTTTTCTGTGATAACGCGCGCAGCACGTATGCCACCTGATTTTTGTAATGCGTCGAATGCTTGATTTATTTTCATAAAGACATTATAATCGGTGTCATGAAAAAAGCAAAAGATATTATAAACACCACCAATTTGACACGCATGGTTATGGCGTTGGCTGTACTGCTGTCGTTGGTTGCAATATTCTTGGTCGCGACACATCGCACACCATCTGCAATGCGTCGGGCAAATGAATGTAAATCTGTGGTTATGGTGGCATCGGGGGATACACTGTCTAAGTTGTTATTGGAACAGGGGTTAAGCCATAACGACGTTAATACAATCGCAAAAGTGTTAAAGTCAGACGCAGAAATTTCAACACTGCGCGCGGATCGGGATAAACTGGAATTCGTGCGTGAAAATGATGACGCGCCAGTCACAAAGATTGTCGTAATTCCATCGCCGTGGCGTCAAGTGGAACTGACGTGCAATGACGAAGGTGCCTGGGATTGCAAAACAGTCGATATAGAACGCGACGTGCGTGCAACGTACCGCAGTGGCGAAATTTTAGATGGCGATAGTTTCTATCTGGCCGGACAGCGCGCGGGGATTCCAGCCGGAATCTTGGCAGACGTTTATGATTTATTGGCGTTTGAAATGGACTTTGAACGTGACGTGCGCGCGGGACAAAAGTTTTCCGTGTTGTATGAAGAAAACTTTTCTGAGGGTGAAAAAATCGACAATGGGCGCGTGTTGGCCGTAGCATTCGAGGCATTGCGTGGCAATGTAAAAATGTATCGGTTCCGTAAATCTGACGGCACAACAGGATATTATGACGAAGATGGAAATGGCGCAATTAAGTCACTGAAACGTACGCCAATCAATAACGCCAAAGTGACAAGCAGCTTTTCAAACAAGCGCAAACACCCGGTTCTGGGATATACACGTGCGCACAAGGGCGTGGATTTCCGCGCATCAACGGGCACACCAATTCCGGCCGCCGGCGCAGGACGCGTTGTTGCGCGCAGCTATAACCGCGGGCATGGAAACTATGTAAAAATTCGCCATAACGGGTCATACGAAACACTGTATGCACACATGTCTAAATTTGCCAAGGGCGTAAATGTTGGCACAACTGTACGCCAGGGACAGACAATTGGATACGTTGGTTCAACCGGTATTTCAACAGGGCCACATTTGCACTATGAAATTATCAAAGATGGCAAACACGTGAATCCGATGACGGTTAAGTTGCCCGCAATCAGCAATCTGGACAAGGCGGATAAAAAGAAGTTTGTTGAATATCGTAAAATACTGGACGAAGGTATTGAAAAGTTATCAGAAAATCCGTCGTTATTTATTCAATTGTAAAGAAACCGCCAAACGGCGGTTTTCTTTTAAGCCTTAAAATACGGGTTATTTTTGTATAGCCAATCAATTGTTGTTGCCATACCGTGCCCATGTACAATTTCGGTATCAACTGGCAATTTCATGTTATAAATGTTAGAAATAGATTGAAACAACATTCCCATATCGCCGCCAGGCAAATCATATCGGCCGATTGATTCCTGGAACAATGTATCGCCAATCAGCAGCATTTTTTCATCGGGAAAATGGTATGCAACGCCACCTGGCGTGTGTCCAGGTGTTTCAATAACGTCCATAAATATATTTGGCAGTATTTCCGTGCGCGATAAATCCAAAGTCGTTGGACGAACGTCATCTAATTTAATCGGGGGCAACCCAAAATAAGCCAGCAAATCATTGCCCCAGCCAACCAATCTGAAATCGCCAGAATGCAAATACCATGGAATATTATATTTTTTGGCCAGTGCAGGTGCGGCACTGATATGATCGGGATGTCCGTGCGTCGCATAAATTGCACGCAATGTCAATCCACGGTCTGATAAAATTTGCGCCCAATCGTCTGCCCTGCCCCAGGGGTCAAAAATAACGCAATCGCCACCCGACGACACAATCACAGACTGTGTATTCTGGGGTGGCATTTGTATCAATTCAAATTTACTGTTTTTTAACTTTTGCATTTTTACGTGTGGCAGATTTTGGTGTTGATTTCTTTTTACCGAAAACAATTTCGCGAATTTCTTCGCCAGTTAATGTTTCGCGGTTTAATAATTCGTTTGCCAATTTTTCTACCACTTTTTTATTCTTGGTCAAATGCTTGGTTGCGTCCGCGTGTGCCGCATCCAACCATGCCTTGATTTCGTTATCAACGATTTCTGCGGTTTTTTCCGATGCATTTTCCAATGCGCCGCGTGTGCCAAATGTGCCGACCTGGTTAATGGCCGCCAGACCAACTTTCTTGGACAGACCCGCGGTTGTAATCGAATAGCGCGCCAGACGTGTTGCCATTGCAATATCACTTTCTGCGCCGGTTGTGATTTTATCTGAACCAAAGAATATCTCTTCGGCACTGCGTCCCGCCAAGGCGATGGAGAGATTGGCGCGAACCTCGGCCAGGGTCATTGAAACCTTGTCATCAATTGGCAGATGCTGCACCATACCCAAGGCGCGACCACGTGGGATAATCGTTGCCTTGTGTATCGGGTCAGCAACATCTTCGTACATCAGCGAGACGAACGCATGTCCAGCCTCGTGATAGGCGGTTAATTTGATATCTTCGGGACGCATTTTGCGAACCTTGCGTGGCCCCATGATGATTTTGTCGCGCGCTTCTTCGATGTCATCTGGGGTCACTTGGTCGCGCCCATTTCGAACGGCATGCAAGGCGGCTTCGTTCAATAAGTTTTCTAAATCAGCACCAGAAAAGCCAGTTGTGCCACGTGCCAAATCTTGCAGATTAACGGTGTCACTGACCTTGACCTTTTTGGCATATAAATCTAAAATTTCACGACGGCCGGACATATCAGGCAATTCAATATAAACCTGGCGGTCAAAGCGGCCCGGACGCAACAGAGCCTGGTCCAGCATATCTGGGCGATTTGTCGCACCAATAACAATAATGCCACTTTCATTTGCAAAACCATCCATTTCAATCAACAGTTGATTTAATGTCTGTTCGCGGTCTTGGTCATTATATGAATGTGTTGATCGTTTTTGCCCGATGGCGTCTATTTCGTCGATAAACAAAATACATGGGGCGTTGCGTTTTGCCATTTCAAATATTTCTTTGATTTTGGCAACACCCAACCCGACGATAATTCCAGAAAAATCAGAACCAGATGCCGCAAAAAATGGTACGTTTGCCTCGCCTGCGATTGCACGCGCCAATAATGTTTTACCAGTACCAGGTTGGCCGGACAACAATACGCCACGCGGAACGCGCGCACCCAGATTTTTATATTTGTCTTTATTTTTTAAGAAATCGACGATTTCAGACAGTTCTTGTTTTTCAGAGTCAATACCGGCAACATCTGCAAATGTTGTCTTAGGCTTGCCCGTGGTGATTTTTGTTGGATTTTGATTTACCAGACTGCGACTTAACCCGCCAGACGCACCACCGCGCAACCCGCGGAAAATCCAAAAGATAAACAATAATGTTAATACCAATGGCGCAAATGTGGCAACACTTTCAACCCATGATTTAGATGTATCAATCTTGATTGAAGTGCCGGCGTCTGCCAGTTTAGTTAATAATTCTGGGTCATATGCAATTGTCGCGCGGTATTTTGTGCCGTCTGATAATACGCCCGTGGCGTCACTGCCATTGATTGTCATGGTCTTGATTTCGTCACCACGGCGTAAAACGTCCGAAAAAGATAATTCAATCGGACGAGTTGGGGCAACCATCTGGCCATTTTGAGTTGGAACCGGGGCATTGCCACCCATAAATATCACACGACCAATCATGGCAATAAACATTATGCCAAATATCATTAAAAATATATTTGATGTGTCGCGCTTTTTATTATTTTTTATTTGATTTTTTACGTTGTTCATTTTTCTCATGCTTTTTCCTAAAACTTGTTTTTGCACCTTCGGAGACGATTAAAATCCGACCATTTAATCGACGTATCGTACAATGCCCCAATGTAAATTTACAATCTGATTGTAATTTATCTAGTGCGCCATGTAACGATTTCAAGCGTGGCTGATAATCATCCCCCCCAATACGCTGAATTAGTGTTCCAAGAAACTTTAATCTAATATCGGGGCGCAGGTCAAATAGAAAAGAATCTGAAAATAACGCGTAACCGTCATGTAAAACATCTGATACGGCACATTCTGCGGAACCTTCCAATGCATCGCGGGCGCGCGTCAGGTTTTCAATCGCCAATAAAATACGCGCGTCAGATATGCCCAGACGTTCTGACAACAAATGACGATTTTGACGAATTTTAACGCGGGTGTATTTATCATCATAATTCATTTCGTCTGAAAAATATTTAATATTATGCGCATCACAATATGCAACTAATTCACTGCGAAAAACACCCAGTAATGGTCGGACAATCTGAATACCATCGCGATACGATATGGCGCGCATTGCGGACAATCCAGAAACACCACTGCCACGGGATAAATTCATTAAAAATGTTTCAATTTGATCGTCGGCCTGGTGCGCAACCATTAAAACGTCAATGTTATTATCATGACAAAAATCTGTCATGAATTTGTAACGGGCGGCGCGGGCGGCGGCCTCTAGTCCAGAGGTGGGCTTGTCATCCGTCCAATTAAAAATATGACATGGTATATTTAAGGCGGAACATAGGTGTGATACATATTCAGCCTCGGTCGTGGCGGCAGGACGCAATCCATGATTTACATGCAATGCAGTTATGTCCATATTCAATTGTGACAGCCAGTGTAACAGACAGACAGAATCGACGCCACCACTGACTGCAACGGCAATGCGGCGGCCAGAAAAATTACGAACAAAATCCACAAACTTTTCATTCATTGTAGCGTTATTTTATGCTATAATTTACAAAAATAAAGGGAAAAAGAAATGGCGGTAAAATTAAAATCTATTGCGGTATATTGCGGCCACCAAATGGGTACAGACCCGCAATTTAAACGCGATGCGGCGGCGGTGGGACGCATGCTGGCCAAGAATGGGATTCGTATGGTGTTTGGCGGGGGCGATGTTGGTCTGATGGGAACTGTTGCGACGGCGTGTCTGAAAAACGGGGGTGACGTTATCGGCGTTTCGACCAATGATGTTATCGCAATGCAAGAACCGGCACATGATGATATCGATGTTCAGGTCGTTGATGGTGTTAATGAACGAAAACAGATTATGTTTGACGCATCGGATGCATTTATAATTCTGCCGGGGGGAATTGGGACACTAAATGAACTGACCGATATTATGACAATGCAGCAAATTGGAGAGACAGATAAACCGCTGTTCTTTTTGAATACAAATGGGTTCTGGAATCCATTGGCACGACTGATAAAGCATATGAGAAAGCATGGATTTATGGTTGCTGATTTAGATGTATATAATATGCATAGTGCAGATACTGTGGCAGAATTAAAAAAGCAAATAATGAAATATTAAATTTCAAAAACCTTGTCGCGGGATGTCGCGCCACGAACTAATTTAATGCTGGTCTTTGGAACACCATAATGTTCTGCCAGCATTTTTATTACGTCATTTGTTGCCTTGCCATCAGTTGGGGCCGTTGTTGTATGCACACGCAACGTGCCATCGGGCTGAACCTCAACCCGATTAAGTTTAGCACGTGGAATAACACGAACATTTATGCGCATGGTTATTGCTCAATCTCGGCAATCAGATTTTTAAATGCGCCCGTCTTGTGCCCGGCGACCAGATGCAAATGAAAATGAAATACAGATTGCTTTACAAACGGTGCATCTGCCCCCGCATTTGCCAGGCAATTAAATTCGCATTTAATGCCCAATATGTCTGCTGTTTTTGCAAAGCATTCCCAGAATCCTGCCTGTTCGTCTGCGGTCGCATTTTTTGCGAAATCCAGTATGTTTTGATATGGCCCCTTGGGTATAACCAACACATGTGTTTTAAACATAGGATTGATATCATGAAAACTCATCGCGTAATCATTTTCGAAAATCTTGTTTGTTGGAATTTCACCGCGTACCATTTTTGCAAAGACATTATTTGTATCGTACATCTTTTTATTCCCCTTGTTTTTCATTTTCAGCATATTAAAATATGGACTTGAAATCAATAAATTTCAGACTATATCAGTCTTACAGGTTTTATGAAGGAGTTTATTTATGTTTAAACCATTACATAATTATGTTCTGCTGGAAAGAATAGAAGAGGAAAATAAAACCGCCGGCGGAATTATTATACCAGATAACGCAAAAGAAAAACCATCACGCGGGCGTGTCATCGCAACTGGCGCAGGAATATATGCAGAAGACAAACTGATTCCAATGACTGTGAAAAATGGCGATGTGGTTCTGTTCGCAAAATGGGCGGCAAGCGCAAATGAAATCAAACTGGATGGCAAGGATTATGTACTTGTCAAAGAAACAGATATTCTGGGAATTATTGAATAAGGATTAAAAATGGCAAAAGATATTGTTTTTGATACGGATAAATTGGCGGCGGGGGTCGATAAACTGGCAAACGCCGTAAGAATTACTATGGGGCCAAAAGGACGCACAGTCGTTATTGAAAAATCATATGGCGCACCAGTTGCAACCAAAGACGGTGTGACTGTTGCCAAGGCAGTGTCTTTGAAAGACCCGACTGAAAATATCGGTGCGCGCATGGTTCAGGAAGTTGCAAAAAAGGCTGGCGATGACGCAGGGGACGGCACAACAACGGCAACTGTGTTGGCACAAAAACTAATCCGCGAAGGACGACGTATGATTGCAGCAGGTATGAATCCGATGGATGTAAAACGCGGTATTGATTTGGCAACTGCAGAAGTAATAAAAGATATTGAAAAACATGCACGACCAGTTAAAGATAGCGCAGAAATAGCACAGGTTGCGACAATTTCTGCAAATTCTGACCGTGATATCGGTGAAAAAATCGCAAGCGCAATGGAACGCGTCGGCAAAGAAGGCGTTATAACCGTCGAAGAAGCCAAGGGATTAGAAACAGAAATCGATGTTGTCGAAGGAATGCAATTCGATCAGGGATTTATGTCGCCCTATTTCGTGACAAACAGTGAAAAAATGCTGGCGGAATTGGACGGGGCCCAGATATTGGTTTCTGAAAAGAAAATTACAGGACTACAGGCGTTGTTGCCAATACTGGAACCAATCGCACAGGCCGGAAAACCATTGTTAATTATCGCAGAAGATGTTGAATCCGAAGCGTTGGCGACATTGGTGTTGAACCGGTTACGCGGGGGACTGAAAGTGTGCGCCGTCAAGGCACCTGGGTTTGGTGACAGACGTAAAGAAATGCTGAAAGATATCGCAATTGTGACGGGCGCAACGGTTATATCTGATGATATGGGGATGACGTTCGAAAATATTACGCCGGCCGTTCTGGGCAGCGCAAAAAAAGTTGTTGTGTCCAAAGATTCAACACTGTTGGCGCATGGCGCAGGTGATAAAAATGCAATCGCGGCGCGTGCCGCAGAAATTCGCCAGGCCTTGTCCGTGACAACCAGCGAATATGATAAAGAAAAACTGTCTGAAAGACTGGCCAAATTGGTTGGCGGTGTCGCAGTTATCAAAGTTGGCGGTATGACCGAAGTTGAAGTAAAAGAAAAGAAAGACCGTGTTGATGACGCACTGGCGGCAACACGCGCGGCCGTCGCAGAAGGTATTGTTGCGGGTGGTGGCGTTGCATTACTGCGTGCAACGGCGGCACTAAGCGATTTACATGGCGCAAACAGTGACCAAGATGTTGGTATCGACATTGTGCGTCGTGCAATCATTGCACCATGCGCACAAATCGCAGACAATGCCGGCGTATCTGGGGAAATCGTCGTCGGCAAAGTCATGGATAACGCCGAATATAACTTTGGATACAATGCGCAGACTGGCGAATATGTCAATATGATGGCGGCAGGCATCATTGATCCGGCCAAAGTTGTGAAAACTGCAATTCAGGCCGCAGCATCTACGGCGGGCGTAATGCTGACAACGGGCGCAGTTATGACAGAGATACCAGAAGAAAAAACGACCACACCACAAATGGGTGGCGCAATGCCTGGGATGATGTAAAAAACAAGAACGCCCCATTTGGGGCGTTTTTTTGTTATCTGGAATGTAATATTTCACGGTGCGCGATGTAATTTTGCGCTTCGCTTGTCAGGACACGACGCGACCAATCGGCCGGATGATTGCATTTTGTTTTCAAAACCATCAATCTGCTTGCATCTGGATTGGTTGTTGCATAACCCAGAATCTGGCCATCTATATCAACATACACCCACATGGGTAAATATGCACCCGTGAATACGTCAATATTAAAATCCGGCGAAACAACATTGCAAGCACGGGCAATTTTCGTGTTACAATTGAAAATCGGTATGCATGCACAGCGGCCCTTGCCCTGGATATTCTTGGTATATCGATTGGTACCAATCAATGATTTATATTGTTTGGATTTATAGAACGACTCTGCATTTCCCAGTGATACCAATTCAATGTTATTGGTATATAAACTAGCCGTATTTTCTGCCAGGGCCAACAAACGCGTCCCAACGTGCAAATTCTGATATTCGGGTAATACATATAAACAACCAAGTTCCGTGCGTCCCCCCGTGCAAGAGGCGCGCACAAAACCAATCATATCATGGCCTGCATACGCGCCAAACGCAATGTTCGTTGAACGCTTGCGCCATGAATCCAGATATTCTTTGCGATATTGCACAATTTCTGCATCGGTTAATTTGCTGTTATAATTATATTCCATCGTCGCCATGCGAATACGCAAAAAATCATCCCAGATACCTGGGGTCGCTTGATTAAATATAGGAACAATCTTTATACTCTTCATACTACACATATAAGACAAACATTTCTATTTGTCAATACAAATTAAAAATCCAGTTCTATGTTCGAAAATTCTGAATGGGTGGCGTTTGTTATTAAATGCGCAGGACGTGGCGCAATCCACTTAAAAGACAATGCGTTTGGAACAATTTTATCGCCGTCAATGATGTAATGCGACTGATTTATTTGCGGCAATTCGTTCATGGATAATGAGGCAGATAGTGGCGTATCTTTGAAATATGACGTCCAATCAGCATGATTTAATACGCCCGCAATCGTTATCCAATGCGTGACATTTAAATCAGGCGTACGTTCAATAACCAGTCCTGACACCATCGCCCCACCCGAATAACCAATCAACACAACCGGGCGGCCAGATGATATTGACTTAATCGCAATTGACATAGAATCAATAATGCGTTCTGAAAAACGACCATCGGTCCAATCAATCGTATTGCATGCATCAGACATTACATACTGACACGGGCGTGCCATATAAACAACGTTTGGATGCGTGTCAGACATTGCTAAATTTCTGAACGATTCACCACGGGGGGTCGGATTTCGCGTCGGCTGTCCCCGATTATTAAATGCATTTCCGTCGCCTTCGATATAAATGTGTATTGGTTGGGTGGCGTCTAAAATTCGCTGATATGTGACAATCGTATATTGGGGCGTTGATATTTCACGATATTCAAAATCGTCAGAAAACGTCAGTTTCCCAGCACACCCAGATAACATCAGAAAAAATACAGCACAACAATAACGCATAACACAAATAGCGTATGATAAATGCAAAAAAAAGTCAATCAGTGTTATTTTTTGACAAAAACACTTGACAAATAGATTGACAAATATTATTTTTAGGTTAGAAATCTTAATCGATAACGATTACAAAGGACGATACAATGTTCAAAAAAATGAAAATGAATATGGCAGCACGCAACGTAAAGAATACTAAACGCAAGCCGGCCACCAAGAAAAACAAACGCCCAAGTTTCTGGGGACGCGTATGGGGCGTGATATGCTGGCCTTTTCGTAAAATCGCGCAATTGGCACGTCGCCTGTGGGCATGGGTCAAGACACTGGATTTAATTGCGTTGGCAAATCTGGCGCTGTTGGTTGCAATTATCGTTCTGTTTTCTATGCTGATTATCGATATTGTTGGATGCCGCAAAAAACCGGTTGTCGTTATCGCAGAACCGGTTCCTGTTGTGCAACAGGCAAATACAGCACAAAGTGCCACAACCCGCAAGGTATCACAGCGCAAACCAGTATTGCCATTAAAGCAAAATGCAGTAAAAAACCAAGTGGCAACCGAACGCGCACCAATGGCAGTTAATGTTGTACCTGTAAAAAAATGCGAAGTTGAAATCGCAAAGAAGCAGATTGCACGTCAAAACAACAAATTCTATGGCGATGTAATTATCGACAGCCGTGGCGCAGGCCGTATGTTGGGCAACGGCGCAATGGTTAAGGGTAATTTGTATTTGCAAAATATGCGCAAATATACATTGCCATGTGATATTCGCGTCGATGGGAATTTATTCCTGCGCGATGTAAATATGTTGCAGTTTTGTGGTGACTTTGTCGTCACAGGCAACATTTATGTCAGCCCGCGTTCTTCGTTCGGACCAATTCCAAAGAACGCAAGACTGGGCGGACAAGTGGTTCTGTAATCCATAAAAAAATACAGAAATTTGTTCATATCTCCCTAAAAAAAGTAAAAAGGCCGTATTATTACGGTCTTTTTTGTACCAAACGTAAAAAACATGTGATATAATGCATATGTCCAAACCGAGAGGGAAAATAAAATGTTCGAAAAAATACTTAGTGTTCTGTCTAAAAATCTGGGCTATACCGTTGTGTTGGCCGTGTCGATTTTACTGTTTGCAGTGTTTTCTGATGGGTTGATTGCGGGCTTAATCACGGCTGTGTCGGCGTTGCTGGCATATACATGCGTGGAGGCCCTGTATAAAGAATACAAAAAGCAGCCTGTTAAAAAGGCACCTGCAACGAAAGCAGTAGCAAAGCCAGCCAAGAAAAAGGCAAAAAAATAAAAAAACGCGCCAATGGCGCGTTTTTTTTATTTCAAGCCCACAACTTTTTGTAAATAGCAAAAAATATGATATAATTCCCCTATAAAAGGAGTTTTATGATGGATTCTGTAAAAACAAAATTTAAACAAGGCGCCCAAAAAATTATGGCTAATGCGCCAGCGACACCACAACAATCAGAAGAACAATATATGTCATCAATTGATAATTGGATGCTGGTACATGCAACAAAGTATATGCCGTTGAAAAACGAAGCCGGCCAGATGTATATCCCGACAACTGCAATGGCAACAAATTTTGAAATTCCGCGTGGTACGGTTCATTTTACGCTAAATCATGTGGTGACCGGTCATGGAACAAATTCGTGGGATGCGGCAAATATCGTTGTTCTGGCACCATTTGACAAAACCAAGGAAATAAATGGTGCGCCTGCGGAACTGGCACTAAGAGACACGTACTTTTTCCCAGAAATAGAACAAGGTGTCTTATTGCCAGAAGGTACGCGGATTGTTCGGCCTGTGTCAGATTTGCCAGACGGCGAAATATTTGAAATACGCGGGAACGAAACGGTATATAAAACAACTGATTTTACCGAAGAACAGGAAAAATTATTGATAAAAAAACTGCCTTGGTATATGGAGGCCCAATACCAGACGTGGGTGACGGGCGATATGCCGGACTATGAGGTACAGGCAGAAATAGCCAAACTGGATGAACGGGGCAAAAAAATGTATGCGGCCGCCAAGGATAAAAAAACATTTATGCGGGGGCTGATGGAATCAGCACGGCAAGATGCATTGGCACAGGCTGCCCGCCAGGTCGCAGTAGAAGCCACAGCAAACGCTATGGGATATAGGTATATTGAGACCACAGACGAATTCTCGGAAACGTCTATGATGGTCGAAAACACTGCAATAAATGCCGGCATGAATGGGAATAGCAGCGACAAGGGACACAGCAACAGTGTATATAAAGTCGCAGAAGGTATTTGGCGCGATTTTGATAGCATATTGTATGGTGGCATAGGTTGGGACACAGGGATGAAAGATATCGCAGAAAGCGATGATTCGCTGGAAGGCCTGTATGAATACATTGACGAACATATTGGTAATAGTGGCATAATGCAACCGTATGCAGAAAGCATAATTCACGGAACGCCAATCGATTTTCATCAAACATTAAAACGATACGTTGCCAGAGAAAATAATTTGCATAAAAACAATCCACTGGTGATTGACGAAAAATTACACGCACTGTTTGATAAATGGGCGACGCGTGCAAATCAAGAATTTAAGGCATTCTGTGACAGTCTGAAAACCAAACCAGGATACGACAATTTTGTTAAAAAATTGCGTAAAATGCCGACACATGCAGAACGCGAGGCAATAAAATATGGATACAGATACAGATAATTAAAAACGCGCCATTGGCGCGTTTTTTTATCTTATTCTGCCACAGGTGCATCGGGCGCAGGATTTGGCGCATCCGCGTTTTCTTGCAATATAATTTCTGTACGCAAATTACTTTGCTGCGTTGCCATATCTGATTTAGAAGACACCAATGCCAACAGCGCGCATAATACAAAAAATATTGTCGCCAACCATGCGGTCGCCTTGGTTAAAAAATTACCCGCCGCCGCGCCGGTTAATGCGCCACCAAACATGGATGCCGCGGTTGAGCCAGACATGCCAGTCCCTTCGGATTTCTGTAATAAAATTAAACCAATCATGCAGATTGCAACGATGATTAACAAAACCAATAAAATTGAAAACATCTTTATTCCTTAATTTGTTTATGCCTGATTTTATACACCAAAAACCTAAAAAGCAAGAATTTTCAACAATTCTTGTGCGGCGGCAATACTGGCTGACTTTTTGGATGCCCCCTGCCCCATGGCAGATTGCCCCATTGCCGTAACACGAACCCGAAACACAGGACTGTGCGACGCGCCAGTTGCATCCAAATACTCATATACCGGTAATGCACCATTATCAGATTTTTGAACGAATTCTTGTAATGCGGTTTTTGGATCCTTGGGTGCGGTTGCGTCCGCCAATGCCAAATCATGCCACAGTTGCGAAATTATACGACGCGCCGCATCAAAACCGCCGTCAAGGAAGATTGCGCCAAGGACAGCCTCCATCGCGTCGGCCAAAATATGCTGAATACGGCCGGCCGTCATGTGACCGTGACGAACATGTTTATCCAGACCAACCTGGCATGCAACACGCCACAAAGTATTGGTAGAAACCAACATCGCATGACGGCGCGCCAATTCGCCTTCGCTTTCATTTGGAAACATTTCGTATAACATGGTGGCAACTGTCAGCCCAAGCACACGGTCACCAACAAATTCCAGACGCTCGTTATTATGTGTGGCGTCAGCCCCCGATTGGGTTAATGCCAAGTCCAACAGTTCTTTGTTTTTAAAATCGTATTTCAAATCTGTCATATTAGTCTATACCCATTCCAAATCTGTCCCAGCGCATTTTATTGCCCCACGACCAAATTGACAACATTGGCGCATAATAGTTGTGTGAATACCAAATAAACCACACCTGGCCCAAGATATTGTCGCGCGGAACTGCCCCAATGTCGCCACGACTGTCGCCACTGTTGTCGCGATTGTCGCCAATAAAGAAGTAATGATTTTCAGGCACCGTAAATGCCGGCGTGTTATCAAATCGGGCGTCGTCGCTGAATTCAATAATACTGTGACGAACACCGTTTGGCAAGATTTCTGTATATTCTGTCAGGTTGAATACCCCGCATGCCCCATTGTACATATGGCAATAATCATCTGGCTTGTATTCAATCGTATAACCAAATGGCGCAGGTTCATTATCAATCCATATTTTATTGCCCTTAATCGACATGTTGTCTTTGTAATATCCAACACCACGCATAGACTTTGGTAATGTCGCAACAATATATGGACGCGGATTTTCACGTGGAACCTGGGTACCGTTAATGTGCAGACGACCGTTTATCATCTGGATAGTGTCACCAGGTTTGCCAATCAAGCGTTTTACAAAATCCTGGGATTCGTTTATAGGATTTCTGAACACAATAACGTCGCCAACTTCTGGTTCGGTGGCCCAAAAGCGACCATTCCACAATTTCCACGAACCAAATGGGAACGAATAACGCGAATAACCGTATGACCATTTCGTCACAAAAATATGATCGCCCACATGTAATGTCGGTATCATTGACCCAGACGGAATATTAAATGGTTCAAGCAAAAAACTGCGAAAAACGATGGCAATCAAGGCGCCATAGAATATCGTGTTAAACCATTCGCGTGCAACGTTTGTCTTTTTAGCTGGCATGAAAAATCCTTTCTGTTAAGTGATATATTAGAACTTGCGCAGAATCAATTCAAGTTCTAATATGCAAATATGATATCGCTGAATTCAATTATATTTAATGGGATGGACGCAACGCCGATTGATGTACAGGTGCAATTGTCGGCAGGACTGTCTAAGCCAGAATTTAACATTATCGGGTTGGCCGATCGGGCCGTCAAAGAATCTGCCGAACGCATTAGAAATGTGCTGGCGGCGTTAAATCTGGCGTTGCCACCAAAACGATTGACGGTTAATCTGTCGCCGGCAGACGTTGAAAAAAGCGGTTCGCATTTTGATTTACCGATACTGTGCGGAATATTATGCGCAATTGGCATTTTGCCTGAGGCGGAATTAGTAAAATATGTAATCATGGGCGAAGTTGGACTGGATGGCGCAATCGTTAAGACAGACGCTGTGCTGCCTGCCAGTGTTTGGGCAAAAAAACACAATCTGGGGATTATTTGCCCTGCGGCCCAAGGCAATGAGGCACGATGGGCGGGGCATGATAAGATTCTGGCGCCACAGCATGTATTAGACCTGATAAATCATTTCAAGGGTATGGTGACACTGACTGCGCCAGAAATGATTGCGCCAACTGGCACAAATGTTGCCGTGGGCGATATGTCAGAAGTGCATGGACAAGCTGCAGCAAAGCGCGCATTAGAAATCGCTGCGGCGGGCGGGCATGCAATGCTGATGGTGGGGCCGCCGGGGTCGGGAAAAACAATGCTGGCGTCGCGACTGCCAACGATTATGCCGGAAATGACCGCCGAAGAGATATTAGAGACATCTATTATATATTCAATCGCAGGACAACTGAATAACCAGACCCTGATGTCGTCACGACCATTTCGCAGTGTGCATCATACGTCTAGTCCGGTGGCACTGGCCGGTGGTGGTTCGGATGCACGTCCCGGGGAAATATCGCTGGCGCATAATGGCGTATTATTCTTGGACGAATTACCAGAATTCAATCGGGCAACATTAGAAATTCTGCGCCAGCCAATGGAATCTGGTCGTATATTGATATCGCGCGCACGCAAAAACGCAACCTATCCTGCGCGCTTTCAATTAATTGCGGCAATGAATCCGTGCCCGTGCGGACATCTGGGGAACGCGGCCCTGTCTTGTTCGCGCGCACCACGATGCGCCGAGGCATATCAAAACAAAATATCGGGACCATTGCTGGACAGAATTGATTTACATGTTGATGTCGATGCGGTTAATCCATGGGAAATGAATAAAACCGATGGCGTACCACGCGAAACCAGTGCGCAAATCAGACAACGCGTTGTCGCAGCCCGCGACAGACAAATTGCACGCCAGGGCAAGGTTAATGCCCATCTGGATGGCGCAGAATTAGAAACATATGCAAAATTAAACGATGAATTAACCACGTTCTTGAATACAGCGGCAGAAAAAATGGGGATGTCTGCCCGTGGATACAATCGCATAAAACGATTGGCGCGGACAATTGCGGACCTGCGTGGGGCAGATGATATAGAAATGGGCGACCTGGCAGAAGCACTGTCGTATCGCCCAATAAATCGCGGTAAATATGGTGTTAAGTTATAATTAGAATTCGAAACGAAGTCCAGCCATTATGTTTGCATAAATGACATTTTCTGCGGAAAAGAATTCGCGATGATGTGTGTCGTCTGAATTTCGCAAACCCCATTTTATCTTGGGCAGGTATGTCAAACGTGCGCCAAAATCAAAGAACATTGATTCTGTAATACCATAAGATGCGCCAACCGCCAATAATCCGGCGACATTTGCGGTTGTACGTTTAGATTGATAAAAATCTATCATGCCATCATCGCCAACTTCGCCATACTGATCCAATTCCAGTTGATAAGACAGGTCACCGTACGGATCCGCCAAATTTAATACTGTTTTCGTATCTGCATACCCAACACCAAATCCAACATATGGTATCATGACGCGTGTCGGCTTTTGCAGGCCGTCAAAGAAATCATGATATACCATCGCACTGAAAATATCGGTAGTTAAATGCGAATTAACAGTTGCACTGGATACACCGACAGATATTTCGCCAACATCACCGCCGACCAATTCAATATCACCATCAAACATAGGCGATGCATTATAATCTGATTCTGAGATATGATCCCAGCCAGCCTCAATACGCCACTGGGGACGATTTGGGATTGTCCAACCAATGCTGGCACCGGCAGAAAATGAAAAACTGCGCAAGTCTTTGGCGGGGGGGACGTCTGACAATTCGCCACGGCCCGCAAATTTCCAGTCGGCACATGCACCCGTAGATGTACAATACGCCTTGGTCGCGATTTCTGTTTCATCGGGACTGAGGTAATAATCCGTGACAATTGCGCCGGCCTTGTTCTTGATAGAACCAAAGCCAAACGCCGCACCGCCACGAACCGACATCACAAAGCGAGAACCGTCGTCTGCATACCAACCGTCACCAACATATGTCCCGGGATACTGCCAATTTGCCAATGCAGGCGTCACGGCCAGGCATGATAAAATCGGCAAAATAGTAAAAATTCTTTTTCTCATGTGTGATATTATATCACAAAATACGTACAGATAAAAACAAAATTGTAATAAAAAACACCCCGTTTGGGGTGGGATTTTATTCCAGAACCTGATTCTGTAAATCAATCAGTTTTTGGCAACCGGTCTGCGCCAATTCCATCAACGTCATTAATTGGGACTTGTTAAATGGGTGCGCTTCGCCTGTGGCCTGGATTTCTACGAAATCGCCACTGCCGGATATAACAAAGTTTGCGTCCATATCGGCCGCGCAATCTTCGTCAAAATCTAAATCTAGAATCAGTTCGTCTTTCCACAGACCCGCAGATACCGCCGCAACATTATCACGGATTGGGTTTTCGGCAATCCGACCATGCGCCAGCAACCAGCGCACCGCCAGTGACAATGCGATAAAACCACCAGTAATACTGGCACAGCGCGTGCCGCCGTCAGCCTGAATCACATCACAATCAATTGTAATCGTATGTTTGCCCAACGCGTCCATATCAACAACACTGCGCAACGAACGGCCAATCAGGCGCGAAATTTCCGCGCTGCGATTGTCACGCATCATGGCATCACGGTTTTTGCGCGTACCGTTGGCACGGGGCAACATAGAATATTCTGCAGTCACCCAGCCACCTGTTTTATTCTGCATACGCTTCCATGTCGGCTGATTCAAATCAACAGACGCAGTACATAATACATGGGTGCCACCAATTTTAATCAGGCACGATCCTTCGGCCCACTTATTAACACCAGTTTCAATCGATACAGGGCGCATTTGATCTGCCTTGCGCAAGGATGGACGTAGCATTTTAAATCCTTTTGTTAATTGTGTTTGTGATTATTATATAAGGCATATTTTATTTTGCAATTTGTTTTGGGGGTTGCTTTTTTATATAATATTGTTATCCTATTGTTCTTGAAAAAGGATTTTTATGTCAGCCAAGACAAAACGTCTGTTTAAAAAACTTATAAGTTATTCGGGCATTTTCTTTTTTGTTCTGGCCGCAGGTATGCTGTGGTGGCAGTTGCGCGATTATAGCCTGCGTGATATTGCACATGCAATTTTAGATATACCGTTTTCTAATCTGGTGTTCGCCTGCTTTGCGTGTCTGGCGGGGTACGTGGTGTTGTCATTGTATGATTATTTGGCACTGAATTATATTGGCGGCAAAGTCACATGGTGGAAGTGGATGCTGGCCGGGATGCTGGGGTTTGCAATCAGTAATAATGCGGGACACGCCGTTGTCAGTGGTGGCGCAATTCGATACAGATTATATACCCGTTGGCGAATTCGTGGTGGTGATATTCTGAAGATGCTGACGATATCTGGAATTACATATTTCCTGGGGACGTCGGCAATTGTGGTTATTGGGTACTTTTTAATTCCGCGCGGTATATTTGAAAATTCTGTTGGGGTCAGCATGGGATTGAATACGCTGTTCATATTCTGTATGGCGGTGCTGTTGGCGTATTTTATGACAACCATATTCTTTCACAAAAAAAGTATCAAAATTGGGCAGATAAAATTCCAAATCCCAAGTATTCAAATGGCGTGCGCACAGACAATACTGGGGATTACAGACAGTGTTCTGGCCGGGTTGGTTTTGTATGCGTGTATGAGTCCGTTTGTACAAATCCCATTTGGAACATTTATCGGACTGTTTGTTATCGCACAATCAACCGGAGTGTTCAGCCAAGTCCCAGGTGGAATTGGGGTGTTTGAAAGTGTCTTTTTGGTTGCCATGCCCGACAGTATTGACAAGGCCAGTATATTTGGCGCGTTGCTGGCGTACAGAATAATATACTATGTATTGCCACTGATTGGGGTGGGCAGTTTGTTCTTTGTCTATGAAAGATGGTTGCGGTCACGCATGAAAAGATGGCTGAACGAGGCAAAAGAAAAAATTCCAGCCAAAATCAAAAGCCTGAAATCAGAAATAAAAATTAGAAAATAAATACCTTGCGAAGATATATAATCGCATGTTAAAGTAGTGGCTGTGTATAACATGGGGTTAATATAAGTGTTTGTATTATCACTGCTTTCAATAACTCGAATTGCGCTGATGGGTATCGTGGCGCGTTCCCTTGGCATGGGCTTGGACGCCCCATGGGGACGGGTTATTTCCATAGCATACACCGCACAAACAAAAGGATTATTAAATGTCAAAAAAGATATACGTGGATGCTATTCATCCAGAGGAAACACGCGTCGTCGTTGTCGATCCAGCGACCAACCGTGTGTCTGATTTTGACGTCGAAACAACTACTAAGCCACAGATAAAGGGAAACATCTATCTGGCCAAGGTTATTCGCGTCGAACCATCTTTGCAGGCAGCATTTGTTGATTATGGTTCAGGGAAAAATGGATTCTTGCCGTTTTCTGAAATTCATCCAGATTATTATCAAGTGACGCCAGAGCAGAAAAAGAAACTATTAGAACTGGCACATGCCAATATCGTTGATGATGACGATGACCCAAATGATGAAGATGACGAAGTCGCAGAATACGATGACCACAGCGCCGGCGAAGATAACAAAGAATTTGTAAAACGCGCACGCGAATTTAAAATTCAAGACGTTATTAAACCAAAACAGATTTTGCTGGTCCAGGGCGTAAAAGAAGAACGCGGTCAAAAAGGCGCGTCGATGACAACTTATTTGTCGTTGGCGGGACGCTTTGCCGTGTTGATGCCAAATTCACGCAAACGCAACAGTTATGGTATTTCTAAGAAAATTTCTGATAAGTCAGAACGCGCGCGTCTGCGCGATGTGTTGCATGCACTGAAAATACCAAAAGGTATGACCGTCGTTCTGCGTACGGCGGCGTTTGGTGCGGCACCTGCGGATATTGCCGCGGATTATGATTATTTGGTAAATCTGTGGAACGAAATTCGCAAAGTGACACTGGCATCTGTTGCACCAGTGACAATTCATACCGAAGATTCATTGTTGCGTCGCGTGGTTCGTGATTTCTTGTCCGACAAAGAAGATGTTTTAATCATCCAGGGTGAAGAAGCCTATGATGCAGCAAAACAATACTTTCAACAAATGTATGGCAAGGCACCACGCAAACAACTGGTACATTACAAGGACGCAGGCGTACCGTTAATGGTCAAGGCTGGTGTTGAAAAGCAGTTGGAAGGATTGCATGGCCCGTATGTGCAATTGCCGTCCGGCGGTTCGCTGGTGATTAACCAGACAGAAGCAATGGTGACAATTGACGTAAATTCGTCACGTGCAATCAAAGAAAAAGATATCGAACAGACCGCGTTAAATACCAATCTGGAAGCGGCCGAAGAAATCGCACTGCAGTTGCGTCTGCGTGATTTGGCGGGAATTGTGGCGGTCGATTTTATCGATATGGAAGAAGAAAAGAATAATCGCAAATTGGAACTGAAGATGCGCGAAGTTATGAAACGCGATCGCGCGCGCACCCAAGTGGCAAAAATTAATAACTTTGGTGTATTGATGTTGTCGCGCCAACGTCTGCGCAGCAGTTTCATGGAATCATCATACGTACAGTGTCCGCACTGTATGGGTGCCGGTGTTGTGCCGTCTATTCAGACTGCGGCCATTATACTGTTCCGTCATTTACAGGAAAAGCTGTTGGCAAAATCTGCACAGAAAATTATTATGACAGTTCCAACCGATGTCGCGATATATCTGTTGAATCATAAGCGCGCAGAACTGGCCGAGATGGAGGCAAAGTTCGAAACAGAAATCGTCATCGTTGGTGATGACAGTCTGATGAACATAGACCAATATTCAATCCAGCGTGTTGCGCCAGAACAGAATAAAACCGAAGAACTGTTAAGTGCATATGCGCCATCGACGGACGCGAAAAAGAAAAATTCGCAACATGTCGAGGCCAAAAAGACAACTGTGTCTGCACAGCGTCGCAAACGCAAAAAGCAGCCGCAAAAGAAAACATTTTGGCAAAAATTAGTTAGTTAAAAATGCCCCAATTGGGGCATTTTTATTTAATAACGGCACCCTTGATAAGGTTTAAGTCTTCTTTGATGTCGTCAATTTTTATTTGTATCTGGCCAATGCCAGTTTCTAATATTGTTGTACGATTTTCCAGGACTGTTATGCGATTATCAACACGTTCCAGTTCTGCAACAGATGCGTCTTGGCGCGCAACCCAATAAATACAGCCGCCAACAAATGCAATTAAAAACCAGGAACTGCGCAAGAAATCAAGAATGCCCAACGGCGTTATGTCTGATGTCATGACTGTGTCCCCCGCGATATCATGGTTTCTATTTGGCGCACAAGGGCACGTTGGCCCTCTAGGGTTCTTAGTTCTGCATCCGTGGCATTCGGCCCCAGTGTTCGCCCCACAGTTATTCGACGCAAATGCTGTAAAACCGCAATGCCAGATGCACCAGAAAATGTACGTGTGTAGTGGCGTTCTAAATCTGTCATAGCGTATCACCCCCGGCAAGTGGCGTTGTGCCATTGGCAACCAGTTGAGTAATTGGCGCAACGTATTTTAATTCTGCGTCACTATTTAACTGGATGGGCGCGATGACGCCACGGCGTGATAGTATTTGCAGGCCACGATCGCACAGGGGTCGAATAAACTCGTGCAAAATGCGTCCATATGTCGCACCCAAGACGCGCATCATATCGGCATTACGCGCCAAAATTTCTGTGGCCGTCATTTCTTTATCACTTAACAGCCCCAATCTGTCGGCAAGCAATGCGTGGCGGATGCGTTCGCGCAGGTCTTTTAATATAATCTGGGACACATCAAAGTCTGCGCCACTGGATAACGGTGTCAGACCAGATGAACCAACCGCCTTGGGAATAATTGCACCAGGTGTCAAGTTAATGTTATTCAGGTTGATGACACCATCATCGTCGGCCTGCCAGATTCCAGATACGGCAATGGTTGCATTCTTTAATACCAATTCAACGACCTTGTTCGCGGTTTTTATATCCGGCAATGCGCGCATAACAGGACTGCGACCGTATGTTTCGCCACTGGCCAAAGACCACCGGAAAATAATGTACGGATTGGTTTCAAATGTGCCACGGGACACAATATTATTTTCAATATCACCACCAACATCCAGCCATGCGGTAAATTCTGTGTCGATTAAACTTTGTACCAATTTTAACGGCATATCCATGTCGTTCTTTATCGCGTCACGGATATTTGCAGGTGGCGTCCAGGTTGGAAAACGCGCCAAGACATCACGCGCGGGCATCGATGTTGTATGAAAAACTGCGTTTGGTAATATCGCAATATCCGACATGGGAATCGCAGTAAATGTAAATGCAGACGATGCACCAATTGGCGTTTCTGCCATGAACAGGCACGCCGTACCCAATACAACTAAATCCAGATAACACTGATGTATTACTGTGTAAAAGTTTGAATCGTTCAGATTGGCACGTAATGCAACAGTCGCGGCATCAACATCAGGCGACATGGGGCCTTCGGCAGATAGCGACACCCACAAAGATTCAGGTGGTGTCAATAATGTATAAATCGATGCAGCCAAATTATCAACCGCATCTGATGCCGTGCCGTCAAATAATGTTGCATTGTCGTCATCGGCCAGTGGGATTGTATAGCGACGCGCATCGTCCCATCGATTTATCCATGGGCTGCGCATATCCAGGGCGCGTTTATACAAGTTTTGCAAATTTTGCATGTTGTTTCTCCTTTGTTTTGGTTATGTGTTGTTAAATCTTGAAATTCGTATTCGCAGCAAACATTCGTGTTGTGGTGCCTGATGGGCGTATCGGGCTGGGCGTTTGCACAATTGCGCCCGCAAGCGCATCAATACCGTCGTCATGTCCCGTCATGCCCAATGGCGAAAAGCCCAACATTTCAGATAACAGTGGCGTTTGCTGAATACGGGCGTGCGCATACATGCGACCAGTTGATAAAATCGGTTCGATAGCGTTAAGTATTCGTTCTGATTTGGATTTGTTGTTTGATATTCTTTGGATGTATATGTTCTGGCCATGCCGACATGCGGTATTACGCAGAATATCTGGCAGGCCACCGCCGATACCATTTGTTTCAACCGAAATGCGCCGAATATCACGATTACGCATAAATTCCAGCACCATTTCGCATTGACGTGACAATGGATATTCTTCTTCGTCTGGGACAGACAAATATAAAATATCATGCACAAATACATTGCGCGATGCATCGTCGCGATATAGTAAAACGCATGTACTGTTATCGCGCCGTTTGCGCCCTGTTGATGGATCCCAATATAATACCATACCGGTAATTTGATGCGTCCCAATTCGGGCAGTACGAACATCAAATTCTGAATCGTAAAAATGTATGCCACCAGGATCCAAACGCGCCTTGTCCGGTGAAACAAATTCCAGCATCATTTGGGCGGAAAAATGTCGTGGTCCGACGGTCAATCGCATTTGTTCAATCTTTTCCAGTGGAAATAATTGGGGCCAAATGGGGACACCATCGGCCGAAACAATTGGAATTCTTAGTGTTTTATAGCCGGTCAAAAAAGGCGTTGAAAAACCAATTTTTTTATATACTATATCAGACATGGACTTTACTCCCAAAACTTTACCGACAAATTTAGAGGCCGAACAAGCCGTTCTGGCGGCGGTACTGATGAACAACCGCGCATTGGAACGCGTGTCTGAATTCTTAAATTCGGAACATTTTTCACATCCTGCACACAAGGAAATCTATAAATTGGCCGAACGTCAATTTGCGGCCGGTATTCCGTTCGATATCATTACCGCCAAGAATTATTTGGATCAACAAGGAACACTGGAATCTGTTGGCGGGGTCGATTATCTGACCAAATTGTCCAGTGCGGGCGCAACAGTTGTTAATGTTGAACAATACGGACGTATCGTATATGAAAATGCGCTACGTCGCGATTTGATTTCATTGGGGCAATCCATTGTCGATAAAGCTTTTGTCGAAGATCTGGACAACCCAGTGGCGCGTCAAATCGAATTGGCCGAACAAGAATTGTTTAATATGGCCACCGCAGGTTCGTCCGAACGTGAAGTGACCGCAATTTCAACCGCATTGCAAAACGCATTGGCCGAGGCAGAAATCGCATACAAGGCAGATGGACAGTTGTCGGGTCTGACCACGGGGTTGAACGCACTAGACAAATCAATCAGCGGTCTGCACCATTCTGACCTGATTATTATCGCAGGTCGTCCGGCGATGGGAAAAACCACACTGGCCATGAATATTGCTTTTAATGCGGCAAATGCAATTGCATATGGGCGCGCAAATAAAAACTATAAGGGCGCAGTTGTGTTTTTCAGTCTTGAAATGTCAGCATCACAATTGGCGGCACGTGTATTGTCGTCACAATCCAAGGTGCCCGCATCGGCAATGCGCGAAGGAACACTGACCGACGAAGATTTCTTGAAAATGTCACAGTATTCTGCCGCGATCGGCAAGGTACCATTGTTTATTGATGACACGCCC
The DNA here is from genome assembly GCA_017403085.1 of Alphaproteobacteria bacterium. GTDB lineage: Bacteria > Pseudomonadota > Alphaproteobacteria > Rs-D84 > Rs-D84 > Enterousia. The sequence continues at coordinate 29,660 of JAFQOQ010000025.1, forward strand.
GGGATGTCTGTGCCAATGATGCGAACGCGCGCACGACGGCTGGCACGCAAACATGATGGAATTGCACTGATTGTGATTGACTATCTGCAACTGATGACCGCCCCAGGTGGCAAACGTAGTGATAACCGCGTACAGGAAATTTCTGAAATTACAAGAGGCCTGAAAATGCTGGCCAAGGAATTAGATGTGCCGGTTATTGCACTGTCGCAGTTGTCACGTAGTGTTGAAGCGCGCGATGATAAACGACCACAATTGGCAGACCTGCGTGAATCTGGTTCTATTGAACAAGACGCGGACATTGTTATGTTTACGTATCGCGAAGAATATTATCTGCAAAACCGCGACCCGTCGGAAAGATTGTCAAACACAACCAATAATTCCATGGTCGAAAGTTGGCAAAAACGTCTGGAACGCGCACGTGGCAAGGCAGATATTATCATCGGAAAAAACCGTCATGGACGTCCAGAAACTGTTCGCACGGCGTTCTTTGGCGATTATAGTTTGTTCGATAATCTGGATGAATTTGAAGCACGTGGCGCAAATAATGAATTTGCACAACCTGCCCCAACGGTGTCCGCCAGCAGTCTGGGACCAGATGCAGAATATGAACCAACACCAATTGACGCAGACGCAATCCCTGACGATATGCCACTGTAATTATTTTGCTTGCTAAGTCTTTTAAAATTGACTATTATTTTGTCAAGAAATCTTAAGGAGACTTGCACATGGCCCAAGAAGAAATCATCTTTCCTAATAATATCAGAAATATTCGTTTGGCAAACGGCATGAAAATGACCGAACTGGCACGTCAGGCAGGACTTAGTTTGTCCGCAGTGTCCAAAATTGAAAAAGGTGTGCGACGCCTGAATCAGAAACAATTGCTGAATATCTGTAATATCTTGGGTTGCAAATTGTCTGATATTTTCATCAAGGAATCTGATGAAGTGGCAGACCAATGGCAAAGCGAAATTAAACGACGCCTGACCGATAATGAAAATAGCGGACTGAAAATATTCGGCAGTGGGTTACGCAAAATTCGCCAAAAATCTGGCAAAACAATCGCACAGGCCGCAAAAGACGCTGGGATGACACTGTCTGTGTATCACAAGATAGAAGTTGGCCAACGTGAAATCTATGTAAATGAAATCGAACCGTTGGCACAATCTTTCGCAATGAGCGCGGAAAAACTGTTCGACGAAGTGGCAGAACTGTATAAATCTGGCGCATTAACCAAACAGATTAACAAGGTTAAAGAACGTGTAAAATCTGTGTTGGTACCCGGGAATCCTTTGTCGGGCATCGACATGCACGGCAGTTTATATGGCGCAAAATTGTATGATAGCGCACGAAAAAAACTGGTTCCTGTGTTCGGAAATCCTGCGGGCAAGGCAATCGCGTTCAAAAAATCTGATAAAACCATGATTGTGTCCCCACTGTCATTAGAAGGACGTCAGGGTATATATGCCGTTATTCCAAACGCAAAGCGTTTGGGTGGAATTATCCCAGAAAAATCATACGTGTTGGCAGATGCAATGACGCCTGCACAAGTCGGTGATATGGCCGTGTGTATTGATACAGACTTTGATTCATTGGACGAAGAAACGTCTGCGGTGGCACATGTTGTTAGTGTTAAACAGGATTCCAAAGGCAAAGTATATGGTCATGTGTGCGCCCCAGATGAAAAAATTTCCGGGAAAACAATGCACAAGGTTATCATGATTATTACAGAATAAATCACGCGCCACCAAGGAGAGAGAGCATATGAAAGCAAAAGCCATCGCAACAGCACAAAGATTGTTAAATCTGTACCGCCAAGAACATGTTATTGTCGGTGGGTGGGGTGCTGTTAATCGGGTATTTGCAGCCGAGGCCACAGATGATGTAATCGCAGAATTAGAATTGTTGCCAACAGGAAAAATGTTGGCGCAACATATTGAAAATCTGCGCAGCGGAAAAACACCGATGGATTCAATCGATTCTGACTTGCTGCCATATGGTGGCATGATGGGCGAAGCAATTGCGTCTGTAAAATTGACCCAGGCACAAATGCAGGAACTGGAAAACGGAATTGAGCATTTTGTTCCCGATCAGACCGGATTAGATGCAATTCAGAATATGTCCGTCGTTCAACAGTTTGGTGATGAATGGCCTGTTGCAATTCGTGCCGCGTTGGCTGCGAAACCCGCGTTGCAGGCAAAATGGACGCTGGTTATGCAGACATACAATGCGTATCGCCTGTGGAATCAAGCAAATAATATTTTAAGCCAGCCATTATCCGAACGTATGCGTGCCGAGGTTCAGGCAGACATGCCAGAATACGAAACATATCTGCCAATGTTCGGGGATGCGGGCAACGAATTATTGGGTAAATTACGCAATTTTATCAGCAGTATGAAAAATGAAGTGGCCTAGTCTTCGTCACATGTGCGGTATATGGTGTCGTTCGTGTGCGGCGTGCCGATGTAAATCATTGTTCCGTTGGGCGATAGTATAAAATCCAATTCGCGCAAACGTTCGCGCAGGTTTTCTCGCTTTTGAGCAGTGTTTGATGTATTTGGCACTTCTACGTCATCGCATATAATTAAATCTGCACGCATGCCGGTTATGTTGCCATGTACCCCCTGGCAGATTACAGATGGTTCGCGAATTCCGATTGGACGATTTACTGTTATGTGCCCTGTTGCCCACTCTTTTTTGACGCGCGGTATTAAATCGGTACAGCGTGGATGATTTTCCAAAATATGACGTATGTGCGATACCATACGACTGGCAAGACCATTTTCTGCAGACAATATCAAAATACGTGTTTCTGGGTGCAGATACAAAACACAGGCCGCAAACACGCCAACCACCGTTGATTTACCAGAATGACGAAACGCCATCAGCAATCCACGATGGGGCGCATTTGTCCAAACATCATACAGAAATGACATTATTTGACGATGGTGTGCAGGTGTTTCAAAGCCAAGAATCTGATTCCATTCGTCTAAAAATTTATAAAAGTCCGTAATCATCACTGTCTTCGTTTGGTGCGGGTTCGGTAATGCTGCCGTAATCATTGATTAAGTATGGGCGCGCATTTTCTAAAACAGAAACCAGATTTCGATACAGCCCCAACACCGCCCCGCCCGACAATTTGTCTTCGATGACAGAATGCGTGTAATCAATCAAAGATTTTATATTGTCGTGCGTGTTCGCCCATTCTGTGACATCCAGATTAATTGTTTGTACGTCTTGTAATGCCGCCAGCAAAAAGTTAAAATCCAGGTTTAAATGTTCTGGATCAATTTGGCCGGTGGGCTGGTAATCAATCGTGCGCGACAGGGATACCTGTCGAAAAATATCTATCTGGGTGTTGGCCGATGGCGCAACCTCAAACACCACATTGCCACCGGAAAAATCTTCGTTTGGCATAACGGTATATGCAGGTAAATCAGACAAGGATTCATTCAGCGCAACACGTATATCTGCGGTTTGAAAAAATGGAAATGCGAATGCGAATTCAGTTGTCGTACCATCCGCAACGTAAGATATTTTGTACATCTTATGTCCCCTATGTTTTTATTAAAACTAGCCAACAATATCTTCAAAGCGTGACAGCCAATTTTTTAATAAGTTCGGTTTGGTCGCCTTTGCTTTTTTTAACTTTTCTAGGTTTGCTTTGCGCTTTGATTCATATGGTTGTTCTGTTTCTGATTTTATGCGCTTTAACACGGCGCCTTCGGTCATGCTGCGCCCCGTCATGCCAGACGCACCATATTTAGCACGCTGGGCCGCCAAAGCTTTTTTAACCAGGTTATTTTTTTCAGCATCATCAGCAGCCATTTGTGCCAAAATTTCTTTGCGCTGCGATTTAGCCGCTTTCTTTGCATCTTTGTAATCTAATAATTCCGTGACGTCGGATACGATTTGTCCCATGTAAATCTCCCTTGGGTTGTAATGTTAAACAGAGTACCAGCCGTGCATAGTGACGGATAATACGGTTAATGGATATGTATCAGCGCCGTGTATCGTCCATGGCGCATTTATGCAATCGCGAATTGTACCCAACTGAGACAGTGATACATCACCACAATAGCCACTGTGTCTGTCGTTATAGATATCATTCGGTAATGTAATGCGCGAACCGTTAATTGATATGGATTTGGTATTCCAAACGCGTGCAGATATCTTGCGCAATTTTAATCTGTGCGGATTGTGTCCTGATGCACGAAACGGTATGGCAGATGCGCGAAATGCAAAATTATATTTTCCAGCGTCTTGCATTGCGGTGGCGTCAAATCGTTCCAGACATGCCATACCATCACGCGACACAACAACATACGTCACACCATCAATCGATGCGACAGATACAAAATTACCGTGCGTTTGGTACATCCCCCACGCAGATATCCCCAGTGCAGAATTCTGATTTAGCACTGCCATTTTGCCATCAGAACGCACAACAAATAACTGATGCGTGGCGGCGTTATATGACAAATCTGTTGGCGATGTAATTAAGTGTTTTGCAAATGCGCACAAGTCGTTCGCGTTATAGTTTTCGTTTAGTTCATCCAGGCTTAATTCACGAATATCACGACCGCCTGATGACATGAATACGGTTGCGCCTTCTATCTTTTGTGGTGGTAAATAGCGCCCCATAAACGAGCCAACCGATGTATGCTGTTTAATATCAACCGATGACGGTGTTAATGGCTTGTTAGATATCGCCCATTCGCCCACAGACGTTAATATCTGCAAATTATCACTGCTGACGACGGTACAAATTTGCTGGCGTTGCTGGGATAACAAGGTTATAAATATCGCTTCGTCATCCAGACCAGTGCCAACATCAAAATTATTATGTTGGCCAACCTTGGATAGCCATACGCCACCGGGCCAATCGCGCGACCCGCCAAAAACCAATCTATCCTGGTGAAATGTTATACTGCATGGCCAGCCACGACGCGTACTAAATACAGATTCGCGCCAATCAGATATTGGGGCCGTTGGTAAAGTATATGCACCATTTGTATAGGCAACGACCTGGGTTGGACTGGTGTATTCGGTAATAACCCACTGTTTGTCCAACAAATACAAACGGCCATTAACATTATCTGGGGTCCAGAAATCTTGATTGGTTGTAAATGTCGCGAAATTATTTCCAGCACTGTTGGATGTCACAGTTATTTTGATATCTGACGCGTCATCAAATTTCATAAACGGAATATTTAACGTCATATCTGCATCGTTGCGCGAAAAAGAAAACTGCAATAAATCAAAGCCATTGGCCCCAAGGCGCAACGTATATGGCGGAAAATCAGGATGAACAAATATCATCGTGCCAAAACGCTGGGCATATTGCAGATGCGATAGTGCATCATAATCCCATGGCGACTGTAACATTTGATACAGCGCATCGTTGTGAAAGATATAAATATACCCATCCATCAACGCCAAGATATAGTCTTGTGATTCTGCAACCGAAAACGGTATCAGGCGTGCCGCAGACGGCAAATCTGATACATGTATCAGACCGGCACGACGCGACAAGCCACCACCAGATAATACGTCCATATTTTCTAGTTTTGATAAACCGTTGATATCATCACGTGAATAAAATTCAGGTGCAACTTCGCCATTGGCAAACGATGTTTGCGTTTTTATAAAATCTGCCATAATTGCCCCCTGTTAAAAACGTACGTTAATCAAAGAAAAATTATCAATCGCGGTGGTGGTGGTGGTTGTACTGTCTATGAATTTCGCAGATTGCATTTCTGATTCATATAATGCCGCCAACATGCGAAATACGCCCTGGTCACCAATTAGCGGGATACAGAATTCCATCGCCAGTTTTGTTGCGGCCAACGAGACAAAATAACTGGGGAATTTTTCAGGCGCCACGCGCACAACAGATAATATTTTCATATTTTCTGATGGTGCATGGATTAAATTACCTACGATCTGCCCAGAACATTTAATTACACGCAAAACATCGCTGGGAATTACAAAATCACCATCGGTCGTTTTGTTTAAATCATATGTCTTGGTTGCAAAACGCCATGGATGTGATGCCAATAAACTGTCTATGACCGGGTCAAATAATGTGCGCGATAATTGCGCAGATGCACTGTCATCTGTTAAAGATTGTATCGGTGCTTCGCCCAATTTTAGCAAAGCCATCGAACATAAATCTATTTTTGTAAGCACTGTTGCCCCCTTGTTCTATTATAAAAAATAGGCTGGCACTTAAATGTGCCAACCCAATCCAGAAAATATACTATGTTATGCCAATGCAACCGTTGTCACATTTAATTCTGTGATGTTGATTTGCTTTATAGCAGTGCTATCAGAAGCATTGATGATGACAATGTCGCCAATGTTCATCAATGTTTTTACACTGTTAAAATAACCATTCGCAGCAATTGTGCTTAATGTTTCTGGCGCACTGTAATGCCACAATGTGAATCCATTTGCATACGCAATGACAGATAAATTTTTATTCTGAAAAGCCATCTGTTTATTCCTTTTGGTTTATGTTAATTGTGACCCTAGGCTGCGTCAGCGCATTTAACGCGAACAATACCATCACCGTCAATCAGAACAGCGCCCTGGGACATGCTGTTGCTGATAAAGTGTGCAGCGCGTTCGCCGTGCCATGAAATATCTGTTTTAACTTCTTGACCACATGCATGACCAATGCTGGATGCGTGATAGATAAAGCAGTCGCGATTTGATTCTGACAGTGGCAAACCATTGCACAATACCCACGTAATACCCAACCATTTGCGGGCCTCGCAGCCATTTAACAGTGGTGTTGTATTGCCAACGTAATCCGCAGATACGAATTCATCCATGGACAATAATTCATTCCACTGATGTACGCCAACAACGGCAAAACGACGGCCATCATCTGGGACATCGTTCGAATTCAAGATTTCAACCGCAGACAAAACCAAATCTTTGGTCAGGCCAGTTGAATAATCGCCAACGTTCGCTGTTGCGGAATTCATCGCAGAAATGATTAATTCATCTGTTTTGCGACCTAATGCATATGCACCCGCAGATGCAACAACACGACGTTCGTCGATATTTGTCTTTAATTCATCCAAACTATCAACCCAATCACCGGCATAGTAATCCTGCAACATGCATTCAACCGGTTCATGATTCAAATTCATCACAGGGACAATACCGTGACGTGATTTTGTGCTGGCGGTGCCTTTGCCAACCTTTTGAAAAGTAGTAGATGCGCCAATTACGCCTGTTTTACTGCGAATAGTTGAACGCAATTTTGTTCCCATTTGCTGATAAGCCAAATGGACGTCTGCTTCGAATTGTTTTACAAAAACATTATCGATTGAAACGGACATTATTAAATCCTTTGGTTAAAAATTAATTTAATTGATGATTTATCTTTGTGATGCGGTTGTGCAAATAAATGCGCCACATAACAAAAAAAATAATTCGGGGCCGAATATAAAACGCAACTTGTCCGAATAAAAAATTCAGTCAGACTGTGATATCATCTGACTGAAATTTTTAATAAAAACGCCCGCGAATAATCGCAGGCGTAAAAACAAATTACCCCAACACTGTGGGGAATATAATTATTTTTTCTTTGCTACTTTTTTCGCAGGTGCTTTTTTTGCAACTGGCTTTTTTGCAGCAACTTTTTTAACTGCTACTTTTTTCGCAGGTGCTTTCTTTGCAACTGGTTTTTTTGCAGCAACTTTTTTAACCGCTACTTTCTTTGCAGGTGCTTTCTTTGCAACTGGTTTTTTTGCAGCAACTTTTTTAACTGCTACTTTCTTTGCAGGTGCTTTCTTTGCAACTGGTTTTTTTGCAGCAACTTTTTTAACTGCTACTTTCTTTGCAGGTGCTTTTTTTGCAACTGGTTTTTTTGCAGCCGCTTTCTTTGCAGGTGCAGCTTTCTTTTCAGCTGGTTTCACAACTGCTTTTTTTGCAGCCGCTTTTTTAGCTGGTTTTAAGAATGTGAATGCCATTCTTCTCTCCTTCTTATTTTTGCATAGAACAAATTCGTTTTGTTCTTACTTTATATTTTATCGGAAACACAAAAATTAGTAAAGAAGAAAGTGCATTTTTTTATTACGAATATAATTTTTTAAATCCGTTTTCTATTTTTCTGATGTATTCTGCGTCGTTGTCACGCCAATATTTTGGATCGCGCATCATGCGTCGCAAGTCACTGTCTGATAAATTTTCTGAAATATTTTTATCTGTTTGAACAGTTGGTTCGATTGATTGCATCATCTTATAAATGCTTTGGATTCCCTGGGGTGTAGCGCACAGTGCATCAAATGCATCATGTGGTAAAAACTTTTGACCAAACGAATTTATTGCACGCATTGCATCGTTCATTTTATCTGTTCCACCAAAAAAGTTTTTTAATTCTGTCATTGCAGAAATTTCATCACGCGCACTAAATAAGTCTGATACAACTGGTGATAAAAATTCATTTGCAATTTCATAAATTTTTGCAACTTGTGTTTTTGTTAAACCAATTTCATGAAATTTTTTTCTGACATTTTCATCATCAAATAATTCATCTGTTGGATATTCAGACGAATCGTCCGGGACACCAATTGCACGATTAAATTTTAAACGCGCGTCATCATCAGATTCAGAATCAGGAACTGATATCATCGAACCAATTTTCTTTTCCAATGCAAGATACGATTTTAATAACGAATCTGAATTTAATGTACCGTCTTGATTTTGAAATTTTTCAGGAATCTTTTCCATTATTTCCCCCCTTGTGTTCATTCGAACGACGTAAAAAATATATGCCGCCCAATGTAAAAATTGCCTGTAACATAGTGAATATATCGGAATCGCCAACAAGATATGCAGCAATCGCAGATATAATCCCAGCCCCAGATATAATGTATGTGCGATACCCAGACAGATAACCGCCCTTGATTATTTTATTTGCCATGAAATTCGCCTTATAAATAAAACAAGATGCCATCAATGTCTGCAATATATCCGCGCGATGTCGCCCACGATGGTATTGTGTCGGCATAATGAAAACGCGTGGCACCATAACACGTATCTGGCAATACACCCGACAGCATGCGCTGTGCGGTGCGCAGACACATCTGAAATGCACGATTGTTTGCGGGTACCGATAAATATTCATGATTGGCAGAATTAACATCGTTGGCATCAAAAATGTTTTTGTCCGAAATAATATCTAAGACACTTAAACCAGATGCACGTGATATATTCGCAATCATTGACGCAAACGCTTCGACGGCGGTCAATGACGAACCATGTGTCTGGGCATAGATGATACGAGCGATTTTATATGCCGGCGAAATCGTGGCGTCGGGATTCTTTATCAGTGTAAGTTGCATATTTGATAACCCTTGTTATAAAAACAAAGCCACGACAAAATGTCGTGGCAATAAAAAAACCGCATCTGAGTGCGGATACTATCTGTGCTGTTGATGTGTTTAATTGTATCATAAAATCATAAAAAAGTCAAGAACTTTTTTTCAACTGCGCGGATTTCTGGTGTTTTTATGCGGTTATTTCATCGCCATACACCAATAAATATTGCGTATCACGACGTAAAATCAATGCACCGTTTTCATTTATACCCACCAATTCAACAATGTCGCCGTGATATTTTACACGCTTGTGTAATAGTGCGGCCAGTTCGGTCCAACGCGCACGAACAAGCGAAAAATCAACCCGCCCCCATTTATCCAAATTCTTCATCAGACGATTTAAAACTTCTATTTTTGGGACATCAGCCGAATAGACATCTAATTTTGTCGTTTTATACGCATCAACCGTTGGATTTGATTTTATGTTAATGCCAATGCCAACGACCACAAATGGGCCGGAATATTCAATCAATATGCCCGCAATCTTTTTACCATCTATCAGAATATCATTTGGCCATTTTATCATCGGACGAACCCCAAAGGACGCCAACGTTTCTGCAACAGCCACCGCAACGCAATACGACAGGCGCGGATCACGTTCTTCGCAGCGATAAATAAAACTGACGTATAAATTGCCGTGGTGCGAAACCCATTTACGACGATGCCGACCACGACCGGCAGATTGAGCCTCGGCCAGGATGGCAGTATGATCTGTTGCGCCACCCGATGCAATTAATTCATGTGCATAGGTTTGAGTGCTGGGGATTTTATCAAATGATATTAATTTATATTTTGCCAAGACTATACACCCCATTGTTTGTTTGAATAAACTGACGTCCATAGACCTTGCGCAATTGATAAATCGCGGTATCCACGGTGTGTGTTGCCGCATCTGGCGCATAGCCCAATGCGTTTTTTAATTCATTTACAGACATACCGCCCGTCTTGTATAGCCATACAACAATCTGGGCCTGAAGATGAGGCAAGGATACAGAATGCCCAAAAATAGTATTCAGGATTTTGGTGCTGTCTAATGCGTCCAAGATTGCAGATTTTAGACCAATTGGACTGATTGGGGTTGTGATGTTTAATTCATCCAGATTAACATCCATCATCGATGGCGCGTCTAAGACACGGGCATTCAAATCGGTTAAGATTTGCCGCCATATAATATCAGATGTATAAACGCGAACACCACTTAACATATCTATTATCATAAACACTGAGAAATGAATTGTCCAACAAAAAACCACAATGAAACACATTGTGATTTTTTGCTGGGGTAACCGTGACATAGCCAGATTTATTCGCGACCGGTTTCAGGCGGATCAATAAATTTGGTAAAATCTTGGATTTTTGCCCCTGTTGAAGACAATATTTTGGATATACTGTTCGTAGATGGCCATCGTGGTTGGCCTTCTTTGGACCAGCGTTTGCTTTTGTTAAATGTAGTTGGATCAAGACCGCTACATTTTGCCAGACCAGAACAAGACATACCGTGTTCTGTTGCAAAGCGTTCTATTGCACGCCACACATCTTCATGTGTCATTTTTCTCTCCCTTCTTTACACGGACCAGAACAAATATGTATGTTCTAGCATACGTTGATTTTATTCCAGATTTCCGCGCTTTTCCATAAGTACCATTTCCTAGAATTAGGAACAAAAATATTACACAAAAAATTTTTTTGACAAAACACTTGACAAATCGATAAATATGTATTACATTTCGATTCGTCAGAGGGGCAAGCCTGATGACCAGATGTGAAAACATCTGTGGGGTTCAGAGGTTCAGACTCCCTCCTACATTCTCTCTCCTCTGGACTCTGGACCCCAGAATAAAGTTTAGAGTGCCCAATTTCTTTTTCTCCTTTCCTTCCTTTCGGGGCACTCGGAAATACCGCCGGCGACGGCGGTGTTTTTCTTTTATTAAAAAATCCCCAATGTTTGGGGATTTTTTAATTTAATAATTTTGATTTCATTGATTCAAATTCGGCCTTGGTTATAACCTTGTCTTTATACAACTGTGACAGTTTTTCCAATTTATCCAGATTACTTTGCCCAATGCCACATTCGGGTTCCCATATTAACGACAGGCACAACGCAACAACCCATGTGATGCCTAAAAAGATACCCAGCCAAGATAAAATTGTAATTGCCGTTTTGCGACCACCACAGATGCCGCGCGCGCCAGCAATCATGATTGGAATCGATATTACCCCAATAAAGACCATTACTAATGTAAAGAAAAATAAAAATTCTAGCATAAATCCCCCCTTTGACTTAGATAAGCGTATTGTACTATAAAATAGCCACCATTTCAATAGGACGCGTTTTTACATGAAATTTATCGGATTCACATCAATTTTCACCCGAATATTTGCAGGCTGTTTTACCTTGGCCAGCCAATGTGCAACAACAGGTTGTAATTGCGCAGTTGCACCACCTGCAATCAAAAAACGCATGCGGTACCACGTGCGGACCTGATATACCTGGGCGGTAATTGGCCCCATAATTCTGGCACCAGATAAATTTGGCGCAGCAGCCGCCAGCGCAGCACAATACTGATGCAGGACATGTTCTTTTTCGCCTTCGACAATAAGCGCAATTAACTGGCCATATGGTGGCATTTGGGCAGCACGACGCCCCGCCATATCGGTTGCCATAAATGTATCCCTATCACAGGCACAAATTGCCGTTAAAACAGGATGGTCTGGCTGGTATGTTTGTAATAAAACCTGGCCTGCGATTTCGCCACGACCGGCGCGACCAGCAACCTGAAATAACTGCTGAAAGGTATGTTCTGCGGCACGAAAATCAGTTCCGAATAGCCCCATATCACTATCGACCACACCAACCAATGTCAGATTTGGAAAATGGTGCCCCTTGGCCAGAATTTGTGTTCCAATGACAATATCAATTTCACCACATTCCATTTTATGAACCAAACGTTCCAACGACTGGCGTGACGAAATAGTATCGCTGGATACCAGTGCAGTTCGGGCCGATGGGAATCTGGCATTTACTTCTTCTTGTATCTTTTCCAGTCCGACGCCACGCATAGAAACATCTGTGCCACATTCTGGGCATTGCTTTGCCATGGGGGCGGTACGGCCACATATGTGACATAGCAATTTTCCCACGCGTTTATGGTATGTCATGCCCACACTGCAATCAGAACACGTCGCGACCCAACCGCACTTTTTACACTGAACAATTGGGGCAAAGCCACGACGATTGATAAATAACATAACCTGGCGGCCCGCAGATAGGGTTTCTGAAATTTGATGGCATAATGGTTCAGACAGATAACCCGTTTGTTCCGTGCCATTTAACATATAAGGCACAGGACGATTTTCGCGCAGGTCAATACACTGAATATCTGGCATTTGCGCGCCACCAAACCGTGATGTCAGACGCAGGTGCGTATATTTGCCCTGGGCGACGTTTTCCAGCGTTTCAGCGGCCGGTGTCGCACTGGCCAAAACAACGGGAAAACCCGCGATTTTCGCCCGCAATATCGCCATATCGCGCGCATGATAATTGCCCATATCTTCTTGCTTGTACGAAGAATCATGTTCTTCGTCGATTACAATTAGGCCTAAATCTTGCCATGGTAAAAATAACGCACTGCGTGTTCCAACGACCATTCGGATTTTACCGTCTAAAACATCGCGCCAAATTTGACGCCGACGCGCAGATGTTAAATTACTGTGCCAAACGACCGGCGGGGCGCCAAAACGCGACGCAAAACGCGACATAAACTGGGCCGTTAATGCAATTTCTGGCATCATCAACAGTACAGACTTTCCACGACTGTATGCGCGCCAGGCGGCATCAAAATAAACCTGGGTTTTACCACTGCCTGTGATACCGTCAAGTAAATGCACCCCAAATCCGCCAGACGCAATCGCAGAACCAATGGCGTCTGCGGCAGATTGCTGTTCTGAATTTAAAACGATATTCCCAGAATCTTGATACACAAATGTTTCTGTTGGCTTATTTTTTACCTGTTGGCCGGCGGGTATTAAAATGCCGTTCTTTATCATTGTGCGAACCACAGACGACGTGACACGCGCAATATTCTGGATATCTGACACGGTCATTGGTTCATTGTCATTTGACGCAAATGCATCACACACAGACTGGCGAGCGTCTGTCATGCGCGCGGTTGTATCAAAATTAAAACCATATAACGCATCCATCTGGGGGGGCGCAAAAACATCGGGCACATTGACAATCAATCGTAAAACAGCACCTAGGGGCATTAACGTCCAATCAGACATACGCTGTATCCACTGCAAATCCGTCACAGGCAACGACACATCAAAAACACGTGTAACATCTTTTATCTTGGTGGCAGGCAAGCCACTGTCACCAATGCCCCAAACAATGCCGACATATGGCCGGTTCATCACCGTGACCATAACAAAAGACCCCAGATTTGCAGGCGCCGTCAGACGATAGTCATATCCGGTATTAACAATATTAGGTATTAAAACTTTTACAATTGTGCCAGGTTCAAACATATCCATAAAGTACTTGTTTTTTTCTATTTTTTCAATACCATTTATCACATAGTAAAACAAAGGCAAAAATATTGATGTGGCGAATATATTTTGAAGTGTGCGATTTTCTGGCAGGCCTGATACCAAACCGCGTAAAGCGCGCACAGATACGCAAAGAAAAACTGTATGATTATCGCAAAAAATATAATGCGTTGCGTTGCGCCCTGCCCCGTGGCGAATTTCGTCGCGTGCGCGTTATCAAGGGTGGATGGAACATCGGATTTATCGTCAATAATAAATACGTATGCAAAATCAGAAAATATTATGATAAAAACGCACCTGTGGAAAAAGTTTTGCGTGAAAAGCGTATAACTGATGCGTTCGCAGATATTGTTCCAATAAAAATACCACGCATAGAAATCGTTAAGTCTAAGGGATTTACATTCTATAAATACGATTTTATTCCAGGAAAAAATTTAAATCGCCTGCCACTGCGCACGATTATAGAAAATGGATGGCATTGGGGCAAACAATTGGCCCAGTTTATTGATGCCATGCATAATGCACGCCCGACAGAAATCAACGATTTGATTAGCGGTGATGGCGATGGATGGAACCATAACGATATATGCAATAATATAATTGTTGATAAAAAAACAATGGATATAGTTGGACTAATCGATTGGGAATATTCGGGATGGGGAACGTTAGAGACAGAATTTACCAATTGCACCAAATTTTCTAAGAAAATGCAGGAATCTGGGATTGGAACCGCGATTCAAATTGAATATCACGTAATTCAAAACAGACGCAAAAAGAATAAGAAAATTTGAGTTTATTCCGTTTTACGCTTGACAAAATAACACTTTCGTCATATGCTTAGCCCTGAAAAAAGAGGTACGTTTTATGACACGAAGAAAAAACACAGCCGCACAAATAGTATTTGATAAATACGTTAGATTTATAACAGAAGCATTTCTGGCCCAATCTGATGTGTCATACCAAAACCAAGCGACCGTTCGTAATCGCTGGCGTACCGAACATGAATACTCGGTCGAGGCCGAAAAATATCTAATCGAACAGTCCAGATTTTACATTCGCATGTTGGATTCACGCGACGCAAAGACACACGACCCTAAATTCTTGCTAAGCCTGGTCAAACTAATCGCGGATTATCTGTCTGCATACACAATGCGTGCGGGCGGGCGCACACGCAAAAGTGCGCAAAAACTGTTAATTGATGAATTATATACGAACAATAGATATATTCAGAACGTATTGCTAAAAAAGCAAAACGAACAACGAAACATGCCACCAAGACAACGCAAGAAAATCGCATACGAAAAACGTCGCAAGGAAGAAGCGGCACGCAATGCATACGACGCCACAGTATCACGTCAGGTTCGCATTGTATTTATAGAAGCAACACAATATAAAAAGAAGTAACTATTTAATCGTCAGCACCCCGTCATCAATTGTGGCGGGGACTTTTGTTATGGTAATGTCTGGGTTAAATTGCGTGCGAAACCAAGTGCGCTGGCGTTTGGCATACTGATTTGTTTTGGTTATCCAATTTTGAATACATTCTGGTTCAGAAATATTACCATTTATAAGTTCAACCAATTGCGATGCCCCAATCGCACGGCGCGCATCCCACCCAGACCGAATTACCGCGCGCGCTTCGTCCAGCGCACCACCAGATAACATCTGTGGTATGCGTGACGCAATACGTTCGCGTAAAACATCTGTTGGCGGGGCAATTAAAATACGCGTTGCAGACGGCACAACCGCACCAGTGCGGGGCGCGCGTTGAAATTCTGTGATGTGACGCCCGGTTTCAAAGAACACCTCTAATGCGCGGGATACACGTTGGGAATCTGTCGCGTGAAATTCAGGTGGCAGCAATCGACGCGCCACATCAATATCTGACGAAACCAATTCACGCGCACGATTACGACTGGCCGGACTGATGTCTGGCATTGGTGAAATGCCATTTATTAGCGCATTTATATAATATCCCGTACCACCAACAAATATAGGGCTGCGTCCCGCAGACACGGCGGCATCGTATTCACGACGCGCCATTTCCAGATATTCTGCAACAGAAATCTGTTCCGATAATGGCAAGATAGAAAACAGTCGATACGGCACACCATCAATATTGTCAGATATATCGCGACCGGCAAATGGACTGGCCGAAATGTTTTCTATTCCGCGATATATTTGAACGCTGTCACAATTTATTATTGTGCCGTTAATTTTGCGCGCCAAACGATGGGCAAAATCTGATTTTCCCGATGCAGTTGGCCCCGCAATAATATAAGAACGCATTGTCATAATACGCAATTATACCCATGGCACAGACGTTGTAAATAAAATATTGTATTCTTGAAAAAGATGGTGCTATTATGTATCCGTCCAATAATTTATTATATAAACGAAAGGAAAATATATGTCAAAAGTAAGAGTTGCAATCAATGGATTCGGACGTATTGGCCGCTTGGTTTTGCGCGCGGCACTGGAATCCAAACGCGAAGATATCGAATTTGTTGCCGTAAATGATTTGGCGCCGGCAGAACAAAATGCATATTTGTTAAAGTATGATTCCGTACATGGAAACCTGCCAATGGATGTAAAGTTAGATGGCGAATATATCGTTGTTGGCAATCAAAAAATCAAATGTATCGCAGAACGCGACCCTGCAAAATTGCCTTGGGGCGAAATGGATATTGATATCGTTATGGAATGTACAGGTATCTTTACCGCCGCAGACAAGGCGCGCGTTCATCTGGATGCGGGCGCAAAGCGCGTATTGGTGTCTGCACCATCAGCAGGGGCCGACGCAACAATCGTGTATGGCGTTAATCAGGACACCCTGACCAGCAAGGATTTAATTGTTTCAAATGCATCTTGCACAACAAATTGCTTGGCACCAGTGGTCAAAGTATTGAACGATAAATTCGGCGTTGTGTCAGGCTGGATGACAACAGTTCATGCATATACCGGCGACCAACAATTACTGGATAAAAACCACAAGGATTTTCGTCGCGCACGTGCGGCAAACTTGTCCATGATTCCAACAAGTACAGGTGCCGCCAAGGCAATTGGATTGGTTCTGCCAGAATTGGCGGGGAAATTGGACGGCATGGCGATACGCGTTCCAACACCAGACGTATCTGTTGTTGAATTAGTTGCCAATCTGGAAAAAGACGCAACCGCAGACGAAATTAACAACGCAATGAAGGCCGCAGAATCCAAGACATTTGGATACAATGACCAACCATTGGTGTCAATTGATTTTACACATGACGCACACAGTTCAATATTTGACGCCGGCCAGACCAAGGTCTTGGGCGACAAATTGGTTCATGTGACCGCATGGTATGACAACGAATGGGGCTTTTCAAACCGCATGTGTGATACGGCCGTTGCAATGGGCAAGTTAATCAAATAAAAAATCCCCCAAACGGGGGATTTTTTTAACGTTCTTTGTCATTACCGGCAGCATTCCGAGAAAACAGAGCCTTGACCCCACGAAAGAAGGCCTTTATCTTCTTTTCACGGGCATCGGCACGGGCAACCGCACGTTCCAACCGTTCGTTTTCGCGACGCTCGGCCTCGGCCAGTTTTTCAGCCTCGTATTTCTTGTATTCCGCATCACGTTCGCTGGTATCTGGGCGAAAATTTGGGTCTGTGACGACAATTTCATCTTTATCCATATTAAAATCTCCTTTGTTTTATTTCTTAGACGACTTCGGTGACTGCGCGCAACGCACCATCGCGCGACAATTGCACCACACGAATCTTCTTTTTCATTTCACGCATTAAATCTGCCCTGTCATACGCAGGCTGGGTATGCAGAATACGGTCTGCGAAGGCGGCATATGCGGCCTCGGCACTTTCGGCATGAATTGTTGTGTAAAAGTGATCATGGCCCGTGCCCAACATTTCCCACAGCACAGATGCATTATCCGTTGAAATTTCACCACCAATAATTACATCAGGCGTCATACGAACAACCAAATCTAACAGGCGCGCATAGTTAAAATCATTATTCTGTTCCGTGCGTGACAATATGAAATGTACGCGATTTGCCTGGGGCACACGAATTTCACGCGCGTCTTCGACCGTTATGACACGACTATTCTGGTCAATCAAGGTCAGCATATGATTCAAAAATGTTGTTTTACCAGTCGCAGTTGCACCAGATATTAAAATCGGACTGCCGTCGTTGATGGCGGACATCAATCGGTCATACGGATCATCAGGACGCGTACTTTCACGCGGTTTTACCTTTAACAATGCCTGGCCACGTTTCAAATGATAGTTTTCAAAACTGGTACTGGGGGCGCCACCACCACGAATATTTAGCGCAACACCGCCCGTGACGTCACGTTCATCATACTGAACATTTGGACCCGCAATCGCAGTAAAACGATGATTCCCAGGCAATGTCGCATAAACAACCGGCATTCCGTGAATGGGATCAAATGGCCGCTCGTATATGTTTGCGACGGTATGAATCAAATCAACTAAATACTGCTTGCTTAGCACTTCGGCATTATAGGATACCCATGGGACACGTGCGCCATGCAGACGCATCCAAACCTGGCCAGCGTGATTTATGGCAATTTCTTCTACAAATGATGGCTTGTAGAATTCTTCCAGTGGTTTTAACAAAGATTCAAGTACAACGTTTGACATCAATGTTTATTTTATCATAAATCCTGACTTGAATCAAAAAGGTTTATTTGATAAAATTAAAAAAAAGAGAGATTGAACATGAAAAAATCTATTTTATTTGCATTGTGTGGTACGCTGGCGTTGGCTGGATGTACAACAGGTGATACACCATATAACACACGCGATTTTGCACAGGGGGGCGCAGATGCACCACTGTATAACGAACGCACCAGTGAATTTATGCAGGCAGACAACCAATATGCAAATATTGATTCGTACAAACCAAAGACTGCCGCAGAAAAGGAAAAGAACAGCAATCGATGGAATACATCGCGTATGGAAACACGCTGGCAAGAATACAAGGGAACAATGGTGCGCGTGCAAATATTGCTGGGGAATACTGATTTGCGCGAAATGCGCCTGCGCCTGATGCAGAATGCCGACGGTATGGATGTTGATGGCGATACACGCTCTATATTGGCGGCGGTCGCAGACTATGAAATGAAACGCGTGTGCGGACGCAATGCAGATAGCATTGTTATGGTATATGACCAACCATCATTTGATACAATGCGTCCAACACCTTATTTTGATTACCGTATCGAGGCCGAAGGCGCAACAATGCGCGAATATGGCTTTAGATGCGTGTATAACAAGTAATATAAAAAACAGGAAAAAAAGGAACAAGGCATGAAAAAATTAGCGTCTGTAATTGGTATTTGTGCGGCGTTGGGATTGACCGCGTGTGACAGCAATGCAGAAAACAAAGAGGAAGTAGCAGTGGTAGAACAAGAAGTAGCGCGCAGCGCACAAAATGGCGATACGGTTATTATAAACTTTGCAGGATTCTTGGGTGACGAACAATTCCAGGGCGGCACAGCAGAAAAATACCCATTGGTACTGGGCAGCGGTTCGTTTGTGCCAGGATTTGAAGAACAAGTCGTCGGGATGAAGGTTGGCGAAGAACGCGATATCAATATTACGTTCCCAACGAATTATTATCCAGAATTAGCCGGCAAGGCAGTTGTGTTCAAAGTAAAAGTATTGGAAATACAATAAACAAACAAATAAACAAAAAGCGCGCCATTGGCGCGTTTTTTTTAATATATCGGATAATTGCGCGGAAATGACGAATCAGGACGCGCCAAGTCAGATTTAACCCCACAACCAGATATGGCCAAAACAGCAACAACTAAAAATCCAAAGAATATTCTTTTCATAGTTTGAATTGTAATAACTTAATATGCGGCTGTCAAATTTTTCAAACACAGGTTTTATTCCTGTGAAAAATATGCTATTATACAACGTGAAGAAAAAAAGAGAGAGATTTCTATGCACGCGCCACGTTTGACACGCGACTTAAAGTTAATGATTACATTTTCTGGGTTGCGCAATGTTGCAGATCTGTTTTTAGGCACATTTTTGATTTCATTTATAATGCAACTGTCTGAAAATGAATTAGTCGCGACATCAACGTACAAATTGTGCGAATATGCCGCAACGTGCGCAGGATTCTTTTTATTTGCCAACTGGTGCAAAAGATATAACAAGGTCGCAGTATTCGCATTAAATCTGATTCCCAAAATTATATTACTGGTGTCAATTATATTGCTGGGCAATCGTGTGGCAGAATTTGTTATTCCATTGGGGCTGCTGTACGGGATTGGGGCGGCAATGTACCACCTGCCGATGAACGCCATGATTGGCGAAAAGAATACTGCCGCAACAACGGCCAAATATGTCGGATTTAAAAACGCGATGTCATATACCGCAAAAATTGTAGCACCAATTGTATTGGGGTTCTTTATCAATACGGCTTCATACACGGAAATGGCGTATGCATTACTGGGGATAGCAATTATAGAGTTGGTAATGGTATGCTTTTTGACGCCATCACATCATCGCAGCACACAACCAATTGATTTTGGGGGCTTTGCCAGGTGTATGATGCGATTCCCAATCATTCGAAAAATATTTGCAATGGAAGCCCTGCGCGGTTTTGGGATTGGTCTGCTGGGGACAGTTATAACGATATATACGGTATATATGTTCAAAACCGACTTAAATTTAGGTATATTTACAACCATATTTGCAGCGTGTTCTGGATTAACATCGTGGTTGCTGGGACAATATGGCAAACAAAAGCACTATCCGCGCATATTGAACATAAGTGTTCTGGCAATCTTGATAACATTGATGTTGTTTGTATGGCGCACAACACCGGCAACGTTCTTGTTGTATAATTTTATATACGCAACCGCGATAGTGGTGTTAGACCAATTATGCGGCGTGAATATGTTCAACCTATCAAAGTCACGTTGTGTGACACGCAATCATAAGATTGAATATTTTGTATTTCGGGACTTTGCCCTATTTATCGGGCGTTGGGTGGGATTTACTGGTCTGATGTACATTGGTGTATTTGGCGGATACGATTGGCTGCGGTGGTATTTGATTCCAATTACAGCGTCTATATTGGCCGCCGGCATCATTGCAATACGTATCAGCCCCCATATACGCGGCAGATAGCCAATAAATAACCTTTTTTAAAATACAGTAAAAAAGTACTTGCATTTATTCCAAGAACATTATATTATATGCAACGCTTTAGGGGTTGTAGCTCAGCTGGTTAGAGCGTCTGCCTGTCACGCAGAAGGTCGCGGGTTCGAGCCCCGTCAATCCCGCCAGTATTTACACCGTCGTTTGACGGTGTTTTTTCTTGTTTATAAATATAAAAAATGTGTTTATACTGATATCAACCCAGCAAAGGAGATAATATGAAATTTAAACTGATTGCGGCGGCAACATGCGCGCTGGCACTGGCGGCATGTGGCGATAATGCACAAAACCCAGAAATGTTAAAAGGCACAAACTTTGTTTCTGCCCAACCGGGTGTCGATATCAGCCTATCGTTCGACCCAGAAGAAATGCGCGTATATGGCCGCGTTGTAAATCTGTACAACGGCGGATATCAGGCAGATGGCAATGAAATTAAATTTGGCGAAATCGCATCTACTATGATGATGGGGCCAGCCGACGCCATGGAAACCGAACAAGAATATTTTCAATTCATCCCAACGGTTGAAAAATACGAATTCGCCGATGGAAAATTGACACTGATTGGCAATGACGGCAAGGAAATCATATTCGTGCAAGTCGAAGAATTGCCTGGCGACGGTGCGACCGAAACAACTGCGGAATAAAATCGTTGCAAAACACTTGACAATGGGTCAAAACCCAGTTATAATTTGCCGGCGTTCGATTAAGGACATGGCAGTTTTGGCCCCATCGTCTAGAGGCCTAGGACACCGCCCTTTCAAGGCGAGAACACCGGTTCGAATCCGGTTGGGGCTGCCAAATCTGATTTTCCGTCCTTTTGGGCGGATTTTTTATTGAAAATCCAAGGGGTTGCGGCGGTTCGAAATCCACTCTCTATACAAAAAACAGGTTTTTGCTCAAAAAGTATATGAACCAATCGCTTGCGCTGGTTTAAACTTCCATTTTTCCACAGAATTGCGGGATTTTTGAAGAAACTATGCCCACGTTCCATGGCGGTTCGAAATTTCTGGGTGGCCGACATTGGCAACACATCTTTTAGTTGCTGTTCCAACTCTCGCTTCTTTGCTGATGCATGGCGTAACTGTTCAGAATATACTGCAACCATATCTTGGTCATCATTTCTATTTGCATCTGCCGCCAAACGACCAAACTGAACTATATCTTGTTCCAATTTTTCTATTTCCTTGTTCCATTTTTTGCGCTGCGCCAACACTTCATCATCCTTGGCTCTGCAAACACGCTGCAACACCACGTCGAATAAAAGAATCACATCATCTGGGGTCTGCATGCCATTCAAACATTCCATAAAAGCATCTTCAACCAGCGCACGTTTAATTGATTTATTACGATGAACGCACCCCTTGTTATAGCATCGGTAATATGGATGTTTATTTTTACGCCCCCTGGCAAAATATCCACTTAATGGATTACCGCAATATTCACAACAAATTTCATTACGCAAGGGAAATTCATATGCTAAATCTGAACGATGCGGCTGTCGCTTGTGTTTGTTTAGTTTGTTTTGAACTGCCTGAAACAAGTCCTGTGGGATAATTTTATCCATTTGCCATTCCCGACGTTCGATTCCCCAACGCCCGTATGCAAAGACACCAGTATAAACCTCGTTCTGTAACATATTAGAAACCTTGGTGTCATTTAACTTAACGTTATTAAACGCCCCTGATGCACGTAAGAATTCTGTAACATCATGCTTGGTTTCTAATTCCCCAGATGCGTATTTAGCAAATGCTTGGTAAATAACACTGGCTTTCGGCTCATCACGCACCAAAATAGTGCGTTTATGTTCATTTTTTACGCGTTTAAGCCCCGATGGCGGATTTAACGGATAAAATCCCAGTGTGCATAATGCACGCATGCTGTTAGTTGTTTTTTCTGCCAATTCATCACTATACATTTGTGCGCGCAACACATCAAAACCACGCATAAATCGCCCCATGGCATTATTTTCCGATTTGCCACCGACCACCGTTTGTAATTCCAAGTCATATTTCATAATAACATTTTCAATTGCCGTGTAATAAACACCCATATTGCGCGCCAAGCGCGACATGTCATAACACAGAATGCGAATATGTTTATGTTTGTGATTTTTTTCGATATATTCAACCATGGCGTCCAGTCCAGGGCGGTTTGTTTTCCACCCCGACACCCCGTCTTCATAAAAGAATTTATCTATTTTGAAACCATTGTTGTTTGCATAGTTCAAACACGCCTGTTTTTGTGATGTTATTGTTTCGTTTTTCGCTTGTTTATCCGATGAAACACGACAAAGGCACAATGTTTCTATTGGCAGGTTTTTAGTTGTTTGGGACATATCATCACCCCTTTAATTGCAATTTTTATTTTGTTAATAAAGTCCAGGCAAGTTCCTCCATAATCTCCACAAGTTTTGCCAACTGCTCATCTGTTAATTTGGTATGTTTCAAATACTTTCTTGCATCAGACACCGACATAATCGCCATCGCATATACCATTTAGGTTGCGTTTTGGCTTCGGTGCTTCCGATAATCAAAACAAGATTTCCATTGGACTTTTTCATTTTGTCACCTTTCTTTTCTTTACTTGTTTGATGTGTATAATATTACCGTTACGTATCGATACTTCGACACTACCAAACCCTATTCCGTTTATGATTTTATGCAATTCGTCTTCTGGCGACTTGTTATGCGAATATTCTATTTCTAAACAATCTATTTGACCATCGTGTTTTTTTGCGCTGACAGTACTGTTTTTTGGTGCTTCATTTACTGCATCAATTAAATCTTTTTCGCCATTATTTAACCACGTTGTGTTTTCAACATGCTTTGCTATTTCCCGATTTATAAATGTTTCATCAAAAACATCATTCAAATTCATTGTAATGTATGTACTTGGCATACACCCGCTTTGTTGATTTTTTAATATATCGCGTTGAGTCATAATCGCCGCACCGCCATCATCAAAAACCAGCAAATAAATATTACCGTCACCAGACATGCAAATGGAACGCCACAGCGCGAATTCTAACAACGTTAATGATTCTTGGCGTTTCTCATAATAATCATCTGTATTCGGTTCTATATCCGTATCTAACACTAAACAAAATAACGCCCGATATGTTCTTTTTAGCGCCCCATTGGATAAACCAATTTTACGCAACCTTGTTGCAATACCAACGAACAAAATGTCCATAAGTGTAAATTTATGCCATCCACGGTCATCAGAACGAATATCTGTTAATACCCCCGTTTGCAACCAGTAATTTATTACCCGCGAAGAAATACCCGTGTTATTAGCGGTATATTGTTTTTTTCGCCACGTATTTATTGTTTCCCAGTTATCTTCTGTTGCAGCCGCATGTCCAAGCCCCATTTCACGCAGCGTTTCATCGGTATATTCCAGCATGATGGTCATTATCATTCCCCTTATGAACTCATGACCATAATAGGAACGAATAAACATAAAAGCAAGAAAAACATTACATTATTGTAATATTTTTATTTCGTGCCGAATTTCTTTTGTTGCATTTTGCGATATTCTGCCTTGGCGGTGATATTCGGGGTAATTTTGATTAATTCATCCCAATCATCATAACTGAAAAACCTATCCCTGAAATCATGTGCGGCGGCGATGAAACGCTTTTCTCTGGCGTTGTCATTATTGTATGCATATACACTCCACAAATATTTATAATACAGGAATTGGGCAACATTTTGCGAAACCATGTCACACTCGTCATAGAAACGGTTTGCGAAATTTCTTCCCGGTTCATTATGCAATATTTCTACGCCGTTGCCGCAAAAGGCATAAGAAGCGGGTTTGTCATAAATGTCCCACGCTTCTTCACCGTTGCCCCAGCGATATTGCCCCTGACACTCCAAAATATAATGCGGTTCAATAAATTCAACAGGTTGCGCTGGCACAGGTTCATACACTTTATATTCTTGCCAAAAACCAATAAAACGGATTTCGCGAAACGATTGCGCTTTAACGCTAGTATCTTTGCACAACCAGTCCCACACATCATCCAGTGCACCCGCACGCAATAAAATCAGTTCTTTTTGTGCGTTTTCATGGGTCGCTGGCTGTGACCGAACAATTTCCAATGGTGTCTTTTTTGTCCCGTCTATCATCGTGGCAGCATTTACATTTGCACCGTTAGCAACCAGCATTTCAATGATTTCAACTGATGAATTCTGTCGCAGTGCGTTGGTTAACGGACTATCCCCAACGTCATACTCATCAACCCAATCTACGATTTCGCCACGCTGTATATGTTTGTTTAATTCGTCTGGCGTTATTTTAGACCAATCTTCAATATTCAATAAATCATGACCTGGCGTGTCTGGATTGATATTTTTACGTCTGGCCGAATAAATTTCAGGTTTTATGATATTCTCAATGTTATCAACATCAGGTTCGTTCAATTCAGATTCTATTGCCATTTCCACCATATAATCTATACTTGACTGGCGGTTTTCAAATACATCAATATCCATCCCGCCATCAAATATATTTTCGGCTCTTTTGGCAACATTATACTTTGATTCAACCCATTTTCCACCGATAAACACCTCTGTTTTACCAGAACCATCCACACGATAGACATAGCCATCACCATAATAATCATACTTGGAAAAATCCAAATCTAATGCTTTTAAGATTTCATCTTTGTTCATTTTGTTCACCTTTTCTCATTTTTTTAATATACGACCAAGCAGCGTGTTATTATGTTATTCATCGTATTTGGCCAGCGCATTCTTAAATTTAAACGCCGCATCCATATACCAATCAAAAATTGCTTGTTCAGACGTAGCCAAATCTTTTGGCATTTCCCAGCGGATGGTGCATGTGTTTTCAGATTCTTTCCATTTTAATTTTGTGCCAAGTTCATTTTCAATATTGCCTGCATTGGCCTTTAAATGGTCATACAGTGGCTTTTGATTAATCATATACGCGGTTATACTGCAACCCTTTTTGCTGGGTTGTGCGATGTTTGCAACATAGAAATGATAGCGTTTATCACCAAAGGTTAAATCCAGGTATGATTTGGAACTGATTTTACGATTGCGAAACACATCGGTAAAATGTTTATTCTTGGATGCGTATTCTACAAAACGTTCCCAAAATCCCATACGTTCTTTTTGAATGTCGTTCATGGAACTTTTGTATTTGATATTTCGTTCCCAATCATTTGGGCTTTCCACAATCTCAAATATTGGGGCAGGATTAGAATTGTCTATCTGAATCAGTTTAATCGTCATCAAAAAGAATGCAACATCTTCGTCCGTATGTTCGTTTAGCCATTGTATGGCACTGCGATGTTCGTCACCCGCCTTTTCGGCAACCCAGATAACAATATTA
This sequence comes from Alphaproteobacteria bacterium, assembly GCA_017403085.1. Lineage (GTDB taxonomy): Bacteria > Pseudomonadota > Alphaproteobacteria > Rs-D84 > Rs-D84 > Enterousia. The sequence continues at coordinate 56,167 of JAFQOQ010000025.1, forward strand.
GCCCGTTTCCCAGAACCATAGGTGATAATCTTTCCCAAATGGTCGTGATTTGTTTGACCATACTGGTTTTCAATAATAACGTTGCGACCATCTGTGCTGTTTTCAGTTGTAAAAATGTCCGCACGATATGCCCCAACGGGCACTTCAACAGTTGCAGGCCCAAAGGGTATGCCAATTTTGTCACTTAACTTATCTAAATTTTCTGGTTGTGCCAACCATGGTGTAAAGTCCGATGATTCACTGGGCCATACATCACGTATTGATACTTCTTTTATATTTCCGAGAGTTTTTTTCACACAATATCCTTTTGCTGTATTCGACCCACAAAAGGATGGTGCGGGGTGTTAAAGAAATCACAGTAAGATGACCCTGATGGTCTTTGGGCAAGCCCTGTTGTATAACCATCAGCACCCCGCGTACAGGACGCAGGGATATATGATTTAGGTGCATATCAACCACCCTTACTGCGAGGTTCTTTATGCCTCGGCATCCGTTCATGGATACATCAATATTATAGTACAAATTCAGTAAATTTCAATGGAGTTTCTTAAAATTCCCAGGAAGATAAATTTAATTCATCATCTGTTGCCATTTGTTGCAGTTCTGTGGGCGTTTCACCGACAAATTTCATAATGGTAACAAAGGCACGAACATCACCCTTTAACGCCCGATTAATCAGCGCAACAGCCATGGCATCTTTTATGCTTTGACCATCTTCATGTGGTAATAACAATGCTTCGGTTAAAATCTGACGCATTTTACGCTTTTCACGTCTTGTAATACCACTGGCAACACCACCTTTTCGGCCTTTTTCTCTCGCTTCATTCACGCTTTGTATCGGATGTAGGTTTTGTTCATTTGCCATATAAACCTCGTTATGGTTATGTATTTGTTGCCCATATATACTGTATATAAAACATATTATAATCTGGGTAGGGATAGTATATCGTGGAATCCTGCGGCTTTTGTAAAAACATCAGTTATTCCCCCTGTACAGCGAAACATCAGCATCCGTAAGCAATTCCGCGATTTTTATAATCTGGTCAATAATTTGGTTAGCATTTTTTTCTATGTGGGCTGCCAAAAATCAAAAACACCCGTTTGGGTGTTTTTTATTTTTGTTAAAGCAGACCCAACCGGATACGCCAGAGTGCCAACATTGGTGCGTATGCACCATATGAAAACGCAGTTTTCGTGGGCAACGCCTACAGGCACGCATGGCGAATACGAGAATACACAATTAGAAAAATCTTAAAAAATCGACCGGGTGAGATTTTTTTGATTTTTATTATTGTGTATCGAGGGGGCGATGTTGGCCCTGCCAAAAATCAAAATCACCCGTTTGGGTGATTTTTTATTCGTTTTCAAATACTTTCACAAGTTCGTAAGTTAGGAGGTATAAACAGCCACCGTTTTACAGATTTACAAACTTTTTAAATAAAAAACTCGCCAAAATGACGAGTTTTTATAGTTTTTGCATATCAACCAAAACTATGCGACACGTTGATATTCACAGCATTTTTGTTGGTACATTTTTGTATATTTTTGCATACGCAACAAGTTGTATTCACGTTCGCATTTTTCTTTGTACGCCTGGGCCCGGACTTTATTATTAACACAGGCAGACCAAGTCATCTCGGCTTTTCTTAAGCGCTGTGCCAACATTTGTTTCTTTGGGTCATTGGCCGGTGTTCTGGCGTATTCATTTTTGATTCTTTCTTTTTCTGCTGTGGCGGCTTTTAATCTGTCCACCGCACAATCATAATCACGAATAGCCTGCTGCAATTTATTCCATGCCTGTTGCATCCGATTAACATGTTCAGGACGAGGCTGACGTGGCTGCTCTGGACGAGATTGTCCCCCACGATTTCTGATGTATCGCGACATAACACTGTACGCCTCGTTTATTTGTTGCATCTTGCGTTTTGCTGCTTCTTCATTACCCTGGTTTCTGTCTGGGTGCCAGATTTTGCACAATTTACGATACGCCGCTTTTACATCTTGCTCGGTTGCGTTCAAGGACACGCCTAAAATGCTTGCAGCCTGTTGCGGTGTCATAATAGCCTTGGCAAACGATTTTATATTCTGGGTATTTTGTTTCGTTTTCTGGGCGGCTTTATATATATCCTGATAATTTTCTGTTCCTTGCTGGGTACTGCTTTGTGGTTTGCCCTGCTCATCATAGGTTACAGAAGACACAACCTTGCCGTCTTGGTAATTTGTTATCGTGCACAAATTTCCAGATGGATAATAAGTTGTTTGGGATACAGTTTCCAGACTATCACCTTTCTTAACACGTCTGGTGATACATGCAACTTTATCGCCATTAAAGTTAACCTCATCCGTTTCCTTTAATTGTGCACTGATAACAACTTTGCCTTCTTCATCATATTGCGCTATGGATGCGATATAAGACGCACCATGTTTTTCATCGTACAAGTCATTACTAAATCCGCCACTTGTGGTAACATTAAAATTCGATATCCACACAGCTTTTTGTTGATATGTTACTACTGACTGAAGCTTTCCATTAGCATGATATTGCTTTGTCTCTGATGTTAACCAGAATGCTTTGTCGTGCACCCACACTTTAACTTTTTGTGTAGAAGATCGTTTTCGCCCTTTATCATCAAATACAATTTCTTGGATAGAATTATTACGAGGTTGTGTCACCGATTGAATATACCCATTACAAAAAGTAACAACATCATCTTTATCTATCGTTATTTGGCTGACGATATTGCAATTGCTGTCGTACTGTGTAATTACATTACGATGTTTGATAGAAGCGACACGTCCATTATGATATGTGATATCTTTGTCTGAAATTCCTGTTATTTGTTCTTTGAACAAAACATGTCCATCAGAATCATACTGGATTAACCACATACCGCTGTACAAAGAATCTATAATCTGTGTAGCTAATTTTCCATCCGGACTGAAAGTCTCGTTACGAACAATCCCTTCCATACGTTGGTGTTGTTTATTTTGATTTACTTTTGTCATAGCAAACTCCTTTATTTTTATAAAATTCAATTTAATTAACAGACAATTTAAATCGGATCTATGCAGTAGTGCCGGAATCTATATTTGTGGATATTTAACTAAATACTGGCATTAACACATAAATCCAATGTGTTTGCCAACCTTTCAGGAGTTTTGCTTTGTTCTGTATTGAAAGATTTTCTAAGTTTATTTGCGGTCATGATAGCACCTCTTGGTTATGCTGTTCATGATACGGTTCTCTCCGTATCATGAATATATAGCACAACAATTGTATTTGTCAAGCCGTTTTATAAAATTTTATACATTTCTTTTCTATATGCTAAAAACGCCTTTATTTCTTTCCCAAACAACAACATGTCATGTATAAAATCAGCTCGTGAATTGTATAGTATGCCCTGCCAAAAATCAAAAACACCCGTTTGGGTGTTTTTTTGATTGGTTTTTCAATCGTTTTGTGAGTTCGTAAATCGGGCGCCAAAAACACCCACCGTTTTACATATTTACGAACTTTTTTTAATTATAAAATATGTAACAACTTTTGTATTTCATTATCTGGGGATAAATTTTCTTGTATATATCCACCAATATTTTCCAGAAAGTTTGTTACAGAATGGAATTTCTGACGTTCTGGTAAATAAGTATCTCGGGTTTTACCATAACCTTCCAAAATATGTTTTATATCTTCGCCATAGTAATAATGCATATCACGTGCTGGTTCTGAGAAATGTGCAGCGCCAAAATCTATTAAACCAGTAATCTTTTTGTGTTCTATATCAAACATAAAATTACCAAAATGCATATCAGCATGCACCAAAACCAATTCAATAGGATAATGAGTAGAGAGATATTCATATCTTTCACGAACAGCATTTATTCGTTTAATATCTAATTGGTTGAAACATTGTTTAACTTCGTCAGAAAAGTATTCGTTAAACATAGCAATATTTTGTTTATAATCACCAACGAATAACAATTTCTTGTCGTCATCGACTTTGACAGAATGTAATTCACGCATAATTTTACCAATCTGTCGTAAAATATCTATCTGAGTATCTTTATCAAAACTGTTGTGTAATTCTTTGGAATAAGTGATTCCTGGCAATAAACTTTCACCAAATACCCAACCACCATTGTTTATTTTACCGTCATAAAGAATTTTAGGGATATTAAATGACAAATTATGATTTATCAGTTTCAAAAGATATATTTCGTGTTCCGTATCTTTAAGGGCTTTTTCACTTGAACCTGTAATTTTGAAAACAATGTTTTTATTGACTAAACAAGTTGCTGCTAAATTACCTTTTCCAAGAACAGAAAAATCTTGAATATCTAATTCAGGAAATGTTTCTTTGATAATTGCTAGATAATCATTCATATTAAAACCTATTAGAATTTCTTTGACATATAGATAATAACGTCGTCGTCATATTTTATATCTGTATAATTTTCTAAATGTTCGTCATTTCTCCACAAACCAGTACCGTCTGGGACAAAGCCGTGTTTAACATACATTCTGAATGCAGAACCATAATTACTATTTACACCAACACCCAAATAAACAGTATCAGAATATTTTTTTGATATATCTTCTGCAACATTCATTAACATATTGCCAACACCATTCTTTTGATATTTCTCCAGCACTCTCATATCAATAATTTCTGGCCAACCTTTACCAGCAAATGCACCCCATTGTGAATCAAAATAGACATTGATATAACCAGCAAGATTACCTTTGTATTCAGCAACCAAGGAAACACATTTACCATTTGCAACATCATTTAATCTACGGAAATATCTTTCTGGTTTCTTATCTAACAGACCCTGTAATTGTTCCTGATGTGCAAGTACTTCAGCATCAGCTTCCGCCAAATCTCTGATTAAAATATCGTTTTTATTATAATAAATCATTTTTTCCTCGTTGTTTATGTGGGTAATTATATCACAAAATCTGTAAAAATGTTTTAATATCCTTTCCAAACCGCAACAATTCACGAATAAAATAAACTCGTGAGTTGCAACGTATGTCGCCCACAGATTGGATTATTGGTTGGTCACGACTGTTGAGCGAAGATTTGGGAGGCAAATGGCCGGGTTCTGAATATTCATGGGGCAATTCACGTGTATGGTTGGATCCATCAAAAGAAACCAACACATATGATCGAAGTGGTTTTAGCGTACATGGTGGGGCAGAACCTGGCTCGGCAGGCTGTATCGATTTAACACATCATATTGATGAATTTACACAATGGTTTGAAAATAATGGACTGGATTTGATTTTAAGTGTAAAATACAACCAATGAAACACATGAAGTCTATATTATATATTTTGGCACTACTGATATTACTGGGCTTATCAGCTCTTGCAATGCTAGTGCCAATCTCTGAACTTCACTATATTTCTGTTATGGCACCATACCCATATATACTAGATGGTGAATGTTGTAAATATATTGAATTTATGGGCTTAGAAATACGCACTATATATTATGTGGCCTTGTTGGTAATATATACAATTGCACAATTGGTATTTGTGTGTTTTGGGATATATAAAGCCTTCACGAAAAAGTACTTTGTTGCACTGGCATATCTGTTTGCCCCTGTTGCGATGGAAATATTTATGAGTTTGCTGCACTTACTGATATATGGCTAAGCAAGACTTATCACTTGTTATTTTCAATCCATTCTGAAAGTTCGTTGATATTTCGAGCTATTTCGTCATAGTCGCGCAGCAGTAAAGTTCGAAAGTTGCACAGTTGGTCCTGCCAAAATTAAAAAATCGGGTTTTATGCCCGATTTTTATTTGTTTTCTAATACTTGCACGAGTTCGTAAGTTGGGCAGTAAAAACGACCACCATTTCACCAATTCACGTGTATGGTTGGGGCCATCAAAATAAACCCAAACATACGGTTGTGATGATTTTAGTATTCATGACAGATTATTTTGACGCAACTATTAGTATGATAATGTGCGATTTAGGCGATCTAATTCTTGTTGTAATTCATTATATTTCTGACAATAACTTTCGTAATCAATGCATGCCTGGTCATGGACATCACGGCCATAGGCGCGGGCATTCATATTGATTTCACATGCCGCAATCGCGTCATCTAAACGCCATAATTGGTCACAGACCTCGTCACGGCGCGCATAAAGCGACGTTAAATCCAATGGACGCTCTTTACTTTTTCTGATGGCATATTCATATGTTCGATTAAAACTGATGACCGCAGGCATTTGTGTTGCAGCCGCCTTGCCAGCAGCAATTTTTTCTTCGACACCACGAACCTGGGCCTCGTAATCGGCCAGTTCATCTTCGGCTTCGCGTGCAGATTCGCGATCATAACGGTTCGCACTGATATAACTTTCCAAATTTGCAATATGAGTGTGTAAAACGTCTTTTTCAGACTGGGCCGCCTGCCCTGCCGATATCGTATGGGATAACTTTTTCGCCTTGGAATCCATTACAGATTTCAAGATATTAAAAACGTTAATAGAAACTGTTTTATTCGGTTTTGCCATTCTGCGACCCTCGCTTTTTATACACTTCCTAGATAGATATAGTACATAAACTATTTTTTGTCAAGTATCAGTATGTCTTATTTACATACTGCGACATATGGCGGAAGCGAGCGACTGACATCAATTTCGCCGGCCCCACAATCAAGGCAATTAAATTTACGATTTTGGGAATGCGCCCTGTCTATTGGAATCGCAATGTTTTCAACCGCGGTGACGTTAGTGGCATATACCTGATTTGGAAAGCCAAAATAAAATGCACGTGATGGGCCACTGCACGCGTCGGGCGACCCAGGATAGCATTTTGCATCTGTAATCTTGGATGCGTCAGGCACGCAAACTGATGTACAGGTGTCGTAATCTGTTACCAAAACCTCGCAATCAGTGCAAGATGTTTGCGGAATCAACAGTGTCGCACCAACCGAACCATACACCGCGCCCTGGGTTATATTTTTACATTTCTTGGTATCAGGTATGCTATTTGGATCAACGACACATTCCCATTCCAACGTATTGTAATTCAGGCGCGCAACCATTTTATCTGGGCAACTTTTTTCAGGAAACGGATTGATGCATTCCCATACGCTATCCACCATGACAGCCGTCTGAGAATCTGCGCATAATGGCTTTCTGGATTCATCGGCCACACATTCCAGCAAATCAGAATCCCATATCATGTCGCCACCACAATCTGTTTTTGCGTTATAGGCAATACACTGCCAGCGACCAAATCGATAAACCTTGGCCATGCCAGTCGGACAGACGATGTTTTCATCAACAACCGTGTCATAGGTCGTTATAGTGTCAGGTATTTCATACTGGGTAAAATATATCAATTGGCCGTCAATCAGTTCCATTTTATCAATAATCGCAGACGGCACAACACGTTTTGACGATGTGCCACCAGACATGATTTTACCCTCTTGAAACAGGCCAAATGTGCCGGCATCGGAATAATAGCGCTCTAAAATTTCCATCATGCCGTTATACAAATTTTCTTCCAGTGGGGCAGTTGCAGTTATGATATAACTAAAATCTGGCTTTTTACCCTTAACAATTTCACATTTGGTTTCTTTTAACCGTTTATCCAGACAGATAAACTGACTGTCAATCATGTTACGCGAAACACATTCGTCGGTAAAATCAAGCCCGTTAATCTGGGCATTGTGAAGTGCCGCCGCACACTGGGCAATGGCACGTAAATCAGATTGGGTAATCGCATATTCGGTTTCGTGCGGAGATACACGCTGGCTGGGGCTGTCGAACATATAGTAGCCGGCCATAAATATTACTACTAAAAACATAATAAAAATATTCATCATTCCCCCTTGCGATTTATAAAAAGTCTAGGTAATATACAAATAAATTGCAACAGGAAATCAAATAGTACCATGAAAAAAATTTTTATTGTTTTAACACTGCTGATAACGACCGCATGTGGGTTTAAACCCATGTTTTCTGGCCAAGATACCGATATTTACGTTACACCAATCAGTGGAATTAACGGGATTGAATTGCGTAATGCGCTGTGGGCAAAATTTGGCGGACAACGGGATGAAGGTGCAAAATATACACTGACGGTGAAATTAAATAACCCTGTGACACAATACAAGGCGTTGGAACCAACGGGCGACGCCACGTGGCAAGAGGTATCTTTGACCGCAACATATGTATTAACCCAAGGCGACAAAAAAATCGCATCTGGGATGGAGACGGCCGCAGAATCATATACGTTTGTGCGATATTTGGTTGCGTCAAATGCGTCTTATAACAACGCGGTTAAAAATGTAATTACCGTTTTGGCAGAAAAAATTGGAACGCGCGCCATCGCGGAAACTTACTCGATCGAGCCAAACAACGCAAATGATAAATAATGAAGTGGAAAGAGTCGGATTTTAATACGGGAATTGAAAATATAAGGGCCGTCTTGATATACGGACCTGATGCCGGCCAGGCAGATGAATACTGTGATCGCGCAATTGCTAAATTGGGGATTGAAAAAGACAACTTGTTCGCACTGGATTCAGATGAACTGCGCGAAAAACAAGACGCATTATTTGCCGAGGCATGCAGCCCATCAATGTTTGGCGGACGAAAGATGGTCGTAATTTCAAATGCCGGCGATAGCCACGCCAAACAAATCAGCGAATTGGTTGAACATTCTGGCCTGTGCGCGACAGTTGTGGTACTGGGTGGGGACTTGCGTGCGGGTGGCGGTCTGCGCACGATGTTTGAGGGTGCAGAAAACCTGGCGGCACTGGCGTGCTATACCGATGATGCACGAACACTGGCGACATTGATACGAAACGAATTATCCGCCGCAGCAGGAATTCAACAAATCACCCCAGATGCAATGGCATATATGACAACTCATTTGGGGGGAGACCGCGGAATAACACGTGGATTCTTAACAAAAATCGCACTGTACGTTGATGATAAACGCATCGTGGAACTGAGTGACGTGGAAAAATGTCTGCCGGACACGGGCGCGTCAGATATAGATGATTTTCTGTATTCTTTGACAGCGGGACACATCCAACAGACAATGATGGCATTAGATAGACTGATGTACGATAACGCAGAACCTAATATGATGGTGCGAATGCTGGACGGGCACTTTAAAAAACTGATGACGGCCGTTGTGGATGGACAATTGCCCAGACTGTTTTGGAAGGTTGCAGATAAATTTAATCAGGCAATAAAAATATGGCCAGCAAACGAAATTTCAAATGTACTGGTTCGACTGAACGAACTGGAAAAGCAATTACGTACAACAGGTATGCCCGCAGAAATATTACTGCGTGATTTTGCATTAAAACTGTCTGTGCGGGCGGCAAAACTGGCAATTAAACGAAGGAATTGATAGATATGTTAGCATCTGTTTATGCACCCAAGGATTTTAAGCGTTTGCGCGCAGCGGGCGATTTGGTTGCACGCTGTTTCGATTTTATATCGCCACATATCAAGGCAGGTATTTCCACCGGTGAAATCGATAGAATGGTCGCACAATTTTTAAAGGAAAACGGCGCACGTTCGTCTGATTTGGGATATCAGGGATACCCAAAACATATTTGCACATCTGTGAATGATGTTATTGTGCATGGTATTCCAAGTGATGATTGCATATTGAAAGACGGCGATATTGTTAATGTGGATTTGACCGCAGAATACAAGGGTTTTCATGGGGACGCATCGCGCATGTTTATGATAGGAAACGTATCATCACAGGCGCGCAAACTGGTTCAGGTTTGCCAGGATGCATTAAATGCAGCAATCTCTATTTGCGAACCAGGGGTGCCATTGTCTGAAATTGGAAAAACAATCGAAGCAGTTGTTAAACCACATGGTTTTTCTATATCACGCGACTTTGTTGGGCATGGCATCGGCAAAGTTATGCACGACGAACCACAAATATATCATTTCTATGATAAACGCTGGGACAAGGTCAAGATGGTGCCAGGATTAGTATTCACAATCGAACCGATGATTAACACGGGATCGCCAGAGTGCAAAATCGATGATGACGGATGGACCGCACGCACGGTTGATGGCGGACTGTCTGCGCAATGGGAACACACAATCGGTATTACCGAAGATGGGGCAATAATATTTACAGAAAAAATGTTCTAGGGATGCTTTGCCATGTCAGATAAAGGTTCTTCTTTTACGGTTGGACATCGCGAACGCCTGAAAGCGAAATTTTTGAACGACAAATTGGCGGATTATGAATTATTAGAATTACTGCTGACGTATGCGATTCCACGACGTGATGTTAAGCCACTGGCACACAAATTAATTCGACATTTTGGTGGTGTATATTTTGTATTTACTGCACCAATTGAAAAATTGATGGAATGCGACGGCGTTGGGCGCACGACCGCAATTCTGATTAAATTGGTGCAAAACTTAATGCTGATTAACCATCGGTATGACGCACAAACCAAGAAGATATATCACAACCCAGAGGCATTTATTGAATATATCAGATTAAAATTAACTGTGTTAGATCACGAAGAATTACATGTGTATTATCTGGGTGCAGACTTTACATTGGTTCATGAAGAATTACACACCAGGGGTTCTGTTGATGAATCACCAATATACCAAGTACAGATATTAAAACAAGCATTGAATTTATCCGCAAAAAGTATCGTGCTGGCACATAATCATCCGACGACAAGTAATTCTTTTTCAACACCAGATATTGAAATGACACATAATTTGGAAATTTATTTGAATATGTCTGGGATTAGTCTGTATGACCATTTTGTTGTGTCTGGCGGGATTGTTCATTCTATGCGCGAATTGGGTGTATTAAATAAATCATCATCGGATAAATAAATCGGTGACGTCACAGACCGTACCCAAGACATCTTGTGATGCCACATTTAATTTATCACCAGATAATTTATATATCGTACGGGTTGCAGGCGTTGGTGTATTCCAAGAATCCTTCCATTTGCGCGATATCTTGGTGACCCGGAAATCAGGCTTAAGTGAAAAGTGCAACTTCTGCAATGCGCATTCTGCGCCTTGGACCGTACGAAAACCGGACGGGGTAATGTTTATTAAAATATCGCCGTCGTTTATTTCTATTTTATATTCATCATAAAAATGACTGGTGCCGTTTTCATGGCGCGTGCGTGTGATACGGTCTGTTTTTCCGTCACGATTTATATCCAGATTAAATTCAGCGACGCTTTGGATACCACTGTCTGTTTCGTCCAGCGGATATTCGGTTATCGTATCAGGACGCGGCAGGCCGTCTGAAAACACACCGCCATGGGCATTTTGGCGTGGCGCGATACGCGACACAGCAGGCGCAGAAACACCAATTGTTTTTCCATCATTACTGCGCGTACCAGATGCCAATAAATAAATCAATACCCCAATGACGACCAACATAAACACCAGCATTATGGTCAAAGTAACGCCACCGTGTTCGGGGGTTGTGTTAAATCTGTTGGACATTACCGACCTCCCATCCTTCGATTGTGCGAATTGCGACCGCCACACGTTCCAGTTCCGCGTCTGATAACCCAGACATAGGTCTGTTTATCGACAGGCCTGTTAATTGTTCTAGTCGTCTGTGGTATGCAGCCGTGTCATTTTCAGACGGTGGCGCATAACGACTGATTGCGCCTGCAATTGTCAAAGAATTATAATTACTGGTTCGTAATAACGCCTTGATTGCGTACATACCGGTTGCCTCGTCTGGAAAGACAGCAAATCCACCAGCCTGGCCGATGGCACCAACCCGGCGCGCAAAACTGCCGCTGCGAATATTACCGGGATTAGAATTGCGCCATGCACGTGTGCCGCCACTGCGCCTTTGTTGTATGCCGTTTGGTAATGTATATATAACATCTTTTCCGGATTCTGTTGCGCGTGTGGGAACGTCTGCAACATTTACCGGCGATGCAGGCGACACAGTGCCATCAGACGACGTGGCAGATGGCCCAACAGATTCTGTGGGCATATCAACTGGGGCCTGGGGCGTGTCGTCTGTGGGCATTGGCAGCGCGCCAGTATCAGATATATTTAATTCTTCGTATAAATCATATTCGTCGCGTTCGGTCAGTGTCAATTTGCGCATATCAAGGACTTTATTGATTTCCGACAATGGAATTTTAATTTGATTGCAGCCGCGCGTAAAAACATCACCACCATGTATCGCGTTAAGAATTGGCCAAACCGCAGACAACGCCCCAAATATCAGCACTAAATTACGCAGATTCATAAATATGCCATCAGTCTTGGCACCACGAATTAACGATAGCCCCCATCCAAATAAAAACATGCCAGTGACAAAAACAATTATAACCCATGCATATTCTATAAAGGTTTCAAAACTGCGTAAAATACATGCCGGATCTTCCATATAAATGTAAGACGCGTCGGCCCCGACATTATGAAATCCGGCATTTGAAAGCAATCTAATAATCGTATCTGTATTCATTGCAGACTATGCAACCTATTTTTTGGCCACCCCCGATGTAAAAAAGCCAGGCATTGTGAAATCGTCGTCATTTGCGGCAATACCCGCCCAACCAAACAAATCGCCCATAATACCATTGTCGTCACGTTTTATCTTTTTAAATGGTAATATGTTTTTTAATTTACCGATTTTACCGTGTCCTTCAGCCTTGGGCGAAGAAACGATTTTGTCTTGGTTTTCAACAAATTCTGATGCCAATTGTGCCAATGTGGCGTCAGCATCACTATCCGTTACATGAAAGTCATCTGCGTCAGACGTCACAACATCCACTTCTTCTTCGGCATGCGATGGGACGCCCATATCTTCGCGAAGTGGCGTCATACTTTCCAGCAATTGTTCCAATGTCTTTTCCATTGGTGCCGGCGGAACATCATCGGAAATCATATCGCCAATGCTGACAGATTCCAGAACACTGTCGGTCACTGGGGCGACGTCATCCAGACTGGAATCTATGCTGACGTCTGATATTACTACGGTTTCTGTGGCGACATTTTCGTCTATTTCTGCGATAGCTGGCGCTACGTCATCTGTGACCGGGGCCACGTCACCGGCATCTGGCATATCTGCCACATCTGATGCAGGCGCGTCATTAGATGCCAAAATAGATAAAATAGGAATAACTGGCGCGTCATCAGATGATGCCACGGGTTCAGATTCTGGCACACTATCCGTCATGACAGCCGACTTTTTTGCACGCGATGCACGCGTCTTTTTAACGGGTGCAACATCAATAATCTCTTCTGTTTCAGGGGATACAACAGGTTCTGCGGGGGGAAGACAATCTGTTTCAACGGGTTCTGGCACAATTTCTGGTTCGGCGGTAATAATTTCTGTTGCAATCACATCAGATTGAACGGGCGCAGATTCAGGAACCGCCAAGGCATTATCAGAATCGACCGGCACGCCAAACAGAACCGTATCATTACCCAAACCTAGCGCGGAACGCACCTCTTCAAATGCGGCACGAATATCTGCCATTTCAAAAACTTCGTTACCAGAAATGTAAATGATTTTTGTCTTCATATAAACAACCCCCACAATATATGCGTATAGTATATCACATTTTAGGGTTGAACGCATATAAAAAATATCTTAAACTGTTGTTATGGCAGATATAAAACAACAAATTTTTCAGGAATTGGCAAGTTTAGAAGAAGCAGCCGCGCGTTTGCGGGGTACGGCCGTTGCCGCAGGCAAACAAACCGACCTGGAAGTGGCAATTTTAACCGAACAGGTTAAAAGCCTGCGTGATAAAAATGAACGTGCCAGCGAATTAATCGATAAATCTATATCTATACTAGAGAAATTAAAATGAGCGTCGTATCAATTCCAATTGTCAATAAAAACTATCCAATGGGTTGCGAAGACGGCCAGGAAATGCGTTTAATCGAACTGGGCAAGATGGTTGATGCGCGCGCACGCGAAATACTGGATAAAATTGGTCCTTTGCCAGAAAGTGCATTATTGGCAACGTTGTGCATCGTACTGGCGGATGAGGTGCGTAATAGACCTGTCGCACCCGCGACCGAGGCAGACTTGAAAGAAATCCTGGCCAGAATTCGCGAAATAAAGCACAAGATATCACAATAAAAAACGCCCCAAAATGGGGCATTTTTAAATACTTTTTTGCATTTTATCGGCCACGACACGTGCCACGACTGTGTCTGGACGCGTTTGCACCTCGGTCCCGATGCGCCAACCTTCGACACGACGAATAGCCAGGGTTAAACGCTTGATTTGTTCGTCGGACAGACTGCCCAGAACCAAATTAGGCGACAAGCCCGTCAGGCGTTGAACATAGCGATTGTACGCGTGCGTATCGTTTTCAAATGGTGGTGCATACGAATGCATCGCGGACGCAATGGTTTTGGCACTGTATTTGTCCGATCGCAACAGTGCAAATATCGCATCCATGCCAGTGTCTTCGTCTGGGAATACTGCAAAACCACCAGCATGACCAATCGCGCCATTACCCTGGGTAAAGTCGCTGAATCGCAGACAGCCAGGATTATTATTGCGCCATGCACGTGTGCCGCCGCTGCGCCGGAACTGCGCGCCATCATTTGTAGTATATATTACATCATAATTGTGCGCCGATGCAGATACAGGACGACGAACGTTATATGGTTCAACCAATGCAACAGAAGCCGTATCAATCACAGATTTTTCATCAAATAAATCTGCAATCAACTTCTGGGCATTGTCATATGAGTGTGACGGATTACCAACCGTGTTAGACATTCCTGCCAATAAAGAAATACATGTTAGCAGTGTTGGTATCTTATATTTTAATGACATTTTTTACCCCTTTGCAATCAAACAGACCCAGCCTGCATGCACAGGTTGCGTCAAATTTACCGTTCTTGTTTTTGATTGGTTCGTCGCAATAAAAAGAAATTTGCAACGTACATTCAGACATCAGAAAAAAATCAGATGCCCCGACTTGTCCCTTATTATCAAGTGACAGCCCGCCCCAAAATGGGGAACCAAAGTTTGTATAGACATATATTATTCATAATTTGATAAATTTCAAGTATAAATTATAAAAAAATGACAGATGATACATTGGATTTTTCTATTGTTATTTTTTTTCAAATGTTCTAAATTTTGGATGTTATGGTTAAGGAAATTATTGAAAATATTGATTCTCAGCAGTTGGCGGACGCGTTAAGCGAACGCTATCTATCATACGCAGTCAGCACGATTGTATCACGCGCCCTGCCCGATGTTCGCGACGGGTTAAAGCCTGTGCATAGACGCATACTGTATTCCATGCTGCGTCAAAAGTTGGCACCAAATGCCGCATTTCGCAAATGCGCAACCGTGGTCGGCGATGTGTTGGGTCACTATCACCCACATGGGGATAGTTCCGTATATGATGCGATGGTTCGTCTGGCCCAGGATTTTTCGGTACGTTATCCACTGATTGATGGCCAGGGTAATTTTGGTAATATTGACGGCGACCCACAGGCAGCATATCGATATACAGAATCTAAAATGACCGAAGCCGCCATGATGATTATGGAAGGCCTGGATGAAGACAGTGTTGATATGATGCCGAACTTTGACGGCACAACACTGGAACCAACCGTTATGCCGGGCGCATTTCCAAATTTACTGGCAAATGGTGGGATGGGTATCGCAGTTGGTATGGCAACCAATATTCCAACGCATAATGTGGCAGAAATTTGTGATGCATTGAACCTGGTGGTGGATAGGCCTGATGCGACAACAGCACAAATTATGAAAAAGTTGGTCGGACCAGATTTCCCAACCGGTGGAATTTTAATCGACAGTTTTGAAACAATTGTTAAAAACTATGATACGGGACGTGGCGCATTTCGTATCCGCGCACGTTGGGATATTGAAAATCTGGAACGCGGCGGATGGCAGGTTGTGATTTCTGAAATCCCGTACGGAATCGTAAAATCAAAACTGGTTGAACAAATAGCAACACTGATTGATGGTAAAAAATTGCCGTTGGTTGATGATATTGTCGATGAATCAACAACCGATGTACGAATTGTTATAACCCCAAAATCACGCAATATCCCGGCCGACAAAATGATGGCGCACCTGTTCGCAATGACCGATTTAGAATATCGGTTCAATATGAACTTTAACGTCATCGATTCAAATGGCGCACCACGCGTTATGCCGATTGGCGATGTACTGCGTGAATTTGTTGCACATCAAAAAAACGTTCTGCGCAGACGTACAAATTGGCGTTTGACGAATATCGCACGCAGATTGGAAATCTTGGGCGGATTATTGGTCGTATATTTAAATCTGGACAGGGTTATTGAAATCATCCGAACCGAAGATGACGCCAAGGCTGTATTAACGGCGGAATTTAACCTGACAGAAATTCAAGTTGAAGCAATATTGAATACACGCCTGCGTTCGTTGCGCAAATTAGAAGAAATGGAAATCAAACGCGAAGACGCAGCACTGCGCGAAGAGCAAGAAAAACTGCGGGCGCTGATGGCCAGCGAAGAAATGCAAAATGAACAATTAAAGGCGTGGTTCGCAGACATTAAAAAACGTTATGATAAAAAGACAACACTGGGGCGCAGACGCACAACATGGGCGGAACAAACCGAAGAAATTGTCGTTAATGCCGAAGAATTTATCGAAAAAGAGCCATTGACGATTATCCTGTCGGCGATGGGATGGATTCGCGCCGCCAAGGGGCATCTGGATTTAAATTCACTGGATTTAAAATTCAAAGAAGGCGACGAATTACTGACCGCGTTTCATGCACAATCAACAGATAAAATCAACCTGTTTGGCGCATCGGGAAAAATGTTCAGCCTGCCTGCGAACGAATTACCATCGGCACGTGGGTTTGGCGAATCTGTGCGTATGATGGCAGATATTGGTGCCGACGAAGATATTGTTCGCGCGTTTGTTTTGGATACAAATGCAAAATATTTGCTGGTATCACGCCATGGGAACGGGTTTATCGTTGCGGGTGAAAATTGCCTGGCCCAGACGAAAAATGGAAAGCAGGTTATGAACACAGATGCAAAAAATCCTGCACATATGTGTGTTCCAGTGACAGGCGATACGGTGGCGTTGTCGGGATCTAATGACAAACTGTTGATATTTGCAACTGCAGAAATACCAGAAATGACACGTGGCAAGGGTGTTATATTGCAAAAATATAATGCGGAACGTACATATGTTTTGGACGTAATGTTCTTTGACGCCGACAATGGTTTTGGATGGACCACCGGACGGGGGACGACAAAAATGGAAAATTGGGCACCATGGCGCAGCAAACGTGCATCACAGGGACGCACAGTGCCAGTTGGGTTCCCACGCAGTGGAAAATTCACACCAGAAAAATAAAACGCCAATTTGGCGTTTTATTTTTGTGTATAAAAAAAGCCCCCAAACGGAGGCCTTTCTTGAATACCTATGCCATTAGTGAGGCATTTTCGCTTCTGTGAATACGACATGCTTGCGCAATTTTGGATCGTATTTGCGGAATTTCATTTTGCCGGCTGTATTTTCCGACTTGGTATTTTTAGTTGTTGTATAGAAGAAACCGGTTTCTTTGTTTTCCAGTTTTACAACTTCTTTGCTGCCTTTTTTAGATGCCATTTTTATTGCCTTTATATTATTCTGTGGGGGATTTTAGGTTATTTTTTACTGGAAATCAAGTCTTTTTTATCATAAACTATAAAAAGTTGATTTTTTTATCCGCGGGTATGGCGAAATTGGTAGACGCGCTGGATTTAGGTTCCAGTGGGGCAACCCATAGGAGTTCGAGTCTCCTTACCCGCACCAAAATTCGATAAATCTGCATTATTTCATTTGCGCGTTATCAAAATCTTCTTCGGACCAGATTGTAATACCCAATTCACTTGCACGCGCCAGTTTAGACCCAGCATCCGCACCAGCCAGCACAATATCAGTTTTGGCAGAAACACTGCCTGTGACGGTGGCGCCCATGCGCTCTAAGATTTCGCGGGCGGCATCGCGCGTATATTTTGACAATGTTCCAGTCAAGACAACACGTTTGCCCGACAAAGGCGTATCTGGTTGAGTAGCATTTGCAGTGGCATCAACAACCGTAATCTGGGACAATAAATTATCCAGGACGGTATTATTGTGCGCGTCGGCAAAGAAAGATACGATTTCATCGGCCATAATATCACCGATGCCGTCTATCTGTTTTAGACGCCATTCGGGCGCATTGCGAACAGCCGCCAAATTTCCAAAGGCACGCGCCAATATTTTCGCAGTCACTTCGCCAACCTCTGGGATACCGATAGAGTATAACAAACGATGCAAATCAACCGTACGCGCGCGCTCAATAGACGTGTTCAGATTTGCAACAGATTTATCACCAAATCCGTCCAGCGTTCGTATTTCATCGCCATGACGTGCAATCAATGTAAAGATATCGGCCGGCGTTTCAATCCAACCACGCGCAATAAATGTTTCCAATTGGCGCGGCCCCAGGCCGTCAATGTCAAACCCCTTGCGCGATACAAAATGTTCCAATTCCCCGATACGCTGGGCGGGACAGCCAAGCGTGTTTATACAACGACGTGCAACCTGGCCAGATTCTTGGACAACGGATGCGCCACATATTGGGCACTTATCAGGAAATAAAAAGGGTTGTGCGTCATTGTGTGTTTCGGCAACACCAACAATCTGGGGGATAACATCCCCTGCCCGTTGGACAATCACCTTGTCGCCAATATGTATATTCAGGCGTGCAATTTCATCTGCGTTGTGTAACGTTGCGCGTGATACAATCACGCCACCAATATTTACAGGCTCTAGTTCTGCAACCGGCGTCAAGACCCCAGTACGACCAACCTGAATCGTTATATCACGCAATGTTGTAATGGCACGGGCCGCGGGAAATTTATATGCAACTTCCCATCGGGGGCTGTTTGCGCGCGCGCCCATTTTTTCTTGTAAATCAATGTTATTTACTTTTAAAACCAATCCGTCTATGTCAAAGGGGATGTCTGGTCGCATTAACATGATTTCATTATATGTCCGTTCAATATCATCCAATGAATTTACACGACGCGCCCAACGGCGTGTTGTCTTGAAACCCCATGATTCAAGTTTATCAAAATATTCACTTTGTGTTTTCCAATCCCGAGACGATATTTCACCATACGTATATGCAAATGCAGATAACCGACGCGACGCAGTCACCGCCGGATTTAACTGGCGCAGGGAACCGGCCGCCGCATTTCGTGGGTTGGCAAATGTTTTGTCAGATTCAGAATTTAAAATTAAAAAATCACTGCGCAACATATATACTTCGCCGCGAACTTCTATGACAGATGGAAAATCGCCCGTCAATTTTTGAGGAATATCCGGAATCGTTTTCAGATTGGCAGTAATATCTTCGCCTTGGACGCCACTGCCACGCGTCAGGCCACGAACCAAAACGCCATTTTCATAGCGCGCAGAATATGAAACGCCATCAACCTTTAATTCTATGAAAATATCCTGGTCTGCCAGCTTATCAAACCAATCGGCAACTTCGACTGAAGAAAAAACATCAGAAATGGATAACATTGGCACACTGTGCATGTGTGATGTAAATTTATCTGACACCGCCGCACCAACGTGTGTCGATGCGCCATTTTTCGCCAATTGCGGAAACTCGGCCTCTAACGCGAGGGCGCGATGTTTTGCCGCGTCATAGGTTGCGTCATCAACAATTGGGGCGTCGTTTTGATGATAGGCAACGTCCCATTCATTCAGTTGCTGTAACAATTGGGCGTGTTCCGCCAATATAAATAAATCAGGTGTTTTAGACATGTGTAAATTATAGAAAATTCGGTCCCGCAATACAACGGAAAAAGATTCCAATCGTAAATAAAAAAACGCCCCAAGTGGGGCGATAGACATGAAACCTTAATCTGCTTTTATTAGCGATTATTACGAGATGTTGGTGCATCGACAAACATCCATATCAGCCACACCAGGGCGGCAATACCAATTATCGCATATACGATATTACTGGCCAAGGTCGCCGGGCCAAATAAAAATGCAACCAAGTCAAAACCAAAGATACCAATCAAGCCCCAGTTTAAGGCCCCGATAAAAGTCAATGGCTTTAGAACATAGTTCAATAGTCCTCTCATCTGTTTTTTCTCCTTTTCAAGGTTTGTTTTGTCTTTTTATTCAAGACAATATGATTATAACTGCTTTTTAAATGGCATGCAATCATAATACAACGTTTAGGAAAAGGTTCTTATAGGCAAGAATACTAGTGCGTCCATGTACGAATTGCCGTATATGTTGGTAAAAAAATAGTGCCATTTGGCACTATTTTAAAAAGAACGTAATGGTTGATACAACCCTGACCTTTTTATTTATGGCCTGTTTTTCATCTGATGACCATCTGTCGATTGGATCGCGCGCTTCGATGCTAAATACACCTTGGTTTGCACTTTGTATTTTGCCCAACTTTGCATTGGCATCTTTGGCAAATTGTTCGCCGGCGGCGGTTGCGTTTTTTGTCGCCTGTTCAATCATGGATATTTTGATATCGTTTAGGCCACTAAAAATATACACAGGCCCAGAATAATCTTCGGTGACTGTAATGCCGCGGCGCACCAATTCGCCCATATTGCGCGATACGTTATCAATCTTTTGTACGTTTGTGCTGCGAACCACAACGCCCGTTTCAATTACATAACGGCCATCACTGTTCTGGTCGCGTAATTCAGCATCTGAATAGCCAGCATATTTATCACGAACTTGGACACGCAATTTTTGAATTTCATCACGCGAAAATCCCGCATTGGTTAAAAAATCATAGATATTGTCAATATCACTGTCAATTTGCTGTTGCAAAACCGCCAAATCGCCACCAACGCGATTTATCTTGATATTCCATACTGCAGTATCTGCGACAACATTTCGTTCGGCCAGACCCTTGACCGTGACGGTGCGCTTGGTCGCGGCACGATAGACACCATCGCCAACAAAATAACCACCCAGCGCAATGCCAATCGCCAAAAGCGCAATCCAAAGACCAGATACAGATTTTAACTTATTAAAAAATTTCATCAGTCTCCCCCTTGTGTTGTATGTTTAGTTTATTAAAATATATACCAAGTTGTCAAAGATAATATAATACAATTATTTTCCCAACAGGCTATCGATTGCATAATTTGCCAGCAAAAGCCCAAATATGCCCGTCACCGTCACCAATGACCCAAGCGTTTTGCCACCCACGGCGGGTGTCTGAGGTGGCTGTGAAGAAAATACCACAGGAAAATCCGGCAATTTTAATTCACGTGACATTTTGCGAATTTTTGATGCCAATGGACACACCGATGTTCGCGATATTTTTGATATTTTAATTTGGGTTGGGTCGGTCTTTAACGCGGCACCCATACTGGAAATAAATGGAACATTATGCGCCACACACCAGTTATACAGCGCAATTTTGGATGTGGTACTGTCAATTGCATCAATTACAAAATCGGGCGTAATGTCCAGCGTCGTATTTTCATCAAAAAATGTATTTATCACAGTGACGCGAATATCGGGATTAATGTCGTGAATTCGCGTCGCAGCAACTGATACCTTGGGCAGGCCAAGCGTCGAATCCAATGCAAACAATTGACGGTTTATATTTGTAGGCTCTATATTATCAAAATCAATCAAAACAATGTGGCCAATACCGCTGCGTGCGATAGCCTCAATCGCGAAAGAACCAACCGCGCCACAACCAACAATCATTATCGTAGATGATTTTAATTTATCAATAGCACCGTCGCCCAACAACAAACGCGTTCTGTGTAATCTATCCATTTGCAAGCATCCTTTGACTGTTCTGACATATTATATCGGCCAGATGCCCCGTGTCCAGATTCAATATATCGGCAATCTTGTTTGTGACATCAATGACAATATCCGGGGTGCAGCTGTCACTTTCTGTCAGCAGGCGTGACCGTGGTGTATTTATTATGCGCGCCACACTGCGTACGCCACCACGCAATGCACGTGGCCCATATGAAAAATACGCATTGTATCGTTCTGATAACATTTTTATCTGGGGCACACCACCGGAATATCCATGAAATAAAATTGCAGGTGGTAATTTTTCTAAAGAATTCAATGTGGCAAACATGCAATCCCACGCGCCCACACAATGAATATGCACGATACGTGACAATCGCGATGCGATATTTAAGTGCTGTCTAAACACGTGCTGCTGGGTTGGCATGTCAGGATAATTTTTATCCAATCCAATTTCTCCAACCATCAAACCAGGTGTGGCCGCCAGCGTGCGATACAATATATCGGCCCAATCGGAATTCGCCGTGTCGATTTCCCATGGGTGGATGCCAATTGCACCAAAAACATTAGGTCGCGCGCGCGTCATCGTGACAATATCATGCCATTTGGACACATTTGTCGCATTACATATTACGCCCGCAAATTTAGATGGGTCAAACGGTAATTCCGGGGTGTCTGATAAATGACAATGTGCATCAAAATAACGTGTCATTGTGTTTTTAAAAGCCCCCGTGTTTTGCCGGGGGCGCCGATGTTATTTATCCAATTCTTTTAACAAAATGTCT
This sequence comes from Alphaproteobacteria bacterium, assembly GCA_017403085.1. GTDB lineage: Bacteria > Pseudomonadota > Alphaproteobacteria > Rs-D84 > Rs-D84 > Enterousia. The sequence goes on from JAFQOQ010000025.1 coordinate 78,773, forward strand.
TTCATTTCATTTGGCATCATGCCGGTTGTTGAATAACCACAATCTACATGATGAACTTCGCCAGTGACGCCAGATGACAGGTCGCTGAACAAATATAACGCCGCACCAGATACGTCATCTAATGTCATATTGCGACGCAACGGTGTTGTTTCTGCGTTCAGACGCAACATCGCCTTGAAACCGCCAACACCACTGGACGCCAATGTCATAATTGGACCCGCACTAATCGCATTGATGCGAATATTATCACGTCCCAGGTCAGACGCCAGATAGCGAACACTGCTGTCCAAGGCGGATTTTGCAACACCCATAACATTGTAATTTGGCACAGACTTTTCACCACCAAAATATGTCAGGGTGACAATACTGCCACCGCTGGTCATTAGTCGGGATGCGCGACGTGTTAAATCAACCAACGAATAAACAGATATATCCATTGTGTTCTTGAAATTATCACGCGTAGTATCAGCGTAACGACCCGTCAATTCGTTTTTATCAGAAAATGCAATCGCATGCAGCATGCCATCCAAATGACCCCATTCGGATTCGATTTTATTAAATAAATCATTCATCTGTTCATCATTTTGGACATTGCATTCCTGGACGAATTTTGCACCAATTGATTCCGCCAATGGACGAACCCGCTTTTCCAATGCAGGCATCGCATATGGCATTGCAATTTCCGCCCCTTGTTCTGCAGCACGTTTGGCAATCGCCCACGCCATAGACCAATCGTTGGCGACCCCCGTTATTAAAATCTTTTTACCCTTTAATAACATTAAAAATCCTTTTTGTTATTCTGTATTGGACATATAAAAATATATCACCCCGCCCCCAAATGTGCAACAGATAAAAAATCCCCCACGCACGGGGGATTATTAAAATTATTTTTGCAATTGCGCCTTGTTAAAACACACGCGATAGCGGTCACAGCATTTTGCGATATCACGCGCAAGACTAATTGCACGGTTGCGGGAATTAAGGCCTTCTATATATGCAGAAACGTCACATATCGCACCATTTTCATTGATGTATTTATAAATAACCTGGCCGTCAATTGTTGGATAATAATAATATGCGCCATTTGAATTAAATGCCCCCAACGCACAGCGATACTCACATCCATCGCATCGCGCAATATTCGTCTGTTTGGCTTGTGTAAAATTCCCCATGTTTTTTCTCCTGACTTAGATTCATAAGTATTGGCAGGCTACGATATCATAACCGAATAAAAATGCAAATAAAAATGCGTACAAGTATATTGCAGTGCTATTTTGATTCTTCGTCCTGGTCAAGATACATTTGAAAAATCTTGGCAAATTCAATTGGTGTGGTATGCGTTTGTGTCAGTATCTTGGCCAATGTTTGCGTCGATATCCAGCGTGGCTGGCCATGACATGTTTTATGCTTGCTGATGTTAAAAGTGGTGGCGTCCAGCCCACATTTTACCGCCAGCCCAGAATATGTCATATTATTCTTGTCGGCGATATAGCCAATTGCCCGCCATAACGCATTGTGATATCTCATGATTTATACCTTTGTTATTTATTCAAGTACATTATTTGGTATTTTACGCGCACACGTCAAGCGATACAACCATAAGTTGTTTTCGCCGTTATCTTTCTGCGAAATTTGTATTTTTTGCGATTCGGTAAAAATGATGCAAATCATACACTTAGTCATCAATATGTTATAAAATTCGGTTAAATTACGCCCCAACCCCCGGCCCACGCGTGACAAGAATATATGCCTATGGTATTTTATTAGGATTTGATGCATAATAACCAGCACGCCAAACAAATTGATACCAAGAGATAAAAATATGACACCTCATGCGGCACTGTGGGCAGCAATATGCTATATCGCACAGGAAAATCACATCAGTTGCTCTGGCTTAGCATGTCGCTGCAAACTGGATTCTACGACATTTAACCCCAGCAAACGATATACTATACACGGGCAACCACGATGGATTTCTACATCTACGCTACAGAAGATACTGCATTGCACGAACACCACGCCCATGCATTTTGCACAAATTTTTCAGGATTTTCTGGACCAAGATACACCACCCAGCGCGGCTCAATAGACAGATAGTTATATAAAAACATGCGGAATTGTTTTAACCTACTGGCCGAGCTCAATCCCGTCGCACAATCCTGGTTTTGGTGGCAGTTTTAATCTATATCGTCCCTTGCTGTCTGTCGCTATGATTTCACGCCATGTCTTGTGGTTCCTGAATATACTGCGCAGCCGGGTTGAGCCAGAACCTATGCCGCTAAGTATGCGTTTGCCATAAACCCACAGTTCGCCTTTCTCTCTGGCCTGCCACAACATTCTGATGACCTTGCCCTGGGTTTCACCGAATTTCAATTCCTTGCCTTGCCAGATAATGCATGTAAAGTCGCTGGTCGCTATTTGGAAATCGCTTTCTTGATACATCTTATGTTTGGCCTCGAAATCTTTGATACAGTCCATAAAGAACACAATGTCTGCGAATGCGATACGGACATCTGGTGCGTTTGGGATTTTGTCCTTGTGGCTGGTTATGATTTGGGGGATGGTGGGGCGACGAAAAAGTCGATATATTTCCGTTCTGTCAAGACGGTGCGGAAATGGGATTTGAATGTCGAGACGTTCTTGTTTAGGCCAGACTTTGTCCAAGGCGACCTCTAGCGCGACAGGCCGAACACAGCACTCTATCTGTCCTGTTTCTGCCAGCATTTCTATAACGCTGATTTCACAGTGCCATCGCTTGGCCAGATCTGCCACGTCCATATAGACGTATGGAATATCAATCTCTATCATATTGCCCTCACAATGCATAGAATAGCAAAAAAGGAGTCGCCAAACGGCTAACTCCTTTCCTATTCTGCGTTGATTTTACACCACAATCATATGGGTTTCAACAGGAAAGAAAGCCTAGGAAATTCATCTGTAGGCTTCTTCCATGTGTCTACATGCTATGAGTTTTTTTAACCTCTTTACATTTTGATCGCTTGATACCCAACTTAACTCTGGTTGTTTTACTCCCATCAAAAACATACATAAACAGTAAAAGAATTGCCTATCTTGAAAGGTTGTATCAAATCGTTTCCCGTATCCGACTTCAAACATTTCTTGCGGTTCGCCGTACATGTATCTGAACTCGTATGCCGGATCAGCATACTGAAATGCCCCCAAATCAATTACCCCTGTAATAGTGGTATTATCCTGACTTACCATTATGTTATTAAAGTGTAAATCCGCATGACAAGGCAGCAGTTCCATGTCTTTTGCCGCATCTTTGTATACACTAAAAGCATTTTCTATTATGGAACGTTCTTCTACTGATAATTTTCCACGTGTTTCTTCTGTATACCAACTATCAAAACACTTAATTTGATACTCCGCTGTTCTTTTTAATCGTCCAGGCATTTGTTGATTTTTTATGGAATGTATCTGCTTACAAATTCTGCCATATTGAAACTGAATTGCCTGCTTTGTGTTGTCAGGCAGTCTTAGATATTCTTCATATGAAAATGCTTTGCCAGGCACCCTGGTTTCTATTAAAATCTCTCGTCCATCTTCCAATCTGGAGTGTGTTATAAGTTTTGGTATTACAAGTTTTGTTTTGTTGGCCAAATAATCAAGAACTTTATCCTCAGCATTTTGGTAGTCATTGGGTAGCTGGTTCTTGGAAACCTTTGCTATGTAGTTATTACCTATGGCCCATGTTTGTGCAAACAACCCCTCATTCAGAGGGGTTATTGCATCTGCCTGTATATCAGGCAGGTTTCCATTTATAAGGTTCAGTATTTGTTTCTGCAAGCTTATCTCATTTTTTGGATATCTAATACAGTAAGTTTGAATGTGCCAATTGGAATCTTAACTGTGCGTACGTCCCCAACCTTAGCACCCATCAATGGGAATACAATCGGTGCATTATAACTGTATATTTTGTTCTTGTAATCCTCGCCACCCAACGGTACCAGCCCAATAGTTTTTTCCTGCTGCTTTAGGTTGGCAAGATTTTCTTCTAACACCTTAACCCAGCAATACATACCTACAATCTTTGGGTTGGCAGGAATAGTGTCTGCAAAAACCCGATAATTGTCCAGCTCTCTTACCGCTTTGAACAGCTTATCTTCTGCCAATTTTTCCTCACGAGTTAGGCTTTCATAGGCAAAGTTATCATGCCATGAGTTTGTGTCGCCCTCAAAAGCATTATTCTTTTCTTTTCTGATGTGGTCCAGTTCCGCCTCTAGTTGTTTAATTCTGGCAATACTTGACTGCATGTATTCTTGTGTGACAAAGACTTTCATTTCAATCCCTTATCTCTGTATTATTTGTCCCCGTTTGCAGATACCTGCGAAACCGTTATTTCTTACAAATTCTTGAGCCTCTTCATATTCATTTTTAGGAATATGAACTAGCCATGTTTTGTTCTTTATATCATATGGCGCATTATTTAGAACGGCGATGTTCGAATGCGTCATATTTGGTTTTACCGTTGCTTCATGGAATATAATATCTGCTTTCTTGGCAAAGTCAGTATGAAGCAATGATTGGTTTGTATCACCTGAGTATAATATTTTATTCTCTAAAAACAAGCAATTGTTTGGTTCCTCGCCTGGGATATGTTCCGTTTCCATAGTTTGATACAAAATTTTGCCGTTTGGTGACACCTTTTTCCAGCTTGAATCAGATATGCCCTGAAGCCGTAGCAACGCTTTACAGTCTGCACCACCAACCATAAGTCGTTTTCCTAGTTTGTACTTCGCATATAGTATCAAAGTAGATAATGATCCAGTATGGTCGCCGTGCAGGTGCGAAATAAGCACCGCATCTACATCCGGCAGAAGTCCCTGTCTATGTAACTCAGGGAAAACGGTGTAGCCGCAATCTAAAAGTATACCAACCCCATCGTCATTTTTTACAAACAACGAGGTGTTATACCCATCAAATGCACCGTTTGCCCCAAGCACATGTATTTTCATTATAAATCCTTGTCAAATAATAATTCAGGGACTTCTTTTATTTTAATTCCCTTTCTTCTATACAACTCCTCAGTGTTGCAAGAAACTATTTCCATGCCTCTATAGTCGCACTTATCTATCAATTCATCATAGATGCTTTCATCTTCAGATTCGATTTCCATATATGGTTCCAGGTGTGGCCACTGATCAATATCAATTTCTGCCCCTTTGTATTCATACTGAGTTCTTATCTTTTCTTGAACATTCCGCTTAGCAAACCCCAACGCAGTCAACAAAGCATCTGTTTCTTCAACACTGTTTACTGGTATCTCATATTCACCAACTTTTTGTATAGCAGATGTATTTTTATCAAATACATGTTTCACTGTTAGGGTTGACTTATCACCAGTTCTGCGTAATCTTATCCACTTATTTGGGTTGATACCAAGTTCTAAAATCTGTGATGCAATTGGAAGATTTTTTATCGTTGCAACATCATCTAACATATCTACAATTTCATCAAGTGTTGTCTTGCCATATGAATTCATGACTGGTTGAACTAGTTCGTCTGGCAACAGATCTTCCACCTCTATAAATAGGTTTTTTAATCTCTGTCTATATGATTTTTCAATCAACACCCCTGGTGCTTTTTCCAGCTGGTCTATTATTTCTTTAAATCGGTGTCCTATTGTTGGCAAATCATATGTATAAATCTTTTGACGATTTTTACCCTTAAATGTTGCCCCAAGGTTCTTTAATTTGCTCTCTGCATCCTCTACAGATATATTTAAGATTTTTATCTCTTTTTCGTAGCTCATCGGTTTTTCCCTCTCAGTTGTTTAATTAAGATGTCTTTTCCGTTGGAATTATAGCATAGGTTCCCATTTGGGGTTATAACTAAATATTTACTTTCAAGCGAAGACTTATTTCTGAATGTTAGGTTTGCATGTTTTAAGTGTTGCTGAAAGTATGTTTTTGCCTGCTCAAACTGTTCTGTTGTGACAGCTGTGTTGCTAAATGTGTCTATTGCACGTCCACGAATTGGCGACACCTGAAACAATCTCACACCATCAATTGGCAACTCATTTAGTCTTGTGACAAGTTCTGGTATTGAATTCAGGTTGAATTTGTTAATCACGACATTTATTGTCACTTTCTTATTCGGATAGCAATCCTTAATATGTTTAACAACTGCTAATACCTGTTCCTGATGGGTTGCGCCTCTGCCCAATTTGGCATTGATTGTTGAATCCACAGTGTCAAGCGACAAGGTAAACATATCGATATATTCAGCAATTTTTTGCAAACGCTCCGGTGTTAACAGCGCACCATTTGTATTCAACTTGTTTATTATTTTATGCTCATATGATGTTTGAAGCAGTATATCTAAACCCTGATACAGTAGTGGTTCGCCACCAGACCATGTCAATTCCTTTACACCCCTTGATATCAGATACTGCAATATGCCCATGCTTTCTGCAGCAGAACAATCTGTTGCATTTTGCTCTCTAAAGCAATAGATGCAGTTCTGGTTGCACTTTGATGTTATATTCCAGCACAGTTCTTTTTTGCTCATCTTTGCCTCTTTTGTGCCAACACATACCCAAATCTATGATAATGGTGATAAGGATGCTCTGTATGAGCATGTTCAAATGATGGTGTGTTGTTCTCTTTTATATGCAGCACTTGCCATTCTTCTGTCGGGAAGAATGTCGCCATTTGTCCTTTTCTGAGATACTTATTTTCTGGAAACCTGTCGTAGTCCTGTTCATCTATTGCCATCATATAGTCAATGTATAGGTAACCACCATCAGATACTATCCCTTGTATTATTTTTGTCTTTTCTTCTAGTGTTTTTGATGCATTAAGAGAATATTGATAAGAACATGAAGTGAAAACTACATCAAACTTTTGTTTTGGAGGCAAAGCGTAGAAATCTCGTTCTTCAATCTTTACCAAATGATTCAATCCCTCTATCTTAACCTTTTCTATACATCCCTTGTATGTTCTTGGTTCTGTTGGGAACGGTGGCAAAGTTGTAAGCCCTGCATATGGGATTGGCTTTGTTTTTTCATATATAGGGAACTCTTTTGTTGCACCATATAGTGCGCTTTTATCCACGTCGTAACCCGTAACGTGATGTCCCTTGCGTGCGAACGGGAACACAAATTTTCCATCAGAACATCCAACAACGCAGGCATTGAAATGTCCATTAAACGTATGTTCCGCCAATCTAATTAAACCGTAGAGCCTGCTTGGTGGTTGCCCCCAAATACTTTTTGTTTTCAATTTAACGCCTTTTTGTATTTTGATTGCATGCATATCCAGCAATCGGTTGTTTCCCAGATAATAAGTCAAAAACTTGTTCAATGCTTAAGTCATTAACTACATATCTGCTGATTCCTGCAGTGCTTGTATTGTGTATAGGCTCACTCGCAAGTATAATTCTGAAGTCGGGATAACACTTAACATCAAAATCAATTCCCTTATCTATATTTTTCATTGTCTTGGTCTTGTTGTATGAGCATTCTTTACATCCGAATAAATGTCTGAAACACATTCTGGTAAACACCAGTGGCAATCTGCCGTAGGAAATACTATTAAAGTTCTCGCCGGCAAGAATTTTGCCATTCTGTTTTGTTGATAGTTCTGGCGATGCAGTAAATGTGCTTATACCTTGTCCCTTAAGGTACTGTAATGTCTTTTTATTCCATACTGGTATCGTATAATCTACCAATCTTTCTCTTAATGGTATATCTATAAATGCTGAGAGTTGGCCTATGTGTGTAAACATCACTCTTTTGCCAGCGAATTGCCGATAGAGATGTTGCAGATTTTTGTTATCGAAATTAAACATGGGCAACTTGTATATTATGTTGTCGCTTTCTAAATCAGTACATCTTTCTAGATTTGCTATTGATCCAACATCATACACAAAGGTATGCTTTGGATAGCGTTCCATAAGTCCTTTTAACTTATTTTTATCATTTGTTTCAAGCCATATTTCATTCACATCGGAACGATTACTGCTGTTTTGAGCACGTGTTTTTTTGACAGATTGTGTTATCTTCTCAAGAGTTGTCGTATCAATGTAAAGAGGAGTTCCTATTGATTCACTGCCGGTTATTTTATAAACATTCTTCCCTGTTAGTTTCTCTATTGTGTGTGAAAAACTATCTGGATCGAATTCAATGAAACATGCAGGCACCGGTCTTTTAAATTTATGCCCCTCGCCACAACTGTCAATGTATGTTATATCCTGAATAAATCCTTGGCTGGAGTGTATGTTAAAACTTATATTATTTCCTGCAATATCATACGGTGCGGCATATATCAATGGCACAGCCCTGGTATGTTTTTCGCTATACAGACCATTTTGTTCTATTGATGTTCCGTACATATATCCAGTCTGTGGATGAATTAACTCGCCGGCTTTCATATAATTTACATAGTTTCCTATTTGGTAAGGATTTCTTTTTCTGCCCTCTAATTTCCAACTTGTCACTTGTGGCAGGTCTTTGATAACCCCAGCGCAATTCATATCTGTAACATATAACAAATTTCCGCTGGCATGCTTTGTGCAATATCTATCCCTACAGAAAATCTCACACTTGCCTCTATTACCACTGCCTCCATTTAGGAGAGATGAAAAATAACATTGCCCTGAAAAACTAATGCACTGAGATCCATATACAAAGCATTCTGTTTCAAGGGGAGAACTGTCGCATATTTGTCTTATTGTGTCCTTGGTCAACTCTCTGGCCAGGACGACACGTTCAACACCTAATTGCTCGGCAAGTTTCATGTCATCCGAGTTATGTATTCCAAACTGAGTAGAAAGATGAACAGGTACATTAGCAAAATTCTTTCTTAATTCTGTTATAAGACCAATGTCTGTGGCAATGAATGCATCTGGTAGATATTCTGGATGTTGCTTAAATAGTTTAAGAATTTCTGCAATTTCTGTGTCAAAAAGCAAAGTATTCAATGTAAGGTAAAAGCGTATTCCGTTTTCGTGCAGCCTGTCTAATACGGTCTTGTATTGCTTGAATGAAAAGTTATCTGCCTTATCTCTTGCGTTCCATTTCTTAAAACCGCCATAAACCGCATCTACTCCACTACGTATTGCTACGTCCACATGCTTTAATGAACCAGCAGGGAATAGTATTTCCATCTCTATCGCTTTTTACCTTTGCTCATATTGATAACGTGTTGCTTGACTGTTTCAAACACTTTTTGTTGATTTATGTTGTCTGTGTCTATTGCAATATATGGGATATCAAATCTAATCAGGAAATCTTCCATTTTATCATGTCCAATCACATGTTTTTCTGGGTCTTTCAAATCCCAACCATTCGGATCTCTTTCATACAATCTCTTCATTCTTGTCTGGACACTACCCTTTAACAAGAATGTAATGTCGGGCTTGCCTATTAGCTCTATAAGGTGCTTAAATACAATTTCTGATTCAGGAGTACCATTCCAAAAGTAGTTAGAAGCAAAATGTCTGTCCAGTACTATGTTGTCCTTATGTCTACAGGCTACTAAATTTCCAAGCCCTATAAAATACGATTTTACGACAGAATCTGTCATATCGTACATGATATTCATCGTATTCTTAAATTCTGGGTTATTGTTACCGCCCTTGAAGAATGTCTGGATGGGCGTAGAGACATATTCATAGTTAAGATAGTTTGCTAGCGATCTGGCACAGGTGGATTTACCAACTCCATCCATACCCTCAATAGCGATGATCATTTCTGGTCCTTATTGCAAGTTTTGATACATTTCTTGCTACCAGAAAATAGCACACCTATTGTCGTTGTCAAGAAAAAATTGTCAAATTCTTACTTTTTGTCCATTTTTTTCTTTATGTTACTTAATTCCACTTTTGCCGTACACCATCTTGAAGTTCCAGCGTTTCTTTTTGCGGAATGAAAAATGCGGTCTGTCTGAGTCTATCACAAATACTATCTTGCCAATCCAAATTCTAAAATATCTTGCATTCACTTTCTTGAATTTTACCGGTTCGTGGGTTCTCATCTCTGTGCCGTCAGTGTATTCGTACTCTGTACTGCGGCCAACCCCATATTTATTATTATCAAAATCCAGGCCATACTCGGTGAATATTTTTTTTACTTTTGGCATTTGATACTCCTTCCTTTTTTTGAATTGTGCCATGAATATTTTTCGTTCGCAATATTTATTCTATGGGCCAGTGTTTGTATATCTTGTCTGAACCTTGGGTGTCCTTTGGGATTTCGTAACCAATTTTACGCAATAATGTAACTAGTTCTTTTTCGGTCCGTCCATCTTCAAACCAGTTGAATGGACTTTGTTGATGGCCGTATAGCTTTTCTATCGCATGTGTTATTTTATTAACGCCAACACCTGTTCTTAGCTCATGGCAAAATGCATGCACAAATATATTCTTCTTGCTCATAGTTATATCCCTTACCAGTATATCTGATATTGCTCGTCTGATCCGGTGATGGCTGGGTCTATCTTGTAGCCCAGCAATCGCAGTGTCAGTATGATTTCTTTCTCTGTATGTTTTTTGTGCAGCCATTCCCATACGCCTTGGCTGCCGGTCTTCATAATTACCAGCATTGCATCTATGCCCTCCATGGTTCGCATTTCTTGCCGGATGGCTGACACATATACGCTTTTGGTTTCTTTCGGTTCTTCTGGTCTTTGTGGTTGTGTTTGTCTTGGCATGTCTTAGTCCTCCAATCCTGTGAATACGATACCGAACCATTTGCTCATGACTTTCAATTTTTCTTTGTAAATCTCGGCAGCATTTAGTTCGGTTTCATATTCTTCCCTTTCCTGGGGTGACAGCCCCAATTCTCTGATTATGTGGTTGCACATGCCTATCAGGGCATATATGTTTCCCTGTGGGCCTGATAGGTCCACTATCAAGCCTGTTGGGTATTTTGAATCAGCCGATTGTTTTTCGACCGCACGCAGTTTCTGTTGAAGTGTTCTTAGTGTGTCCATTATTTCTTACCTTTGGTTTGTAATTTCTGCTGAATGTATTGCCACATCATTTCCAGTTCCTTGGTTGGCACGTTTTCTGCGTTTACCCAAGTTTCTGGATCTGGCCATGCTGAATTCTCGTCACAACCGATTTCTTCTATCATCAGTTTGTGTATTGCTTTCTTTTTCATTTCGTTCTTTATAGCAGACACGTACAACATTCTTTTATCGATTGCCGGCAATACCAGCGCAAAATCGTTGTAATGCATTATCCACTTTTTTATGCTTAGTTTGTTCCACATTGCAATTTGTATCAGTACTAGTGCTGGGGTGATTTCGCCTGGGATATCCAGCAGTTCATCAGCCAGGTGTCTTCCGGTTCTGCCGTTCAGCATCATTGTGATGTCTAATATTGTAAGTTCTGGTGCGATTTGCTGTATTCGGCGGATTGCTGTATATATGATTACTTCTACATGTTCTGGATCATTAAATTTATGCTTTACTGTGCCGTAGAATCCGAATTCTTTGTTTATCTCTGTCATGGTCTTAGTCCTCACATGTTAGGATTTTGTCCGATCCCTTGAATTCTTTTGGGATGTCGTATCCAATCTTGCGTAACATAGCTACGATTTCTTTCTCTGTGTGTTCTTCTTCGATCCAGCAATATGCCGTGCTTTCTGATATGTATTCTGAACCTAATGCCCAGCATATCTTTTCAATACCGTTCTCTGAGTTAATAGCCGCATAGTATGCTGCTACGAATAAGTTTTTCTTCTTTTTTGCCATTGTTTTTACCTCTTTTTTTGTTCTTGTTTCTACACACAACATACCGAAAGAAACACACAAGTCCAGCGAAATAGACAAACCAGAAACCGCAGAAATCTGCGGTTTTTGGAAGAATTATGCACATATTGCATTGGCAATATTGTTCACTGCGATGAAAGTCTGTTCATCAGCCAGATGGGTGTATCCCTCGGTCGTGGTGATCCGGCTGTGTCCTGCTGCATCTCGCATAGCGACCATGTTCTGGCCTGTGTTAGCCCCCATAGTGATGAATGAATGGCGCAGGTCGTGGATTCTCATCTGTGGCAGGCCAGCTTTCTTGAGAGCCCATTGGAATGGCTTACGTATATCCTGTACACCTTGGAAGATGTTCCCTCGGCTGGCGAACACATATTCGCTGCCTATCATTTTTGCCTCTGCCAGCGCAATTTCTAATTCTTTTATCGCCAAATCAGGCAACTTAACATCCCTTGCACCTGTCTTACTGTCTTCAAGGTGCAGGACCTTATGTTCTAGGTCTACCTCTCTGACTTTCAGACAGCGGATTTCTGAACTGCGGCACCCTGTTAATGCCAGCAATTTTATGATCCGGAAGTATTTCTCATGCATGTCAGTTTCTATTGGTCCACGTTCTAGTGCTGCAAACAATCCCTTGTATCCGTCTATGTCTAGGGTTGTTTTCTTGCATACTGTTTGCGTTTTACCTTTTCTGACGTACTTACATGGATTGCTGTCACGTGGCAGATACTTGTAACTTTCACACCAATCCCAGAAACTTGACAGCAATGACAGGACCTTGTTTGCTGTAGAGAACGATGTTTTTTCGACCCATACTGGGTATGCATCTAACACGTGCTGCTCTTCTATCTCGTCCACATACATATCCCCAAGGATTGGTTCTATGTATAAGCGGCTTTGGTCTTCATTTGACTTTACTGTTCGTTCTTTCTTATATACTTTTGCGTACTTAGTTATGTACATCTGGAATAGTTCTTTGTATGTGTGTTTTTTGCTTTCTTTGATTACTTGTTTTTTTACTTCTTCTTTTATCTGAGCCATTGGGTTTCCTCCCAATAGAATTTGTTCTCTCAGGTCCCTTGCTTTTTTCTTAACATCTTCAACCGTTTCATACTCTGTATATCTGCCCAGGTAGATGTTCTTTCTTTCGCCGGTTGATCTTATCAGACAAGCCAGGAAGAATGTCACCAGCTTTGTTGTTGGTGAATACCTCATATACAGTCCAGGAACTGAACCATCGGTGATTTGAAGTTTATGCGTTGAACGAATGTTCTTTATCCAGTGGTCCTTGAACAATCGTTTTTCGCATTTCCATATTTTTCCCATTTGTTTACCTCTTGTGTTGTTTACACACAACAATGGCGATAAAAAGAATAATATCCAGTGAAATAGACATACCGCTTACATAAAAGTTTTTGTTCTAGCTTTTTGGTCCAACCAATCCCTTACGTCACCAACCCTGTACCTGATAACTCTGCCTATCTTGATATATTTGGGACCAACTCCCTTGGTTCTATATACCCCCAGTGTGTCGGGTGTAACCCCTAGGTACTTCGCTAATTCATTACAATCCATCAGTCTATCCTGTTCATACATGCCTTACTCCTTTTGTTTGCTATGTATGTCCCTAGGATAGGGTGTGTATTCTCTGGTTTCGATAGCAATACATCGCAAAAAATACAACTCTGGTAAAAAGTGCAAATTTGTCGTTGATTGTGTGCTTGTCTTTGCCCTTGAAATCAATGTTGAAAACAGCAGTAAGTCACATACAACCTGATTTGATATTTTTCAGGGAAAGGCACTGTTTCAACTTGTTAGAACCTGTGAGGACATAGTTTGAAAAACATACATTTTTATACCAAACTTGGTAAAATTCCCAGATTCTGGCGGATTTCCGGAACATGTGAGACACAATAAAAATCTTCTAAAAGGTCTTGACTTCTGGGTTTTTTTAGTATATTATAAGCAACGCTATTCGGGCATAGTTCAGTCGGTAGAACAACGGACTGTTAATCCGTATGTCACTGGTTCGAGTCCAGTTGCCCGAGCCACAATTTACAAAGCTGCCCTTCGGGGCAGTTTTTTCTTTGGAATTCCAAGCTTTTCTACAGTTCGATAATACAGATTATAAAACAGGCTATTTTTCAGGCGTTATCGAACCACACAATAAAAAAGGTTAGAAATCTAACCTTTTTCTCCGTTCGAGTTTATCTTGCCCCTATTTTTTAAAAATATCTGCTAACACCAAATTTTAACACATAATTATTATCAAAATTATAATAATGCTTATATTCTGTATAAACATCCATATTGTTAAACAATTTGTAAGCAATATAACCTGTTATTGAATCATATTTATCCTGATTACCCATAATATTCAAATATGGGTTATATTTTATTATAAACCTACTTTTGTTACCTATTTGCTACCAAAAACAGTTATTTTTATTAAGAAAACATATTGAAAATTAAGTGTTATTAACACGACATGATCGACAGATATATCAGAATAAATCGTGTTTTAACATTCTATAATCTTTGATAATATGTATTCTATCCATCAATGGATGATCAAAATTTTCTTTAAGTTTTCTAAAACCCTCATCATTCGTAAAAAATACATCACAATATGTTAGATTGATTACATGATACATATCTAATATAATCCCCCTATTGATACCGCCATTCTTACCAATTTGATTTATAGCTAATTTGGACATAAGTGCAAAAGGCCCCCGTGTAGCTAATATCGACAAATTACTTTTTAAATAAAACAGGCGTTCTAAAAACGAATCCATTTTTAACTTACACCAAAACTCTTTTACAGGTGTCGGATCAAAATCCATTTCTGCCACTAACAAAATAATTATCATTAACCAAGCCAATTTTTTGCAACGTATAGTATGCATATCATCGTTTTCATCTGATTCAACCAACCAATCAAATGCGTCAGATTTTGTCTTTTCAAATATTATACTTTGATTAAAATCTTTGATAAATTCACGAAATATGCTCACAATGGATCTATTCCCCATCTGGTCTGTAGCATAATCCGAAAAAGTTCTATTTTTATCGTTCACTATGTCTGTCCAAACGTTTGCGATAGGTAATTTGGAATGAAAATCGTATGGTGTTTCAACCAAAGGACATTTCGACTTTATATAATTTAATATGAATTCACTTGGAGAGTTAATCAATTTTCCATAACAAAGATTTTGCATAAATGCGATTAGCAATTCGCGTTGTTCATCGTTTTTTGTTGCTAATATTTCCCATATGACCGTTGATGATATATAAAACCTTGTCCCTTTACGCGCATGATATAATTTTGTCGCCGCAGCATCTCTAAGCGACAAATTATCACAAAGAAAATTCACTGCAGAGGTATCAAGATATATCACGCTATTATCTGGTATTCCAAAGAACAAATCTGCCATATTAACCCTAACTTTTTATCATATCGCACACATGAGCGATTATAAATCATAAAAATAAAATTATCAAATAAATACACAATACGGCACAATTTTGTTTGCAATATTTTCTTTTTCTATTTACTATTAAGACGAATAAAAAAGGATAAAATATGTCTCGTGGAAAAATTTATATTATGACTAACGATGCAATGCCAGGTTATATAAAAATTGGCAGAACAACCAGTACATTGGAACAGCGTATGAAAGAACTGGACACAACAGGGATTCCTGTACCATTTCGTTGTCATTATGCTGTAGAAGTTGACGATCACGAAACCAAAGAAAAACTTATTCACGACGGTTTTGCAGACCATAGAGTACGTCAAAACCGTGAATTTTTTGAATTAGCCCCTGAACGTGCTATGGCTATATTAAAAGCACTTGGTGGTCAAGAAGTTGCTATTAATAATTCAATGATCGATGAATCTGGGCAGGTTTTGTTAGAAACACCAAAAACAGAAAAAATTATGAACAGAGGAAAATTCACATTCAAAGAATTACAAATACCAGTTGGTGCAGAGCTTGTCTTTACAAGATCCTTTCCTGACGGTTTAGATAGGAAATGTACGGTGGCCGACGATATTAGGCAAGTAACCTATAACGGTGAGACATATACTCTATCAAAGCTGGCTATGAAATTAATGCGCGAATTAGGATACGATTGGTCTGCAATTCAAGGCCCAGCATTCTTTAAATATAACGATGAAATACTAAGCGAACGTCGTGACAGAATGAGTGACGATTCCTTGGACGAAGATTAGTAAATATAAACAAAACGAACCTTAGTATTAAGAATACCAATTCTTCATGAATATTCCTGCTACTTTGCCTAAGCGTTCGAATTCAATTGGATTTTCTGCCCGATATGAACAAGTTGATTCGAGCCACATTTTACACCGTCCTGTCAAAGGGCGGTTTTTCGTTGGATTTCTAAGTTTTTTTGCGGTTCGGTAATACAGGTTATAAAACGGGCTATTTTTTAGACCTTACCGAACTGCATAATAAAAAAGGTTAGAAAACTAACCTTTTTCTTAATTCGAGTCCGCTTTGCCCTATTTGGTCAAATCTAAATCTAATTGTTTATTCAATTTTTTATACTTTTTTGAAATTTTCTCATCAGCATACTCCCATTTGTACCCGCCAGCATAAGCTCTATGTCCCCTGCATACCATGCCTATATTTCCCGAACTTATTTTCATCTGTCTGCCAGCATCCGATATGGACTTAAAAGTTTTTATTATGTCGCCTGTTTTAAGATCTATCATGTTTACCGCAACACTTTTTGCTAGATCGCTGCGTTCCTTGCCACATATAGGGCATCCTGTTGGGATTTTTTTGTTGGTTCTATGACTGATGCTAGACTGATACTCATAAGCACATTTTGGACATATCCACCATACTTTATGATTGGAACCACAACTAAACATACTTGGTTGCAAATTGCCATTTTTAGTTGGATGCCATTCCATTGCGATATCTGGCCGAACAGAAACAAGAGAGTTGCTTATATCCGATTTTTTATATTCTAATATTTTAAATCTGTCTCTTTTTAAATTTATTAAATTATCTGGTATTGGTTTATACAAATTTAAAAGCATTAACAATTGTCTTAAGGCAAATTCCAGATTCTTATGCTCGTACAGATTTTTCATACCAACTATACGATCTGCAACTTCTTCACCCGACTCCGGCATTTGTTCTCGCATTCTAATCAGAGTTATACCATGTTCTTTACATATTTGATATTTTCGCTTTTCTCTTTCTATTTTATTTTGCTTATGCCACGCTTCGCCATCGTATTCTATCGCATATTTGATAGATGGAATATAAACATCCAATTCAAACTTGCCTAGAAAATCAGATTTATGCCTGCTTATAGCATCAGGATACAATTGTTTAATATAAAAGAATACCGCTTGTTCTGCGAATGAAGTTTGCCGTCCTGAATAACATATTGGGCACCCTGTGCCATTTTGTGCGGTTCTATGACCTATCGTCGCTTGATATTCGTGTCCCAATGGACATTGCCACCAAACCTTTTTGCTTGCACCACCAGCAAAATTCTCTGGTAACCAATCGCCATTTTTAGTTGGGTGCCACTCTTTGGCTATATGAGGGAATTTCGTTTTTAAATCGTTTATTCCTGGCACAACAACACCACCAGAACAACATGGACACCCCCGTTTTAACAACGCACGATTAGATACTTTCGCTTTCCATTCATAACCACATTTTGAACATTTCCACCAAGCATATTTGTTAGAAGCGTACGATGTATATCTTGGATTTGCGGCATTTTTGGTCATATCCCATTCTTTTAAAAGTTCTGGTCTCATGGAAGCCAGGTCTTTTATTCCTTTTTTACACTGTGGGCACATTATTTGTTTTTTTACCTGGCTTTTTATTGTTGCCTCCCACTCATGATTACAGTCAGGACACTTCCACCAAACTTTGTTACGCGAGTACTTACTTACTATTTCAGGTTTTAATAATTTATTTTTAGAAAAATCCCAGTATTTAAGACGGTTTTGATGTGTCTCTACTAAATTAGACGAAATGTGTTTTTTTAATAAATATCTACATTTTGGGCAATCTTGTTTTCCAATAGCCCTATGATGAATAGCTGTTTGCCATTCATGGGCGCATTTGGAACATTTCCACCAGGCTTTCTTATTTGACCCCGGTGTCAATTTATTTGGATCTAAATCAGCATTGGCATCCCAATCCCATTCGGACATGAGTTCCTTGTTATCAATGATGTAGGATTTTTGTTTCATATAGCCATTATAGGAAATATGTTTTAATAATCAAATAAAGATGTACCCTATGGCTCAGTGAACCAATTATTTACAAATATTTCTGCAAGCATACCCAGGTGTTCGAATTCTGTTGGGTTTTCGTGTCGGTATGAACAAGCCATGCCGAGCCAAAAATTTCCCGGCTTCCGGGGTTTTTCTTTGTTTTCATAGCGGCAATTTGTTCCCGTACAAAATACACAAAAACGTCAAAAAAGTGTCGAAAAAGGACAATTTTTACCCTATTTTTATACAAAATCACACAGAAACATACCAAAACAAAAAACTGCTTTTGGAGAGCAATGGTTCAAGCATATAATTATCGCAATCAACAATATGTTACACATGTAAAAAATGTGCAATATTTTTAAACCCTTGCAAAAGTCTATATTTAATGTACCCTGTTTCCAAGAATTACGAGGTAACAAATGATAAAGTATATAGTTAATGCAAATATGTCTAATGGCCAGGATATAGAGCACCAGGATTTAGATGTAATAAAAACATCAAATGGACGCCTATATACAAATATGAACATTCCGCGCGGAAAACCATTGCTAAAAAAAGGCGACGCGATAAAAGTATATCGCACAAATTATACTTTTAGACCAATTGATGTGGCATATTCTTATAAAATAAACGGAAAAAGATATGTAGATTTGCTGCAACAGCCAAATACACATTTTGCAGAAAAAACGTTCTATAATCTGTTGGGCTTTTGGGATGCGTTTAGACTGAGTCTGGATATTGCCCAGGTATTACGTCAGCGGGATATAAACCCATCATTTAACCGGGTGACAAACCTGAGATTGTTTTTACGCGAACATCAACGATAATAAAAATCCCCCACAGATTTATGTGGGGGATTTTTATGTCTTGCATCGCCCTATTTCGTACGCTGAAGAACAGACGACACCAGACGTTCGTAAATAGTGTAATCATTTATCCACATGTCTTGTTCAATCGCATCGGCAACCCCGGGCAACCCATAATATGCAGATGACACAGACGCATCGTTTTCTGTGGAACAGGTGGATTCGCCACTGATAATCCACTGTGTTGGTACAGGAACTATTTTCCCAGTACGTTTATCACGACAGATGACCGTGCTGGCAAATGCGTTGGTTGCCATGTGACCAGATTTATTGGGCACAGATGTCGGATTTGTGATTATGCGACCTATGTCCTGGCCAACATTCTGGCGTGCGATAGTCTTGACGACAACTGCGACCAAATCGTAGTTTTTCAATCGCGCGTCGGCACCAAATTTGATTTTTAGAATTCTAAATGCATCTGTGTTAAATTTCCCGTAACCAGCACTGATGGCGTGCCCATCGCCATAACAGCCACGATCATAGTCATAATAGCGAACCATACTGTATTCTGCGCCGAACAGTTCCTGGAGTTTGGTTTTTGTCAGGGTTTCCTTTAATTCGGGTGATAAATTCGCCTTATAATGCTGGGGGAACAATGTCGCGCCCACAGTATTATGAACATACGCATCAGAACAGCGACCGGATGATAACTGTTTAAAACAATGCTGGGCACGCTGGGCCAAAGAACTGTTTGTGATATCAAATGATTTATCACATTTACATGATGTTATGTCGCACATCCCCGTCAAATCGATTTTGCCGTCTGTAAATGAATCATGTGACGAAGAATAGACTGTCATATTTGATAGCATCATAATGCCATTGCGCAAACAACTGTGTTCGGCAAATTCAGACATAACATCTAAATTGTCTGCCAGATACCAAGCATCTGAGACAGATAAGGTTTGACGCATACCAGACTGCTTTATTTGCTTTGCCTTGATATACGAAGATGGGCGATTGACCGTAAATTTTAATTTGTTTTCCAACGTCATTTGTTATCCTTTTTATAGAAAAATAGCATAAAAATCAATAAACGCAATTAATTTGTATGCATAAACTTCTTGACTTTTTATGCGATTTGTGATACCATTATATGGTGATGACACAGGCGATAGTCTGGGTCTTTTTTTTTATATATTCCCCACCGATGTGGGCGAAAAAATGACGCGATTGCGTTACCCTTCGTCAGCGCGACGGTTGGGGATCTTTTTTTGCTTACAACAGGGGAAGAACATGTCAAAGATAGTACAACTGCGCAGGGGTAACGCCAGCGAACACGACACATTTACCGGAAAAATCGGTGAAGTGACAATGGATACAGACAACAAAACATTGCGTGTCCATGACGGCGAGACGGTTGGTGGAACAGCACTGGCCAAACAAAGTGAAATTCCAGACTTAACACCATATGATTATGTTATCGAATGGCAGACGCCAACCGCCGATAACAATTATACATGGTATCGCAAGTATAAGTCGGGCTGGGTTGAACAAGGTGGCGTTTTGGGTGGCCTTAACAACAGCAGAATAACAATACCATTACCAGTGGAAATGGCAAACAATAAATACGTTACATTGGCGGCAGGTATAAATGCCTCAAAGGCCTCTGATTTTGCAGTTGCGGTTATAAACCCAACAACAACATCTGTAACGATTGGTTCAAATGCGAATTATGGTGCCGGTTCTATATGGTATGTTTGCGGTATGAGTGCATAAACAAACTGGGCAATCTGCCCAGTTTATATATCTATATAATTTTTTATATCATAACCTAGGTATTGTATAAAAAGTTCAGTGTTTAAGGTATTGTTTTGTAATAATGTGCGTCCTAGAATTGGTTGTATTTGGACTATTGCTTTATCTATGTTTGGGGTTTTTATTCCAAGATGTTGTGCAATGTATTTAATAAAACATGTGCCATAGGGCAAGTCTTCTTGAATATATCGCGAATTTGAGTCAATATGGTATTTCCCATTTATATTTATCATTGGTGCAACGATTCCACGAAAAGACGGAATAGATTGTATTTTATTTGTTAAATCTGTTTGATCTGCAACCTGATAATGTGTAAGCAAATCACGATATTCTGGTACATTTAATGCCTGCATTACTTGTTTTAATTCATTATCCATTGCCAGTGCAATTTGTGATGCGGTATCGCCCCATTGTTCATAAAATAAATATTGCTTGTTGCTGGGGTAATTGTTTTGGATTATTTCACAGATACGCGCAATATGGATTATTGGATTTGAATTAGATAAAATCAATGGCCAATAAGATTGCAACTTTGTAAATGGGATATTATGGATTTGATTAAATAGGTCATAATGATGTTTAGAACAGTTCTTGGAAAAGAATACTTCTAATGACTGCTTTGGTGAGGCAAATACAGTATTGCCATAATTTATTGTGCGACAAATATAAGGCACACGTTGTAAGCATGCGTACGGGTTATTTGGGAACAGTTTGTTGAATAAAAAGTTTGTGCCGCCTGTGGTCGGGGCGCATATTAACAATGATTTTGGTGATATATATTGGGCGATATTGCTTAATGTCGTCAATCTTGCTGTGCATGGCAATGTGATTATAATTACATCAGCATTTGTTAATTCCGAATAATCAGATGTAGCATGTATTTTGTGTGTTTGTACAATTTGCTTGTTTTCATCTAAAATACAAATTGTATTCGACCAATCGTTCGGGCGGCGCGTAAGTATAACAACGTCTATATTTACCGGCATAATACCAGAATACGCATGCCCTAGATTGCCGCCACCGACAATACATACTTTCATTCTAATTCCTTTAATGCCTGTATTAACGCAGAATTATCTGATTCAGATTTTACAGCAAGTCGTATATAGTTTTTGCCATTAAATCCTGTCTTGTTGGCGCAATCTTTTATCAATACATTGTACGATAATAAATTATAACAGATTTCCGCAGATGTCTTTCCGGATAAAACCTGGCATAAAATATAATTCGCACCTGATGGTATTGGTCGTAAATATGAAATTTTAGATAATTCATTGAACAGCCAATCACGATTTTCTGCAATTTTGCGACAGGCATCACGATATACAGATGTGTATTTATTCAGAATTTGTAAAAACATTTCTGCAAATGAATTTATGTTCCATACAGGCATATTCTTTTGAACTTGTGCTATAAAATCTGTATTGCTGGATGCCATAATCCCAAGTCTTAGGCCCGGAACGCCATAAGATTTAGATATGGATTTCATAACTATTAAATTGTGGTATTTGTTCAATATGTCTTGGCGCAACAATGTATTTTCATCAAAACCAATGGCAAAATCCACAAAAGATTCATCAACCAGTATTCGCTTTCCATGTGCATTATAGAAATCAATCAAATCAATCAATTCTGGGAATTGTATAAAATTACCACTTGGGTTGTCTGGGTTTATTAAAATCAATGTATCAATTTTGTCGGCAAATTGTTTTAGGTCATTTGCGTTATATGAAAAGTCGGGATTTTCTGGTTTGAAATATACGATTTCGCCATTTTTAATTCTGGACGGATATTCTTGAAATGTTGGCAGGATTATACCAATTCGTCCGGTTAAAGCAGGCATTGTAGCATTTATTAATTCGGCCGCACCATTTCCAACCAACACCATATCTGGTGCAATATTCCAAATGTTTTCCACCAATGATTTATGTACCTTTTGTCCAGATGGGTAATTTTCCAACAGTGGCACAAACATATTCTGCATTTCTGCAATCATGCGTTTTGGTGGGAAATACGGATTTACCAGATAACAAAAGTCTTTTAATTCATCAAATCGCCAAAATCCACCAAACCGACTGTGTAGTTTTTGCGCCTGTTCAGACGGATTGTCGCAGAACATGCTTTCTGCGATATCGTAATCTTGCAGGTCATCGACCTCGTACCATTTTTCAGTATCTAAAACACATACACGCAGGTCGTGTTTATCCAGCGCAAGCAATACTTTTAATACTTGCTCGTAATAAGAGTGCAAGCCAACAACAGAACAATATGCAGACAAAAATGGCAGGTATTGGTCGGTTAAAAATTCCTTGGAAAATTTGTATATATTTACTGTCTTGTAATAAGAGTCTATTTCTGTATAGTCAAAATGTTCCTTGGATATAAAGGCAGTTATTTCATCATTTTTATTGATTTTTACAACGGTTCCATCCATATACGTTTTGTATTTTGCAACGGCCGCCAAATTTGGATATGGGTTATCCAGCAATCGTTTAATTACAGATGTGTCATAGATTAAATCGCTTTCCAATAACAAAGTATCTTCTTGTGCCAGATAATCACGTGCCAAATACAGGGAATAAATGTTATTGGTTGTTGCATAATCAACATTTTCAACATATTCAACAGGAACACCGTTATAAGAGTTTCCTATTACACGGCGAACCTCGTCCCCACAATAGCCAATAACCAGAACGATACGCGACAAATTGAATTGGGTTAATTTATCCAATGAATGTTCCAGGAATGTTTTTCCCAGAATGGCGACCATTGATTTTGTATGTTCGGCAGTTTTGCTTTTTAATCGCTTGCCCATACCGGCGGCCAAAATTATTGCCTGCATCGTATTCTCGTTTGTTTTAGAAGTTTTTGTATTTATCCAATTTGTCTATTTCATCAAGGTCTAATGACCCTAAATCCAAATGGTTATGAGAGTGCATAGGGAATTCCCAATAATTGCCATATACCATATTCAGCAATTTGTCGTATTTGTTTGGAACTGGGAAATCGTACCCCTCAAATTTAAGGGTTTTTAGTGGGAAAAAGTCGGTTTTTGGATAAACGCGAGGCTTGAACGGTCGTGTTTCCAAGCCAAGGAATATATTTTCGCCATCGTTTGAAATAAGGTGTTTTTGTGCGTTATCTGTCACGCGTGCGACCGTTTCAAAATCTTTGTACGATTTTGGGTGTTTAAATGCATTGGTTTTTGCAGCCTTCCCTTTAATAATCGCTTCGCTGATTTCATCAATAGATTTATCCGACGGGTAATATGGGAATATATCAACAGCAAAACACAGTTTGCCTTTCATACGCCAATATATAAAATCAATCCATTCCTGATCTGTTGTTGGTAAAAAGTCAATATGCAAAACCTTGCCAATTTGAGATGGTATTTTCTTGAAATAGCAGCAAGTGTTTTTGAATTCTTTTTCCGCAACCGCACAAAATTTTTCATAATCTTTTGCCATCATACAGATATCAACATCATCGTCCCATGGAATAAAACCGCCATGACGAACCGCACCAAGCAATGTCCCGAAATCAAGCCAGTATTCAATGTTATGTTTCTTGCATACCTTGTCTATTGTTTTTAATATTTCTAGACTTAGCAATTGTACTGTTCTTTGCGCACCCTGCGCATGTGGTATTTTTGATATATCTGTATTGCGCAACAAGACAGATTGAATGTAATCTAGTCTGTCTTCTATACGACGCATTTGACGTTGGGCTTTGTTTGGTTTTATGTGTCTGTCCCTGAAACTGCGGCGCGCAACAGGGTTAAAGATAAAACAAGCTATTAAACGAACAACAAAGTTATGCATATTTGATCCTTTAGATTTTAATTCGAGCGAAATGTTTAATGTCTTTGCTTGGGGTGTTGCGGAAGAACATGATGCCACAAATAACAATTATTTTTTCTTGCTCGTTTGGGGATATACGGCTAGACCAATGAATTGATAAAACAGAACGTCTGTAATGTAATACCTTGGATAAAAAACGACGAATTTTATATAAATAATAAAACCTTATAAAATTTCGCATCTTGCGAACGCTTTTTATTTCGTATTTAGTTATGTATTTGCTATGAGCTAAAATTTGCATATCAACATCAGATAACCATTCTGCAATCAGAGATAATGTTGGACGAATTGTTTTTACATTACCTGCACGTGCTACAATATGCATATATGCGATTTCCCTTTTGTATAAATTAGCCCATATGTCTTCATTGGTTATATTATTATCCCGTAACCATTTATGAATTGTGCGCGTTCGTAAAAATGGTATGGTTAAATCTTTTAGGTCAAGTGCATCATCGCGTTGGCGTAAACGCCAGTGATAAAAAGCATCTTCTGTAAAACAAATACGTTGCGCCAGCAAGAATGTTTGAACCTGGAATAAATTATCCGTCCAGCCAGCACCAGGTATTTCTTCGATTGTGATGTTATGCTGTTCCAGAAAAGACCGTTTGTAAATACAAGACCATATACTGGGGTGAAATGATAAAAATTCTGGATGCTTTTTTATGTCAAATACACCCGTGGGTTTGGATGTGTTTTTACCACGAAACCAACTAACCTTGGAATTACAAATATCAGCATCTAAGAAATCAAAAAATGTGTAAAACTGGGATTTTACAATGTCTGCGTTATTTTTTGTCGCGACGTTATATAATTCTTCATACATATTTGGCTCGATGTAATCATCGGGTTCAAATATTGCAATATATTCCCCAGATGCACGCATTAAACCGGCATTACATGCCGAGCCATAACCACCATTAGGTTTGTGTATTACGATTATACGTGGGTCAGTTGCGGCGTACTCATCAATTATTTGCGGACATTTGTCTTTGCCGCCATCATCGACAAGTATGATTTCAATATCTGTCAAGGTTTGGCAAATAATGCTATCTAATGCTGTGCGTAAATATTTTTCAACACCATAAATTGGTACGACAACCGATATCTTTGGTTGGTTTGACATTAGATTATTCCTTTGTTTTTTTTTATTTGTTTTAATTTCAATGATGGGGTTGCGTGGTCCCAATCAACGTTTTCTTTGATTACTTTTGCCGGGTTCCCGGCCAATATAGTGTTAGGTTTTACAAACCTTTTGGTAACAACGGTCCCCATACCCACAATTGTATTGTCTGGAATGATGGCATTTTTCAAAATTTTTACACCTTCGCCTATCCAACAATGATTCCCTATTTGTACAGGTTCTGATAAATGATTTAGGATCTTGTATGTATCATGTTCCATTATCACATGACCATCAGTTGCCCATATCGATATTGAATTTGAAAACAAGCATGATTCTCCGATGATTACACTGGAATTATCTTCGTTCAAATTGACGGCACAACCATGACAATAAAAATTTTCACCAATCTGTATGGATTGATTGTCACCACAGCAAATCCCTATGCGAAAATTTTTAATTTTATATTTTGTGGGTTTGATCACAATTTTGGAATTGTTTGCGCGTATGAAAATACTACTTTGTTCGAAGCAAAAATTATTTGGTAAATATATGGTATTATTGTTGCCGTAAATATCAATGTAAATACCAGAAACTACACTTTTCTTTAACAGAGTCTCTCCAACATAAATTCTATTATTGTCGCCGTGCAGTTTGTAGTGTGACAAGTATTTATGGCGAAAATTGTGCCGTGCTTTTTGGGACGGTATAAAACAACAAATTAAACGGATTAATAATTTACGCATGTTTTACCCCAGCCAATTTCTGTTTGTAAATCGGCAAGAAATTAAATAAATAATGCACCTTGTTCCCATAGCGGATACGGGTCTTGTAAATAGGACCGCCAACAACCGCCATTGCACGCAACATCCACCACAGCGGATTACGTGGGTAAATTACAGTGTATAATTTCAACCAAGATTTGTCGTCAAAATGCGATTTGTCCAGTTGGTTTTTATGCTTGTACAAATAAAATTCTGTCTGAAAACGCTGGCGGAATAATTCGCGTGATTCACCAGACAGACGGCGCAAATTCCAAACATAGTTTGCAAAACGCGAACGATTGATAATCTTGTTCATGTCTGCCAAATCAGGACGATTTTCAAACAGCCATTTTTCTGTATCGTCGTGCGCATCGGCAACCGCATAAATCTTGTTATTATTTTTGTCAGAATTATTTGCGTGTTTGCGATAGTGCAAAATAACCGTTGGTGTGTACCAAAAACGTGTTGCGGCGGCAAATGCCTTGGGCTTGAACCCCATGTCTTGGAACGCAGCGCCCGGCGTTTCAGCAAAGCGAATATTGTTATCGCGCAACATTTTATTGCTGTACAGGCATGTCCAAATACTTGGGTGACCCGTCCAAATAATTTCTGGGTTTGTTTCGGTTGGGCAAAATACTGTTTCGTATAGTTTTGGATCCAAACCAATGCCCCAAGATGGCCACTCTTTACGTGTGTCGTTGTCAAAGAATACAAATTCAGCCTTGGCCAAGTCTGCATTATTCTGCGTGGCACCGTTATACAATATTTCAAATGCGCGCGGTTCAATCCAATCGTCAGATTCAACAATCGCAACATATTCACCAGTTGCCGCATCCAGACCACGATTCATGGATTTGCCATACCCCTCGTTTTCTTTGTCAATGACAACAAAACGTTTATCAGATTTTGCATATTTGTTGATAATATCCAATGTGCCATCGGTCGAACCGTCGTTAATACAGATGATTTCAATATCGCGTAATGTCTGATTTGCAATACTGGCCAGACATTCGTCCAGATATTTTTCAACGTTATAACATGGAACCAATACTGATACTTTTGGTTGTGATTTTTTTGGCATTAGTTTAATCCTTTGGCTAAATCTAAACAGCGCGCAACCGCCTTGTCCATATCATAGTACTTGTAATCCCCCAATCGGCCAAAGAAATATACGTTGGTCATGCCCTGGGCCAGAGATAAGTATTTTTGATATAGTTCGGCATTTTGCGGATTGGCAATTGGGTAATAACGATCGTTCTTGCCGTTTTCAAATGCCTCTGGATATTCGTACGAGACGATTGTTTTGGCCGATTGGTCGTTTAAGAAATATTTATATTCACCAATGCGCGTAAAGTCATAGTTGCATGGATAATTCACAACCGCGACGTCTTGGAACCGTGCAAATGGGTACGTGATGAATTCAAAGCGTTCGCTGCGATATGGTAATTCGCCATACTGATAATCAAAGAATTCATCAATGCTGCCCGACCAGAACAGACGGTCATATTTCATGTTCTTGGAAAATGGGGTCTTTAATTTTACCGTGATGTTCTTGTGATTTAACATATTCTTTATCATCGCGGTATAACCACCAATGGGAATGCCCTGATATTTGTCTTGGAAATATCTGTCGTCACGTGAAATATAAACCGGCACGCGACCAGATACCGTTGGGTCAATTTCATCAGGCGTCTGGCCCCATTGTTTCAGGGTGTATTCCAAGAATATCTTTTCATAGATGTATTGCGCCAAGAATTGTAAATCTTTGTCGTCTTTCTTGCGCAGTTCCAAAATCGGAACCTTGACATTAAGGCCGAAATTATCCAACAACTTCTGTTCTATCTTATTGGCAATACTTTCTGGGAATACTGCGTGTAATGTATTCAGGTTAAATGGGATTGGAACAATTTGACCGTCAATCAGACCACGAACCTTGTGCTGATATGGGTACCACTGGCAAAAACGCGATACAAAATCCCATACCGCTTTGTTCGACGTATGAAAAATATGTGTGCCATATTTATGCACACAAATCCCATCAGAATAATAATCATAAATATTGCCAGCAATATGATCTTTGGAATCAATAATTGTGACAGATTCACCCCGCTCTGCCAAAAGGCGCGCCATCGTCGCCCCAGAGATTCCACACCCAACAATTAAATTCTTCATGCAGTACCCTATTTTCTTTCGTCGCATATCAAACCGAGTGCAATAATCCACGGCATTCTGTTAGATATGTCGCATTCGATGTTGTATAAAAAAGAAAATGCAAAGCGCACCAAGATTTCGCGTGGCAGCGTTTTATATTTCCTTTCCATTTATTCCTAATATGGCAAGAAAAAAGCGAAATGTCAATATGGATTATATGCAACGCAGTACGCTAGCGAGATATGATATCTTTAAATACTTCGGCCGGTGTTGTTCCGCCCGTGATGCGTGAATTCATGGGGGTAAAATCATCGTTCCCAACCCATACGCCAATTACCAATTCACCGTTTGAACCAACAAACCATGCATCACGATTTTCGTTGCTGGTGCCTGTTTTGCCGCCAATAACGCCGGGGGCACGCGCACGACCACCCGTACCACCCGCGGCAACAACATCTGACAATAATGTTGTCATATATTCAACTGTTTGAGGCTGTAAAACCTGAATTGGTTCGGACGGATTGCGTTCGTATATAATTTGACCGGATGCATCTGTGATTTTAGTAATTGAATACGGACGCACAGAATACCCAGAATTCCATATTACCGCGTATATATTGGTCAGGTCTAACAAACTCATTTCCGATGCGCCCAGAACCGTCGAATATTCACGGCGTAATTTTGTGCCGACCCCCAAACGGCCTGCCATAGACAAAATAGAATCAATACCATAAGTTTCTGTTAATTTTAATGGCACAGAATTTACACTTTTGGCAAATGCAGTCGCCAATGTAATGTCACCATAGTATTTTTCATTGTAATTGCGCGGGTTATAATCCCCAATCGCAAATGGAGAATCATTTACATAACTGTCTGGTGCCATGCCATTTTCCAGCGCAACCAGATATACAACCGGTTTAAATGCACTGCCCGGCTGGCGCGGGGCCATAACACGATTATATTGACTTAATTGATAGTCTGCACCGCCAGACATTGCGCGCAACGCGCCATCAGGTGTCATTGCGACAACCGCACCTTGGTATTCGCCGACATGTTCTGGTAATATTGCGGCAATTCGTTCCTGCAATGCCATATCCATAGTGGTATATACATACATATCTGATTCAAATGAACCAATACGCGATTTCAATTCATCTAAAACATAGTCCGTCCAATACCGATACATATTAGTATCTGGCGCAGGCGTTGCAGGCGACAACTGTTTCGCCGCAATTCGCGCCTGGTTCAGGGTGATATAACCCTGGCGCACCATTTCTTGCAAAATCACACGGGCACGTGCAATATTCTTGTCCGGATTTTTCAATGGGCTGTACGTAGTCGGCGCCTTTAACATGGCAGCAATCTGGGCCGCCTGGGCAATAGACATTCTGTTGGCGGGCGTCTGAAACATCGCGCGCGATGCAGCGTCAATGCCACGCATGCCACCAACCAAGGATACACGGTTCATATATAAATCTAGAACCTGATTCTTGTTAAATCGATTTTCCAGCCAATATGATAATATAACCTCTTGCACCTTGCGGGATATTTTCTTTTCGCGCGACAAGAATATATTCTTGGCAGTTTGTTGTGTTATCGTTGAACCGCCGGATGCAACGCGGCCCTTGATTATATTAGATATAAATGCACGCGTTATGCCACGGATATCAATTGGACCATGTTGAAAAAAACGCTTGTCTTCGATTGCAACAATCGCCTGCCATACGTGGGGCGGCAATGTATCAACCGACACAGGCGTACCCATAATCCGATTTGCACTGCGGATTTCGTTGCCGGCAGAATCTAAAAATACCACCGCCGCAGGACGCGTTTCATGTAAAATTGTATCTAGTGACGGCATACGAAGATAAATATATGACACATACCCAAAAATCAAGACGCCCGTAATCAGCAGTAAATTAAACAAATAAACAAACAAACGACGACGCAGCGATGGTGCATCTGGTTGTCGGTCTTTGCGTCTATCTTTTGTTGCAGGTCGTGTCAATTTTTATATCCTTTCATAGGCATATTATCACAAACAACTTGCGTTTTGCCAGTTATTATAATTATAATCTTAGCACACGAATAGGGAGAAAAGATATATGAAAAAAATTATTATTTTAGGCGCATGCTTGATTTCTTTGCCGGCGTTGGCACAGGAATATTTAGACACATACGGTGAATACGACACGTATTCTGTTGAATCTATTAACACACAGCGTGACACATACGCAGGAATTAGAATTCATAAAAATGAAAGCCTGGCCATGAAATACGATATTCATAATGGCGGGAATTCGACGATACGCGAAGACAACTTTGGATTTGGCGCCGTCGTCGGAAACAGATTGTCAGACCATGTAAAGGTAGAATTTGAAACGTCTTATACCGGGGCCAAAGAATCAAAACGCGGACGTGATTTTGACTTTGACATATGGGCAAATATGTTCAACATGTACCTATTTCAAGAATTTGATGGTACGGTGGCGCCATATGCGGGATTGGGGATTGGATTTGCAACAATTTGGTCGGATATAAAATCTGGCGCAGGACATATGTCAGATAGCGTTTTTGATTTATCCGCACAAGCGATGCTGGGGGTAAATTTTGCGTTAAACGACCGGATTGACCTGAACCTGGGGGTAAAATACCAATACTATGGCGAAGTCGAACATAAATTGCATGGCAAAGAGTATGCCGTGACAGACGTGGATGCGACCGAATTTTATTTTGGTGCCGTGTATAAGTTTGGATTATAACAATGCGCCCACATGGGGCGCATTTTTTTACTGACGCCCCGAACCTTGGGGTTCTCATCCTACCATCGCAGCATAAAAATAAAATGCCCCACAGGGCATTTGATTTTTATGGCGGAAGCGCGGGATTCCCTCGGGCAAAGCCCTGCAGGGCATTCCTGACGATTTGCGGGCGTAATAACTTCGCAAATCTACTCATTGTCGAACCTTGGGGTTCTCATCCTACCATCGCAACATAAAAATAAAATGCCCCACAGGGCATTTGATTTTTATGGCGGAAGCGCGGGATTCCCTCGGGCAGGGCCCTGCGGGGCATTCCTGACGATTTGCGGGCGTAATAACTTCGCAAATCTACTCATTGTCGAACCTGGGGGTTCTCATCTTACCATCGCAGCATAAAAATAAAATGCCCCACAGGGCATTTGATTTTTATGGCGGATGGTGAGGGATTCGAACCCCCGGTGGAGTTGCCCCCACAACGGTTTTCAAGACCGCCGCATTCGACCGCTCTGCCAACCATCCGAAACTGTTTCCGTCGGTCTTTCAACCTACGGTTTTGGTGCTTCGACGGACTTCGTCCGCTCGCACTCCACTTCGCTGACGCTCGTAGTCAAGACTCGCACGCCTCAACACGCTCTGCCAACCATCCGAAACTGTTTCCGTCGGTCTTTCAACCTACGGTTTTGACTGCAGGTTATACAAGTATTCCTGACAAGTCCAACGGCCGTTATTCTACATTATTTTTTGCGGATTGCAAATATAAAAATCGACATTCCGGCAAAAAACATTACGGCAGACAATAATTGGCCCATCGTCAGGCCCCAAGATGTTAAAAAACCTATTTGGGCGTCTGGCGCACGAAATATTTCACAGAACGCACGAAACACCGCATATGACATGCCCATAATGCCCGCTAACGCCCCAGGATAACAACGAAGTTTTGTAAAACGATATAAACAAAACATAATCGCGAATAATAATAAACCTTCGGTTGCGGCCTCGTACAATGGGCTGGGGTGACGCGGGATATCAATATCGCCATTGAAGACAACGCCCCATGGCACATTTGTTGGACGACCCATAACCTCCATATTAATAAAATTCGCAATGCGGCCAAAAAATAGACCGATTGGGGCAACGACCGACATCAAATCCAATATCGACCACACGTTTATATGATTACGACGCGCAAATAAAAATGTTGCAGTAATAACACCAATTAATCCGCCATGAAAACTCATCCCGCCATGCCAAACCGCAAATATTTCCAATGGATTCGATAAGAAATACCCCAGGTTATAAAATAGAACGTACCCCAAGCGGCCACCAATTATTACACCCAGTATGACAAACGTTAGCAAATCATCCAACTGCTTTTTAGACAATGTAAATTTACTGTCATGGCGTTGCATTAAACGACGAAAAACAATATATCCCAAAACAAACGCTGCGATATACGCCAGCGCATACCAGCGGATATCGATTCCAAAAATCGAAATCGCAACTGGTGAAATGGGATTTATTGTTATTGCCATTATATATTAACGTGTTTTTGCCATAACCTTGGCGATTGCATCTGCCAGTGGGTTAATAAGTGTTAAATCCTTGGATTGCGTCGCACTTTTTAGAACCAATGGTTCCAAAGCACGCAGTTTTGATTCCAACACCTTGATAAGTGCCAGATCCTTGTTCTGGGCAGAGTTCGCCAACATCAATTGATTACGCAAATCTGTGCATAACATATTTGCCAAAATAATTTGCAAACGCAAGATAAGTGCAGAATCTTGGACCTGGGCAGAACGTGCCGCCTTTAATTTTTTTAACATTTCTTCGCGTTTGCGCTGCAGTGCGTTCATTGTGGTATCATGTACCTGACGCCCAGAAAACAATTCGTTGTCTTGTCTGCTTTCTGCGCGCGCCATCGATTTGCACGCCGCCATTGTACGTGGGTTATAAACATATGCCATTTTCTGATATCCTTTTTGACTATTAACGTGTGACCTGTTTCACCGCAGTGGAAGTTCTGGTCATAAAATCTTTTATTTTGGCAATTGATGCATTCAGGTTCGCAATAGAAATGTCCAGTCTGGCGACCGCGGCCATGTCTCCTTCGGCCTGTCTTAATTCGCGACGCTTTATCGCCTGGTCGCGCAGAAGTTCCATCGACATCAATTTTTCTGATTGGCTGGTATGTGGCGCGACATCATATTTTGCACCGTTTGTTTTTACGCGCTGTCTGACACCACTTTGGTATAAAGTTGCCATTATTATAATCCTTTTGGTCTTGAAATTGTCTGGCCATTGTATTATATATTTGTTAAATAACAAGGAGAAATATTTATGGCAAACATAAAAAATAAAGTAAAAGATACAACTGCACGGAATATATCTGCCGGCGCAGCGCGTAAAACAGGCGGTATCGAGGCATACCTGAAACGTATTTTTGCAATGATGTTTGGGGCGGTGGCACTGACTGCGGTGGCAGCGTATTTAACAATTTGGGGTGGCGGATTACAGCACCTTATCAATTTCCAGACAGGCGGATTATCGGCGGCATATTATTTATTGCTGTTTGGCGGTGTTGCGTTGGCAATATGGGCCCAGGTTCGCGTTTTTAGCATGAAACCAAGCACGGCGGCCCTGCTATTGGCGATATATGCGGCATTGGTTGGTATAACCATGACACCGATGATTGCAATTGCGTTGGCTGTTAATCCGGCGTCTATATTGATGGCATTTATTATTGCCGCGATTATGTTTGCATGCATGGCAATGTTCGGATATAAAACGGTGAAAGATCTGTCGTTCTTGGGTACGTTCTTGTTCATGGGTATGATTGGCCTGATTTTAGTCGGCATTGCTTCGTTTATTTGGCCGGCAATTATGGGCGGTGCCTTTGGTACAATTGTTTGCTTTATCGGTGTATTGGTGTTCGCACTATTTACAGCCTATGATATGCAGACATTAAAGCGTGCATATGCGGTTATTGGCGAAGGTCAAAAAGACAGTTTGGCCGTACTGGGGGCATTACATTTGTATATATCGTTTATCGCAATGTTCCAATATGTCTTAAGTTTATTAAATCGAGAATAAAAAATAGGAGTAAGAAAAAATGGCGTATAAAATTGACCCAAGCAAATGTATCGGCTGTCATACATGTATGGGTGTATGTCCAGTTATGGCAATTTCAACTGGGGCAGATGGCAAATGTGTAATCGATCCATCTAAGTGCATATCGTGTGGAACGTGCGCCGCAGTGTGCCCGGTAAATGCAATTGCACACGAATAAGTATATAACCTATACAAGGCCGCCCAATGGGCGGTTTTATTTTATGTGCGTCACAAAAATATTGACAAGATACATTTATGTACTAACATAAACAAGTCATGAAAGATAACAAAAATAACATTTATGAACTGTTTTTAATCACGTACATTATGTTAAATGGTGTTGCGGTCGGTCAATCAATTTCCAGCATCCGCAATTTGATTGCACACCCTGATTCTGGGGATGCGGTTGCATTGGGATTGTGGCTGAGTCTGATTGCATATACTGGCAACAAGATATACAAAATACGCCAAGCACAAAAAAATAATAAAGACCAAGGACGTTAAAATGCCGCGCATCAAACACGATAATTCGGTCAGTCTGAACGAAGCAAAAAACAATGTGAAAAAATTTGCCGACAGCGCAAAAATCAGTAAAGCCGTCGGAATTGCAGGATGCGCAATGGGTGGTATCGCCATGATGGTCGCCATCGTAAATGCATGCAAGGCCAATTATGACTGGACAATATTATCGTCTGTGGCAGGTGGGTTTAGCGTATTTCTGGGGATTGCCAATATCCGATGCGCACGCGATACAGAAAAACATCTGAAAGAATTACGCGCACAACTAGAGCGACTGCAAAATCAATGGCGATATATACCAGACGATGATTATATACGCGGATAAAATAAAGAAACGCCCGATGGGCGTTTTTTTATATCGTCATACGTTCGGCAATCTGTTGTTGAACGTATTCATCTTCGCTGTTATAAACAGGCCAGTTACCATTTGCCAGTTCTTGCATAGATGTTAATGGCTGATTCAAGCGGGCACGATACAACCACAAATTAGACATAACGCGTTTTATATAACTGCGCGTTTCATATGCGGGAAAACTTTCGATATACAACAATGGGTCGTATGTATAAAACGTTTTTTCAAATTTTACCAACGTTCCCATCCCTGCGTTATATGCCGCCAACATTTTAATGATGTTATTTTCAATTGCCGGGTTTGCCAATAAATCAACAATATACTGTTGGCCCAAGAACATATTATGTTCAGGATTCGACATGTCTATGTCTGATAAACTGACCTTGTTTGCACGTGCAACACGCTTGGCGGTGCTGGGCATCAATTGCATAACGCCATTTGCGCCGGCGCCAGATTTTGCATTTACGCGAAAATTACTTTCCTGTTTTGTAATCGCCAATAAAAGCGCCCTGTCAATTGACCATCCACCCATCGGTTCCCAATCCGGCAATGGATATTGCGCAGAATAGATAATATCATCATCGATTTCTAAAATTCCCCTGTCTTTGATAACACTGGCGGCCTGGATTGATACACGCGGCATACCATATGCAGTCGCAATAGAATTTACCGCATGCAGAACTCTGTCAGATGAACGCGCCGTTACCAAATATTTCAGATATTCTTCGGCACGCTCTTTGCGGCCAACCTGTAATAATGCCAACGCCATTTTGCCGTATTTCGTTTGCATCAATTCTGAAATATCATCTTCGGTGACGTCTTGTTCGAAAAATTCGTATTCTGGCTGATTTCCCAACATCGTTGCAGACAATGCACCATAAAACGCCATCGGATGTGCAGCGGCAATTTCCCAGTATTTTTTTGCGGTCTGGCGGTCGCCACGAAAATCGGCCGCACGTCCTGCCCAGAATGCAGCCTCGGTTTTGCGGGCGTTATTGATTTGTTGCAGTGATAAAATCTTGCTGAAATACTTCTGAGATTCGGCATATTTTTCTTCTTTGAAATACAGCAAACCCATTGCCCACAGACCATATTCTGATTTCGCGTCAGATGCAACAAAGCCCCATTTTTTCGCCAATTCAATTTCGCCGTTGGTATAATAAATATATGATAAACGTCCCGCCAGACGGCCATAATCAGATTCTGTCAGGCTGCGTTTGAACGCAGAATCTTCCAAAATAATGCGGGCGGTTTTCGTACTGCCACTGCGGATGGCACGCTTGAATTCGTTAATCTTTTTTTCAACAGAACCTGTATATTTTTTTGCAGTCCATGTTTCAGATTGCGCAGTTTCAATTGATTCTGACCCAGATATTATTTTTGGCACAGATGATTTGCGAACCGACGCCTGTTTTATTTTTGCCAATTTTTCCATGCGGGGTGCGCCCGGCATATCGTAATACTTACTTTGCCAATCGGCAATTTCTTTGCCGCGCGTACGATATGTTTTAGAGATATAGCGTTGATATAAAACCTCGTTCATCAATAGGGGGTCGGATATTTGACTTTGCACCTTAATCGCGGTGTTGATTTTTTCTTGGTCTTGCAATAAAAATATTTGCTCATAAAGGCCCGCATCGATGTCTGATAATACCTTCATCGGGTCATACCCATATACAGATATGGGCAAAATCATCGCGATAAAAAATGATAAAATCTTTTTCATATCGGTCTAAAACAGCGATGTCTTGGGCAGTTTGCAAACCACGGCCCCTTCATCATCTTCGGGGATTTTGTCGATAATCTTTTTAAAGTCTGAAACACGCGAAAACTTGCGATAAACAGATACAAAACGAACAAATGCAATCGGATCCAAATTCAACAATGAATCAGACACCATTTGACCGACCATAACACTGGTCACTGTGTCATCAGGTGCCTCGGTTTCCAGACGGCGATGGATGGATGTCACAAGTTTTTCAATCTGTTCGTCACCAACGTCACGATTGCGGCACGCCAATTTAATACTGCGACGCAGTTTTTCACGATCAAACGCCTCTAACTTGCCATTATTTTTGCGAACCATCAGGTCGCGCATTTGGATGCGTTCAACAGTTGTGAATTTAGCACCACACTGTTCGCACACACGGCGGCGGCGAATTATAGCGTCTTCGGTGTCAGGACGTGAATCCGTGACGCGACTTTCTGTAGAATTGCAATATGGACATCTCATGAATATATACGGTAGCAATCAAATCCGACATTGGCAAGTAGAATTTGCTTTTATAAAAAAATCGCTTTTTTATAAAAATCAAGACTTTTATTTAAAATTCTGTGCGAGGACACACAATTTTTCATCATAAAAATATGATAAAATGTCTGTTAGAGGATGACGAGAGAGATGGACAAATATCTGAACCAGATTTTATCAGGTGACTGTATCGAAGTGATGCGCGGATTGCCAGATGCGTCTGTGGATGCGATATTTGCCGACCCACCATATAATTTACAATTGGGCGAAAAAACACTGTACAGACCCGAAGATCAAACCGCGGCGCGCGCCGTACGGGACGAGTGGGATTCGTTTGCGTCACCCGCAGAATACGATGAATTTACACGAAATTGGTTGCGCGAATGCAAACGCGTATTGAAACCAAATGGCGCACTATGGACCATCGGCAGTTATCATAATATATTCCGTGTTGGTGCGATTTTACAGGATTTGGGGTTCTGGATTTTAAACGATATTGTTTGGGTAAAAACAAATCCTATGCCAAATTTCCGTGGGACACGATTTACAAATGCACACGAGACACTGATTTGGGCAACACCAGAAAAAACCGGAAAATATACGTTTAATTACGAAACAATGAAAAAATTAAACGGTGGCAAACAAATGCGGTCTGATTGGGACATCAATATATGCCTGGGCGAAGAACGTGTAAAGGGCGACGACGGGAAAAGTTTGCACAACACACAAAAACCAATGGATTTATTGCGCCGCGTGATACTATCTTCGACAAAGCAAGGCGATGTTATTCTGGACCCGTTTTCAGGCAGCGGAACAACCGCCGCGGTTGCCAAAGAACTGGGGCGTCAATTTATTGGGATTGAACGCGAAGAAGCCTATGTTCAGGCCGCACGTGCGCGCGTTGCAAAAGTTAGCCCGATTGATTTATCTGATATCGAAGTCGCCAAGCCAAAGCGTGACGAAATCCGCGTTGCATTTAAAGAATTGATAGAAGCAGGACTGTTGTATGTCGGCCAAACATTGGTCAGCCCACGCGGCGAACGCGTGATGATAACGCGCGACGGTCAATTAACACACCCACTGTTGGGCAAGGCATCTATTCATGTTATGGCGGCAAAATTACAACGCAGTGTCAGTTTTAACGGATGGGATTACTGGTCTGCAGAAAAGCGCGACGGGACACATGTCGCAATTGATGAATTACGTAAATATATACGCCAGATTAAATCAGGAATTAAACAAGCGGCATAAAATGCCGCCTGTTTTTTTATATCACATTTAACATAAAAAAACGCCCCGTTTCGGGGCGAATATCTATTGGGCCATACCAGGGACGACCACAACGTCGTTATAGTACGACATAAACCGAGTTCCCGTTGCACAATATATTTTTTGTAAAGAGTCCTTGTAGGCACGCACTTCAGAAACCCAGCGTTCTTCGATATCGGACTGGGCGCCCTGGTATCCAGAAAACGCACCCATTGCACCACCGACACCGGCACCAATTAACGTATCTTTTTTACGCGCCTTGTTATCCAGGTCAATTATTCCACCATCTTCGGCGTCCAGATAGACAGGTTTAAACCAATCAATGTTATCAAATGTCTGGCTGGTTGCGATACCAACGCCGGTACGACCAACAATTTTCTTACCATCAGTTTTTAATTTGCTTTTTAAATCCGTCCAATCTTTCGAGTCATAACCCATGCCCTTGTCCTGGACATCAATAATCATCGCAGGCGTACGTTTTGAAACCAAATGCGCGACACCATCGTTTAATTTATAGAAACGCTGTCCTTCGCCCCCAGAATGACCCTGGGTCATTTTATCTTCTTTGAACGTGTATTTGGAAGCATCTGGGGCATTTACAAAATTGTCCCGCACATAATCTTCCAGGGTTTTAGTCTTGGCATTATTAGCCAGCTGGCCCCACTGATAACCCTTGATAATTTCGTTTGATTCACTGACCGTTATATCCTTGGATTCACAGGTTTGTTTGCCATCCTTGGTTGTACAGACCTTGAAATAAGTTGGATCGTCATGCGCAATGAACACTTCGGCACCTGCGGGCAATGTGCCACGTTCTTCAACAACACCCCACAAGCATGTTGTTTCGCGTGGTTTTGGGCTATCTTTTTCAGTAATTGAACACTTTTCAATACGCAATACACGATTGCCAGATGCCATAATATTACCCATAACGCCACCAGCCGCCGCATTAACGCCAGTCGATAAGATAACATCACCTGCAACTTTGCCACTGTACGAGCTGGCCGCCATCAAGGCAGCACCACCCAACGCACCAACCAATGTACTTTGCATTTTGTCTTTGCCAGTCCCCAGCAGACTGTCTTTGCCCAGTTCATTGTCGCCGGCCGCATTACCCGCCAGACCAAACATCACGGCCCCTGCGGCAATCTTTAAGCCCGCGTTTTGTTTTTGTTCCTCGTTTAAGACATTGACCACATCTTCCATTGTGGGTTCATTATCATTAGGAAATGTGACATTTTCTGCCGCAGGTAAGTATGAATCTTCTGGGAATGCAGAAATGTTACATTTAAAACTGTCGCCGGCCGCCAGATTTGCACGCGCAACCACCGCGTCTGTACCATTTGGTCCCGCCCCAATTGCACGCATTTCAATAACCGACACGCATGTGCTGGGGCCACCTGCCCCCATGCCAACCATTGGCGCCGCCCATTCAAATTCACCATTTGGATATATCGCGGCACATTTATTCAAACCTTCGACATCAACACCAGCGGTTGTGTCACCATTTAGAATACGGGTGGCCAAATCCTGGTTTGCAACACGAATTGGCAAATTTGTCGCCGCCGCCGCCGCATCCACAATTGCGCCAGATGGCGACGCAGTCGTCGCACCAGACGGCATGGCCGTTGCGCCAGCTGTAGCAGCAGTGGCAGCATATCGCGTTTCATTTACCTGTTGATATCCCTGGGCATTACTGCGCGACAGGTTGCCAACACGAATCCCCGCCGCCTGCCCAGCGGTTGGTACCAAACACAAAGCCGCCAATAATGAATAATAAAGATTTAAATTTTTGTGTGTCATAGTAATTCTCTCTCGCACAGGTATAAGATAAATGTTACGACACTGGGCAATGCCCAGTGTGCGACATGTTCTAGAACTGTAATCTTAGGCGCATACCAACATCGACCATGCCCAACCGACCACTTTCATACCAATTGGTATAGTGGAAAACACTGTCATATGGGGCCTCATACTCGCCATTTGGTAATCCAGACCCGTCGCCCAGCCATTCAACCTGGGATACAACAATGCTGCCTGATGTTTTTACCTTGCCCAGATTGGCGTAACGGACAAAGAAGTCCAATTTTAAGCCACCATCCATTTCAGTTGTTAAGCCACCTTCTAGCATAAATGCAAATTGTTCCGTTGTGCCACCATTGTGATATGCGTAAATATCAGACACACCCGTTAATTGGCCCGCAGTCGCGTCAATCGGATCAAGTATGGAATAAAATGTATCATCATAAACGACATAGTCCGCAATCGTGTTTAACGATATACCAACGCCGGCACCAACATATGGACGCAACATACCGCCCGCCAAATACCCAGTATAGGCGTCAATATTATAATAAATATTTAACATTGTGGTATTTGCAGTGACCGCACCACCATCAACCTGGGCATCAACCATTACACCGTCACCAGAATCAGTCATAACACTGTTCGGATACGAAATGCCAGAATAGCGCAAATACGAGAAATCAACACGGATATCATTATTTATCGCCGCACCAACAGAAACCTGAAGTGGGATAACGGTATCTGATGCGAAATCTGCCGCCTCAAACGCGCCGGGCACGGTGTAAGAATCTTTTTCGCCGGTGTAATCTGCAGACATACTGCCCATCAAGGATGCAGTATATGCAACACCCAAACCAACATACAGACCACTGTCCGCCAATCGGTCATAATCGGCCGGTTGGTAATATTGACGGCCCGCAACCGTTTGTGCAGATCCAACCCGCGGCAACGCACCCGTCACACGCGTGGGCATGGCCGCATTGCCACCATATGCGCCACCCATTGTCGGCATCATCACAGCATTTTGACCCGGCATAACCATACCATTTTGATTTGGCATATATACCATTTGACCATTCTGAACCGCGCCAGTATTTGGGTACGCAGGTCTGGCCTGATACGACGGATAGACAGGATACGCAGCATCAACCGCCACAGGCAGCCCCAACAACACGCCAACAAATACGGCAGAAACACTTAGTTTTTTCATACCTTTCCCATATTCCTTTGGGTTTATTATATCATTTTGCGCGCCCCCGCGCAAGTATTCATGCATAAAAGTTTATCACAACACATAGACCAGAATAAAATGCGATAAAAAATCCCGCACGTTGCGGGATTTTGTCCAATATATGTTAGTTTTTTTATTTTGTATTCAGATTATTTAGAACTGAACATTCATGCGAACACCCAATTCAGCCTTGACATCTGTGGTGTTCTGAGATTGACGGTGACCATCGTCGAATGTGTATTCGCCATAGACCGCAACCTGCATCGTGTCAGTAATCTGATTTGCAACAGTGACGTTAAAGATATATTCATCAAAACCGTCGTTCATGTCCGCAACTTCGTCCAACAGACCATTAACCAATGCGTTCTGCACCATAGCAGCCGGCAAGTTTCCAGCTGGCGTTGGAATTACAGGAACAGTTGGTTCTTTTAGTGACGTTGCCAAACCTTCGACACCGTTGTCTTCGTGGCGTTTCCATGTGAAAGACCCACCAACAGACCAACGATCATCAATTTGATAGAACGTCTTTAACCCAGCATTGAATTCTGTTGTAGATTTCAAATCAACAGAAATTTCATCTGGCAAACCAATCATATCCAATGTCGCACGATCTAAGACAGTACCCATCGCCTCGATTTCACGAATTTCGATGTTATTATTGTCATTACCAAATGTGCGTAAAACTTCTGCAAAGGCAGACGCGGTAAATTTAGACCATGTTTTACCAAACTGTGTCCCAACATGGAAGCCCCAGCGGCCATTTGAATAGTTATCATATGTAAAACCGTTTGCGGCATAAGAACCACTCATTTCACTGATACCACCCAGCTGGGCATCTGCGTATAAATCCCACGCAAAACCATCCAGGCCATCAATCACGCGGTATTTCAACCCAGCACGCCCCAGATGCATACCCTTGCGATCAATGTCGCCGTCATGGGTATAACCAAAACGACCATACAATTCCAGGCGGTCTGTAATACCATAACCTAATTCTTCATGCAGACGCCAAACCGGAAATTCTGTTGCGCCGTCATGCTCTTTCTTTTTTTGTGCCTGTGATGCATCTGTCTTTTTATACATGACGCCAACAGACGTTTTGGAATACACTGCGCCCTGCTTTGGCATATACAGCGGATTTTCCAAATTGGCCGCAACTGCAGGTAAGCCTAAAACAGACAATGCAACTGCTGCACTTAAAGTTTTTTTCATCTTTTAACTCCTTGGGTTCGATGAATTCCACACCCCCATTATTGGCAAGATGCGGGTACATACCCATGCCGCCCATTATTGGCAACAGCATGTTTTTATGATATGGACATGCTCATGTTGCACCACAATAGGAATAATGTCAAAAAATCTTTTATCTTGACACAGGGCTTGAAAAACTATATGGGCGCACTATATGTTTATTGGGTGAGTGTTTGAATATAAAAAAGGAGTTCAACATGGACGCAGAATTCCAGCAAAAAATGGCTATTTTATCCGGGCAAGTCGTGCAAAAACAAAAGCCGATAGAATTAAGCAATGACGAAAAGCAAAAATTATCAGCAAATTATTTTAAACTATTTTTTGGTTTAACACTGTCTAATTGGTTGGCCGGGAATACGCTTGGCGCATCATGGCACAAGGCCCTTAGTCAGGTTGAATCTTATGTAAATTCTAAAAACGCAAACAGTCCGGCCGCAATGTACATCAGACAAATCCATGCTGCACATAAGGCCAAGTGGTCTAAGACGGTTATGACCAACCCACACCGCGAAGACAAAATTAACTGCACACCAGAAAAAGAAGCAAAGTGGAAAGAATTCGCCGCCAAAGATATTAAAAGCGGATTGGATGCGATGAATGAAATCCTTGAAAAATATCAGGTGAAAGAAGCCAATAAAGACATGCCAAAAGTATCTTATGTCGATGCACAGAAACAATTACAACTGATTATGATGCGACAGGTTCAAAATAAACTGCAAAACGCAGCGTAAAAAAAATCCCCGATATGGGGATTTTATTTATGCTTGTACGCCAGAACATATGGCACAAATTTGTCGGCATGCGCGTCACCCAACCATGCGCGCGGAATTAAAATAGAATTCCCCATGCCGGCGGCCATTTTTTCTATACGCTCGCCATTTTTGGCGTTAATCAATTCGGTCAATTTAACCGTCACAGAATCCATTGTCCCAGGCAGAATAAATGTTATTTCGTCACCTGCGCGCGTTTCATTGCGCAATTCAAATGTAATATTTTCATCTGACACTGCGGTGATTACACCCGCCGCATGATAATCCGATGTGCTGCGCGTTGTTTCATAATTATGCGCAGTTGGTGGCACAGGGCCGTCAAAGAACGCAGTTGTATAACCGCGTGTTTCCATACGGTTCAAATCCGCCATAAATGGCGCGGGGTCAAAATTTTCGGGGTCGTGCGCATAGGCATCCAATGCACAACGGTACGCATGAACAACACTGCCCACATAGTATTCAGACCGATTGCGTCCCTCTATCTTTAGCGAATCTGGCGCAGCCGACACAACCTCGGCCAGACGTGGCATCAGGCACAGGTCTTTGGAATTCATAATGTACGCGCCACGTTCGTCTTCGTCAATTGGCATTTCAACACCACTGTCGCGTTCGCGCAAGATTACATCGTATTTCCAACGACACAATTGTGCGCACGCCCCGCGATTTGCCGGACGACCCGTTATAAAATTAGACAGCAGACAACGCCCTGAATACGACATACACATTGCGCCATGCACAAATATTTCCAGCCCAACGTCCGGGCATTCGGCGCGAATATTTTTAAATTCACTGTGCGACACTTCACGCGCCAACACACACAGTTTTGCGCCCGCATTTTGCCAGAATTTGACCGTTTTTGCCGAACAGATGTTTGCCTGGGTTGAAATATGAATTGGCATTTCTGGGAAATTTTCGCGCACCCACATCACAATACCAGGGTCAGACACAATTAGCGCGTCTGGGTTCAGAT
Organism: Alphaproteobacteria bacterium; assembly: GCA_017403085.1. GTDB lineage: Bacteria > Pseudomonadota > Alphaproteobacteria > Rs-D84 > Rs-D84 > Enterousia. The sequence goes on from JAFQOQ010000025.1 coordinate 123,602, forward strand.
ATTTGATTACTTCGGCCACGCGTGGCATATTGGCATATTCGTGATCGTGCGCAAATAAATTAAACGCCAAATAAACCTTTTTGCCGGCAGCATGCGCCAGCTCAATCCCCTGCTTTACTTCGTCGGTGGTGATTTTCGCGCGCGCACGCATGGAAAAGCCCGGCAATCCCGCATATATTGCATCTGCGCCGTATAAAATGGCGGTTTTAAAGGCGTCCAGCGTACCGGCCGGCGCCAAAAGTTCTGGTAATTTTACGTTTTTCATGCGACTATTTTGCCCCAAATAAATATAAAGGCAAGGAATCTTTTTATAGAAATGTATCTTTTAGACGACTTATAGATCATTATGAACTTGCCTTCGCTAGCGACAAAAGATACAATATACACAGTATGCACAAGATTGTTTTGGGTTTATTTGGGCTAGTGTCAATGATCACCACTGAACAAGCGATAGCCATATCGGCACGCAATGTTCAGTTATACCCAGGCAACAACCTACAACATCAACATGTAAAAAAAAGCCGAAACTCTTTTGGCGCAAGAAGCTCTTACATAAATTCACGTGGCCGTGACGTTGTTTATCGACCTGCAAATACTGCATCGCGTGCAAATGCATCGCGCCCAACAGTTGCCCGCACAACGGTCGCATCGGATTCCAACGCGTCGCGTGGCACGGTACAAAGTCGCGCGGTCTCGTCTCGTGCGGCGGCCACGAATGCGGGTCGTGCGGTGGCGTCTGGGCGCGGGGTGTCTTCACGTGGGGTTGCGTCACGTACCACGACGGCATCTGGGCGCGCAAATGCGCAAACGCGTAATGTTGTTTCGCGTAATTTGACAACG
>JAFQOQ010000026.1 GCA_017403085.1 Alphaproteobacteria bacterium
CCCCACCCCGCTTGCATTTTTATTGTAAACATTTATAATATCGTTTGTTGCACCCGTGGCTTAATTGGATAGAGCATCGCCCTCCGAAGGCGGGGATTGCGCGTTCGAATCGCGCCGGGTGCGCCAGAATTACAACCGACCGTAATGGTCGGTTTTAATTATGATTGTGCATCCCGCGATTTGGACGCGTAGCGTTCGACAATGAGTTCACGAAAACAAGCCTGCGACGTTTGAGTGAATACGAATGCCCCACAGGGCGCCCGCCCGAGGGAATCGCGCCGGGTGCGCCAGAATTACAACCGACCGTAATGGTCGGTTTTAATTATGATTGATTTTTTATGTGTTTTATGATATAATTTGACCCAATGACGGACACGAAATGTGGCCGTTTTTTATTTCCCCGCAATGGGGATTTTTTATTCAAACAACCGGGGTGACGTAATTTATAACCAAAGGAAGAATAAATTATGTCTTTACCAAAATCAGAGATATCAGAAATTCTGAGCGCAATGGGTGATATTCTGACGCGGCTGATTGACCGCGTAGAAAAAAATATCGAATTTCAGCCGTTTGAACGACGTGAATTACTGAATACACTTTATAAACAAATGTGCGGAATTCAAATTGATGAAATATTGACACGCGCAGATAATAAACATAAATTACAAATCAAGCGTGGTGACACAGATAAAAACGATATATATATTGGGCAACCGGGGGAAATCACAATGGACACAGATACACGCACAATACGTGTTCATGATGGCGAAACAACGGGTGGTATTGCACTGGCAAAATATGACGAATTGCCAAATCCACAGGATATTATATTGGCAACAATACCAGATTATACAAATGGCACAGAATGCGTATTCTTATCAGAAACAACTGCACCAGAAAATGGATATTTTGAAGTAACAGGCACAGCATTTAATAATACGTATTTAAATATTAAATTAAATGATGTCCCTAAGAAAATTGCGACCAGTACCAACAACACTTTTTCTACGACTGGATTCGTATTATTTCCTGTTAAACAAGGTGATAAAATCCAAGGCATATCATCATATAATAACACAGGCAAAATTACATTTTATCCGATGTGCAAATAAACAATGCCCCGTTTGGGGCATTGTTTATTTATTCATATCATAGAAATCAGATTCTTTTCCCCACAATTTAGCAAATGGTTGAGTTTCCATATCTTGTTTAAACTGAACCAGATAATCGTGCCATGTTTGCTTAGGCATATAACCTAATTCATTTATCGTCTTTCTAATATCTAATACAAATTGTTGTGCACTGCGTTTTTCTGGACAATATATTATCTTAGATTTATTATTACTTGGCGAAAAAACGTCTATAATCCCTTCTATCCTTTCTTTCAAGGTGCTGCCACCACTGCCTATATTATAAATTCCACCGTCAACAGTTGCGGTCAAACTTTTTTCTATTATTTGTAAAAAGTCTGTAATCGAGCATGTTTCCAACAATCTATGTGGATCGCCCCACAATTCAATATCACGCCCCTGCATAGCTTGATAGATTAAATATCTATCAGAAATCATAACTTTTTTGCCGTCTGTGAAAGTATATGGATTTGGATGATATAAATACACACGGGACAAACGCAAAATAAATCGCTTTAATCCATATACCTGATAGTAGTGTTCTATCAAATCAACTGCTGCATTTTTTGCAATTACATACACCGCATGATCCCCGTCCAATGGTGCACGACGTTCGGAATCAGCAGAAATAGGAACCTTAGACCCAAACAGGTAACTAATATCAAATAATGACTGAGGAAACACTATACGATCGGCACAAATACGCCGAGTATATTCTAAGACATTCAATGTTCCCTGAACTATGGATTTTATGTATAAATCTGGCGAATATCCAGACATAGATGCGGGCAACGCACCAGCAAAGTTTAAAACAGCATAAATGTTATCTTGTGGTAAATTATTAAAATCGTTGCAATCTTCTATGTTTATAGAAAAATATTTAATACCCAAATCCGAGAAAAAACCATTATCGTTTTTACGATGACCAACCGCAACAACATCGTAACCAAGCGATTTCAAATGCTTGCAAATGGGTGCCCCCAACGTACCTGTTGCGCCAAACACAACTATTTTCTTATTCATTATCGTCCCCTTCTTTCATATTTGGTTTCATTTTATCACAATAGATAATATACCCATTTCTGTCATAATTTGTTGTACTGTGCGTCAATTCCCCAGAATTAATTTCTTTACTAATTATATTTATATTTGATGCATTTATTTTTTCAAAAATATCTTGGGTTTGATGACATAAATAATAAATTCCGGCATTATTTGTATTGTTTATATGGATTGGTGGATTAAATATCCCCAGTGCAACTTCTATCATTGCACGAACATAATCAAAGTCTGTACTTAGATTTACCAGTGTATTAGATATTTCATCACCACCACCACGCATATTAACTTCTACCAAATATAAATTTTGAGTATTAACATCTATCTTTATTTCAATATGCGCTGCACCATTAATAAAATTTATGGCATCTAATATTTTTGGTACAACGGACGCTATTTTTGCCTTTAAATCATCACACAATGCAGATGGCTGATGATGGCCAATTTCTACAAAATGTGGTGCGCCGGTTACATCTTTGTCTGTAATTTGAACCACCCAATGCCTGCCCGCACATGATATTGTTTCAACAGAAACTTCATAATCTGCTGTAATAAAAGATTCTATCATTAGTTCAGACGATGCATTCAATGCATAATGCATAGCAGAATCTAAATCTGCTTCTGATTTAACGAAGCAAATGCCGCGTTTACCACTGCCAGACACCGGCTTGATAACAGCGGGATAAAACAATTCGCCCCCAGACATAATACGTTCCGCCCGCACAGGTGTCAGTCCATCAATATAATTTGTTGCCTGGCGTACAAAAAATTTGTTTTTTGCATTTACATAATCTGAATATGAATTTCCAACCAGCTCTAGTTTATCTGCAACATACGTTACGGTTTCCGCAGTTAAATCAGATGCGTTTGAAACAATTCCATCTATTTGCTCATGGGCGCAAATTTGGGCAATTTGTTCCATATCCGTTACGGAAATGGGATAAAACTTTGAGAACAGCCCCTTGCAAATGGCACCGTTTTCCCATGCAAAACCTATCGTGAATAAGCCCATTTTACGAGCAGTTTCACAAATCTGTTTTTGACCAGTAGAAGCACCAACAATCGCAAGTTTATACATATATACCCCTGTTATTTTACTGTAAAGTAAATTGAAGCAATAATTTTTTTATATCTTCTTTTGAATTAAACATTAATACATCAATTATTGATAAGCCAGCAATAAATTCATTATTAAATTGCTTGTATTTTATGTCATTTGTTTTCAAAAAATTAAGTTGTATGCCATTGGCTTGAAAAGTATCCTTGTCATACAATTCTGTTCCACCAATAGCATTGATATAATCTGTTGCACCCAATAAATTACATATATGCAATACTTTGTCTTGCCCTTTTAAAGCGTTATTTTTTGCAATATCTGATGAAATAATAAGTTCTGTTTTTATATCTAAATACTGGCACACCAGGTTGAACATATTAATTAATGCATTTGATATCAGACACGTAGGCTCCATAACAACCTTGGAAATAATTGGAAACACCTGGTTAAAATAGGGGGCTTTTTTATATGCCATTTCTATGGTTTTCAAAAGTTTTTCTTTGTCTTTGACATTCGATGTCATCCGAATTTGATTAATTGGCAAGTTCGGCGACGCGCCATCCAATGGTATCGTTATCATATGTTTTTGACGGCCCAATAAAATGTTATTACGATTTATCCATCCGTTTTTAATAAAATTTACATCATCGTAGATGACATATTTGTCAACCGCATTTAGTAGTTGCCAATATCCAAGGTACGGGAAAAAGTAAGGTTGCATAATTCCAACTTTCATAGCAAGCCCCCAAACATTAAGAATCCCAACAATACACATAATAGCACATTAAAAGCACGTTTATATTTACGATATTTGTTTTTCAGTCCCACAAAATCCTGATTATTTATGCGTGTGGTGGCGGCTGCATAAACATCAGGATACATTTCACGCAGTTTGCCGATTGTATCCATATCGCCTGCACGTAAAAACGCACATATAGCACCCGACATAGTATCAACCATTGCATCAAAATAATTGTGCTTAAATTGCTTTTCGGCATTGTTATAGAAATTTAAAACCGGCAATGTACATTTTTTAAACCAAGCATCTGTTTCAAATGCACCGGTCCAAATCCCGCCATCATTACGGCGATATACAGACATTACATCGGGGATAAAACCGATTTTGCCAACCTGGGCATGCAAAAGGTGTTGATACCAATCACCGGGCAAAATTCCCGATGGATACAAATCAACGCATTCACGACGCCAACGATACATAACGGAATTAGTTTGAATAAAGTTATGTTTCAACAAATCAGATAATTCCAATGTTGTTTTATTAAATCTGTATTTTGGCGATGGAAAAATACTGTCTGGATATGCGCCATTATCCCACACAACACGCACAGGATGAAAACACACCGAATAATCCGGATGCGCATCCATAAAATCAACCTGTTTCTGTAATTTATACGGGTCGGTCCAGTAATCATCCCCCTCGTTCACAGCGACATATTCGCCACGAATACGCGGCCATTGGTATAGCTTGGAAATACTAACGCCACGCGACCACTGATTTTCTGTTTGTAAAATTGGTTTTATAATATCTGGGTATTTGGTGGCATATTCACGAATAATATCCGCCGTGCCATCGGTCGATGCGTCGTCGTGAATTAAAACCTCGAACGGGAAATTTGTTTTCTGCATAACGAACCCATCCAGTGCATCGCGAATAAATCGTGCATGATTATATGTTATGCATAAAATGGAAACGCGTGGTACGGTCATTTTTTATCCTTAGTCCGGTGAAAAGAAATCAAGAATTGCCTCTGTTGTGTTGGTCGCACGTTTTTGCATAAACCAATCATAATTTTTGGCAACGTGCCCCAAGTCCAACGCCCAAAAACCAGACCGAGCCAAATCATACGCCATTATAGTTGCAGTTGGGCCACAAATTAAAATAAACAACTTGGTTTTATCAAATGTTTTTAAGCGTGATAAAATATCGTCATATTCAGAAAACGCATGTAAATTTGGCACTATGATATGTTCAACGGATTTTGCATTATCAAAGATATCATATTGTAATTTATCAAATATGTGCGCCCCATGAACCAAAACAATATCTTGTTTTTCCCATATTTGCCGAAGCTTGGCATAATAGTTATCTAAATCTATATCTGCACCCATTTTATACATACAGGATAATTCCGCCGCACCATATTGCCGATTGGGATTATGGATTGCCTGTAATTGATTGCGAACCTTGTGTAAATAGTGTTTTGTCCAGGCACTGTGTGCCACGTTCCAAGCATCAAAATAAAATGAATTTGTCGCAACCAAAAGATTGTTACCGTCGCAATTCCAGGCATCCCATAATTTTTTACAAAGACCTTCTTCGTATTTTTGAAATGGCAAATTGGCATGTTTTAACATAATATCAAATTCGCCATCCCCAAAACGACATAACGATACATGTTTTGATAATATCATATCAACAGTTTGTTCCGGGGACATAACACGCGGTGACGCAATCTGACCATTTTGACAGTATTCATACGCATAAGAATCCCATGTGATATTTTCGCGCACCACCCGCGCCGGGTTTCCCGCAATAGAACAATGAGATTTTTTAAATTGCCCAGAAACAACACTGCCCCAACCAATAATACAGTCATCTGCAATTGCACAGTTCTTTAAAACCGTCGCATTTGCACCAATCCATACATGATTACCAATATGTATTCCACGCACATAATTAATAATTTGATGGGTATCTAAATCAAAAACAGGGTGCGCATCTGTATCAAACAATGTTATTCCGTATGCCAACATACAGTTTTCGCCAATAGACGCCACCGTACCGCTATTAAATGTGCAATATGTCATCCCCTCAATACTGGTATTTGCGCCTATGCTAAAATTAACGTTATATGTCGGCGCATAATTATGATGCTGTTGACCGATAAATATATTTACAGTACCCGACAGGGATACATTCTGGCCAATGACAACCGTATTATTATCGCCATAAATTTTTATATTGATGCGTCCAGATTTTCGTATATTTTGATTTTTTAAAATAACTGTATTATGCTTGCCAACAATATCCAGTTTAATACGTTGTGTTTTTGGAATTTCAATTCGATTATCACGATAAATTAACTTTTGCAGATATGCGTGATATATACGTTTTTTTATCTTTTTTAACAACCCCATGACCGTCCCCTATTTCAAATGCCATTTTTTCCGCAGACGAACACGCAGCTTGTGTGATGGTGCAAACTTCACAACAAGTTTTAGCGCATACAATTTTAGTATCGTATGTAATGGCAAATTTAATTTTAAATGCTGGGCAAAGATTTTACGAACCGTTTTTTCGCAAACCGCATATGACGGCTTGGTCACATCAGAATTGCTATAATTTGCACACAGGTAACGTACGCCAGGTGAAACCAATTTTTCATAAATCGCCCCACGCGCCATATCTGGGGCACAATGAACATATAACAAATCAAATTCACAATTTGGAAAAGCAATGCGCAATCTGGTCAAGCATTGGGTCAATTCTGAATCCGAAACATTTAAATTAGAGCCTGGAACAGATAAATATACCGCACATACACGATGTGCCGCTTCGATTGCGCCCAACAAACGCGAAATTCGACGTTTATATTTATCCGCAACCAATGTATAAGATTTTTCCAACGCGACACCCGTCGGGAAATCATGATTAAATGTTAAATCGTTAAATTTGTTATGATAGGCATCACATTTAATACTGCGTTCTGAAAAAACATATTCTAAATCCGCCAGGTCGATAAAGCGGTCGAATTTATTACAAATAATATCAACACGACCAGACAAATCAGAACCAAACAACCAATCCATCGGAAAACTGGCCCGTTGCAATCCGGCATCACGCAAGCCAGATGTACACGAACATGCACCACCAATCGAAAATATCAAATCGTATCTTTGGCGTTTCGTCATAATGTGTCCTTTATTATCTGGCATATATTGCGGACATCCGATTCCGCCAAGTCTGGATATAATGGCATGCATGCAATACGCGATGCAATATCTTCAGATATGTGGCACGGTGTACCATCTACATATGGCAATGTATTCAATGACGGATAAAAATACCGACGTGGATAAATGTCGTGTTTTGCCAATGCATCAAAAACACGCAACAATTGTTGTTCATCTGCGAAAACAACCGGATAATACGCATAATTATATTCTAGGTTTTCTTGCGCCTTTGGACGACCAACAACCCCAGACAACTCAGAATCATACAATTCACATATACGACGGCGCGACGCAATAATATCATCAATATATGGTAAATTTGCCAATCCCATTGCCGCATGAAATTCAGATTGTTTCGCGTTGATACCCAACATAAAGTGGTCATCTTTGTTATGTCCGAAACGTTTCTGTAATTCCAATTTATCCGACACGGATTTATCACGCACTATGCAGGCACCACCCTCTATCGTATGAAACAATTTAGTCGCATGGAATGAACACGTCGATACATCCCCGTATGATAACAAACTGCGCCCCTTATACTTGGTGCCAAACGCATGCGCGCCATCATAAATAACACGCAGATTATATTTACGAGCAACCTGTTCAATTTTATCAACATCGCACGCATAGCCAAAAACATGAACCGCCATAATCGCACGTGTTTTAGGGGTAATTGCGGCCTCTATCTTGGTTGTATCAATTGTAAAGTTGTTTGGTTCAATATCCACAAACACGGGTTTACAACGCTGCCACAGAATACTGGACGTGGTTGCAACATATGAAAAAGGTGTTGTTATGATTTCACCATCGTCAATATCCATCGCCGACAACGCTAATTGCAAGGCAATTGTCCCATTAGTCAGATAATGAAAATACTCTACCCCCAGATATTCGCGCAACTTTGATTCCAATTCACGCACCATCGGGCCAGAATTCGTTAAAATAGCTGTTTCATAAATCTGGGATATTAGTTTTTGATAATCCTCTAATGGCGGCAAAAAAGATTTCGTGACAAAAATTGACATACCAAACCCCTATTTCCATTTTATTTTAAACAATGGAATACATTCAAATAACAACACCCAGTTGTTCTTTATCTTTAATAACGGAATAAAGCCAAACAAACGCAGGCGGAATCGGGTGCCAGGTACAATCAACTTTGACGCAATCAAACGATATTCTGGATATTTACTGGACAGTTCCCATCTAATATTTGCAGCCGCTTCTTCGCGCATGTCGTTCATGCGTTTCGATGTATTATTTTCAAACCAACGATAGCGAACCAATACGGTCTGCAGATTATGAAAATGTGTCACATCCATCAAACGCGCCCACAAGCGGTAATCTTCGGCCGGGGTATAGAATTCTTCGTATTCAATATTGTTTGCTGTCAGTACACTTTTGCGTATCATCGCCGCAGTATGCGCAACATAACAATTTTCAGTCAAATGCGCGCGTATCGCAGAATCATATTCAGGGGTACGCAGAATATTATTATTACCAAGACCAAAATATTCAAGCCATCCACTGACCACGCCAATATGTGGATGCGTGTCCAGGAATTCAACCTCTTGCGCCAGGCGGGTCGGCACTGATATATCATCATGATCAAATATCGCAATATATTCCCCACGCGCCATTTTCAGTAACTTGTTGCGCGATGGCGTGATACCCATGTTTCTTTCGTTCTTGGAATATTTAATTCGTTTGTCTTTGTACGATTTTACAATGTCTTCGATTTCAGTATTGTCAGGCGAATCATTTAAAATCAAAAACTCAAAATCTGTGAATGTTTGATTAAGTATGGATTCTATCATTTCACGCAAATGCACCGGATTGGTGTTATAAAGTGGCGTAAGCACAGATACACGTGGCATATTTTCCCCTTCGCTACCTTTTGAACGGGTGGGGTTCAAACAACTGGGGTGACTTATAGTATATAAGGTTCCAATTTGGCGGTCTTGCGATTCGCCACACCCACCCACGTTTTATGGAAACTTAATACGGAAAATGGAAATAAAAAAAAGCCACTAATAAGTGACCGGGAAGTTAAGAAAAGCTACCTACGAGTCGCCCCCGACGGCCTTCGGTTAAAAACCTGTTTTATAACCGGCGGCTTCCCAGTCAAAAAGACCGAGAAATGGCGCAAACTGCGCGCAACCCATTTAAACGGATGCAGCGCAATCTGCGCCACGTAGGTTGGGCTTTCTTACGGCCCGCGAACCCAATTCCCATTAAGTTCAATGCTTATCATACAGAATTAATTTCCCATTTGCAAGTTATTTTTATCTTGTGTTATTTAATGTCCAGACATAGAATACAAGAAAAAGGACCTGGGAAATGTTTCGCAATTTGATTTTATTTATGATGATTGGGATGTTGGGCGCGTGTAATCACGTACATATGAAACCCGGAACGTTGGATAAAACGCAAGATATATATACTACACGTGGGGGATATAATATGCGTCAGGCAACAAAAGAACGTCTGCAACAGCGTGGATATACACTAAAAATTGGAAAAGTTAAAAGCACCAACAACATTATTGAAACAGATATTGCAGACTATGAACGCTTTGAAATTCCGGCAAATGCACATTATTTATTAACTATATCGGAACGCGAAGAAAAATTTCGCCCAATTTGGTGCGCACTTAACGGATTTTGGTGGTGGAATTTTAATATATCCATTGTAAATCAGCAGTCTGGCGAGGAAATTTTAACGTGGCGCGGGCGGGGATGTGCAAACAGTTCGCTGCGTAAATTGGATAAAATTCTGGACACGCTAGAAAAATAAAAAATCCCGCGTTTGCGGGATTTTTATCAAAAAGCTTCAGGTGTAATTATAAAACCACTACCCCGTCTGCTTCGCATCCACCCCTTCGCCAGCGAAGGGGATTATTAGTCATCAATGACCGCGTATTCA
>JAFQOQ010000003.1 GCA_017403085.1 Alphaproteobacteria bacterium
GTCGGTCGTGTCCATAATACGTTCAAAATCGGCATTAGTCATAACGCGAGACGGCAAATATGCACCATAGCCAATTAACTTATTTCCCATAGAGATACGGTCCCCTGCCCTTTGATTTTTTTGCCAACGCATTATACAGACGCAAAAACCATCTTGCAATATGATTTTTAGAATAAAAAAAAAACACCGCGATATGCGGTGCCTGGGTTTAGTGCAACATCTGATGAATCTTGTCAATAAATTCAAATAACTCGTCGTTCTTTTGTTCAAGTTCTTTGCGGGCGGCCTCAATCTTTTTCTTGGTTTCAAGAACCTGTTGTAATTTTTGAGTTGTTTGCAATAACTGTTCTGTATCCGTTTGCGTCGACAGTGCCTGCAACAGTTCCTGTTGATGCCGAACGGTTGCATTGTATTTGGCAATCAATCGACCATTAAGATGATACAGCGATGCCCATTTATATGTGCGCGCGACGGGCGCGACATCTTCTTTGACGGGCGCATCCACAGCAATTTTAACGGGCGACAGAACCTCAACCCGTGTTTCGACAGGGGTCCGAACAATACGTGGACGTTTTACTTTGGTTTCCGGCTTTGATTCCGCGGGAATCACATCTGGGGCCACAGTTGGCGCAGGTGTCGTATCCATTTCAATGACGGGGGCCGTATCCGATTTTGGTGCGGGCGTGACGGGCGCATCCGTTATGACGGACGTTGGTTTAACTTCTTCCTTTGGGATGGGGCGCGCGACCTTGATTTCCTTTATCAAATCGGTAACCAATAAATATTCTTCTAGGTCAATCTTGGTTATATCAATATCAATGGTTCGCAGCAATGTGTTATATTCTAACTTTACCTTGCCCTCGTGCGCGGGATAAAAGTTTTGACACACAAATGTATTACCACAAATCCCCCATACGATACGCGGACGATCATCCAGTGTGCCAAACCCCTGGGCCAGACAACGACCGTTTTTAAAGCCAACAGTTGGTGAAACCTGGACCGCGCCATCTTTGATAAACGCAACCTGGCCAGATGCGGTATGCGCCAATGCGGGATTGACGTTGATGTTTTCTATGTCTTGTAATATATCCAACAAAGCGGTTATGTTTTTACCAACCTTGGACAAAATCTGTCCCCAAGCGGATTTGGATATATATTTCTTTATTTTAACGCGTTCGATTTCACGATTATCGATATAATATTTTCGCGGTTCGGTTGTTGCCTTTGGCGTAACGCTGGCGTTTGCAATTTTTTTCTTTGGCACAGGCTGTGTTGCGGTTGCACTATCTTGTGGAACAGCAGACAATGCAATATATTCAACAACGCGTGCGATATCGTCTTTGTGGATACATTTGACCACGGTTCCGTCAGACCGCTTCATTTCGCGCGCGTCAACGTTCATATTACTTTTTTTGGTTAAAGCCTGGCGAATATATCTTTTCAAATCTTTGTCCAGACGCGCCAATAAATCCGCCCCCAGTTTTTCTTCGCACACGGGCACCAGATCATTGACAGACATCCAATCATCTGTTTGCGCCTCTATTTGTGGTGTTACGGGCGCGGTCGCAGTAACCTTGGGCTTTGCCACTTCTTGGGTATTTTTATGCTCTTGGATAATTTCTGCCAGTGTTTTCTTGCCATCTGTGACCGTAATATTTGGGTACGCATCCATAAACCTAATGGCGCTTTGATATGCACTGTCATCGGTTGCATTTTTCTTTATACCGTCTTTGACGGCGTTGATGATGGCGGGTCTTACAACAACCTTTTTCAACGAAAGTGGCAATATACCAACCAATACATCAAGATTATTGATAGAATGTTTGCATATCAATGTCGATATTTGTTTTGGTAAAACTGTGTCTGAATTTATAGTGCACGTCGAACAATCAAATTCGCCATAAATAACAACATCGGTCATATCTGGCAATGGTTGCCCCTTGCACTTGCCCATATCAACGGGTCCAATTATTTCCAGCGGAAAATCTGGTCCAAACATATCATATGGCAAATTCAACATATCTACGGTCAATATGTCTTTGCCATCACCAAGTTCAATGGTTGCTGTATATTGCTGCTTGCCTGCCACGTTTTAGTCCTTTGTTCTAATTATCCCAATGATATATAGCACAAATATAAATTCTGTCAATATCAAATACATAAAATTATTGATAACTTTTTTCATTTGTTTTAATATTGCCAGGAATTTATGTCCCCATAGTTCAATTGGATAGAACAAATTCCTCCTAAGAATTAGATACAGGTTCGATTCCTGTTGGGGATGCCAATCCATAACAGGAAGCGAACCGACCAAGCAACGCAAGTTGTGCCAGGTTCGGGGCGCCAGTTGGCAAGAACAAGCATTCGCGCCGTTCGCGCCTTACGTAGCGAATGGGGCCCATAGAGCAACAGCGAATATGGGGATTTACATTCCTGTTGGGGATGCCAGATTATTTGATTTTTTGATTCTGGGTCATATAAAGGACATTGTCATAGCGTTTGCTGCCCATCATAGGTTTTACAAAACAATTATCCATCTTGTGGCCGGTGGCGTGCGTTTTTGAATTTTGCTTGGCGGCAAATTTTTGCCACGCATCCCACATTTGATCACGCGTTGATGCGTTATTGCCCCACATATATTCTAATAATATTATTCCACCATCCGCCCTTAGATTATTGCGTGCCAATTCACCCAGCGTGCCCTTATAGAACTGATTTAACGCCCGACAACCGTCTGATATTTCACTGTGCTGAAAATCAAAAATATTCGACAGCATAATAAAATCATATTTTCGTGTAAAGTTTGCAGATACCCCCGTAATATCCAGGTGTTTAAAACTGATATTTTGTGGCAATTTTGACGCCAACCGATCATATCTTGCCGCGTCTGAATAATACTTGTTATCATAATGGGCCATATGGTCCAGCCGACCATGATACGCAAACATTTTACGACCGGCATTACCCATACTGTAATACAGGTCCATAAACATACGCAACGATGGTGAAAACAGTGGCACAATCGGTTTGATTATTTGTGGGTCAAAAAAATATTCTTTGGTGAAAAAGAATTTTAAAAAATCTTCATATGGGACATTTTTAATCATATGATTTTTTAATTCTATGATTGGTTTCTGGCGATAATTGATATCAAATGTGTCCACGTGTTTTGCGCCACGTGCATAGCATTCAAACATATGGTCACCAGATGCCCCCACCGACAATATGATTTTGCCGCCCAAATCAAAATTATCAAGATATCCCGCAACATTTTCATTTGAAAACAGGAACACTTCCAGGTCTTTTTGATAGCCCTGGCTGGTACAAATTGTATCTTGGTTAAAATCAGGCATACGCTGAAACATTTATCGCACCTTTTGACTAAAAGTCAGTGCTACATCCATCCCCGCACCGGGATTCATCACACTGTTATACACGGTTGGGACGGTAACCATATCTATTTTATGTTCCAGGGGGCAAAAATCATCAATCCGGTATTTCATATATTGCTGAATCGCGTCAATCATTGTGCGATAATCAGCCGTATTCGCACACCAGGCATAGTTAAAACAAATCTGGCCGTTGTTGGCGTTCAGATTCTGGTCCGCAATCGGCGTTATCACATTGTCATAGAATGCCATAATCCGTCCGGCGGTATCTGGAATTTCTTCGAACATATATTCGGATATATTCGACAATAAAATCGTGTCATACACCGTGTTGCAACGATTGGTAATATTCATCAGATCTGTGTGCGTAAAACCAATCTTGTCGGGCATTATATGTGATAGATACGAATATGCCGTAACATCATTGATATACGATATTTTATCAATGTCATAAAATACAGATTGCGCGGCGCGATATCGAAACAAAGAGCGGTTGCGCATCTTGTAATACTTGTTCAAAAATATTTTAAGTGCCGGCGAAAATTTATGCCATATGGGCTTTATAATGTCACGATTAAAAAAATCTGCCTCGTTAAAAAAGAAATGCATAAATGATAAATACGGCAGATGCTTTATCATCTTGGACTTTAATTCCAAAATATGCCCCTGCAGATAGTTTACGTCAAATGTATCAACATTTTTGGCACCACGAATCAAACATTCAAAGGCGTGATCGCCACTGCCGGTGACGGTTAAAACATTTTTGTCCGCCACATCATTCATTTGCGATAAATACCCAGATATATTTTCATTTGTAAACAAAAACACAGGCGCGTGCCAGTTATAAACACTGCGCTGACTTACACCATTTTTTAATGCATATGCGGTTTTGATTACATCAAACATAACACTTAATTATATAGCACATTATTCATTTTTGTCAATATGGATTTTTATCTTATTATTTTATGATTTACAGGGCAAAAAAATTTACTATAATTTCACGCACATAAAGGGAAAACGAATGAAAAACAAAGCCGTAAAAATTGGGA
>JAFQOQ010000027.1 GCA_017403085.1 Alphaproteobacteria bacterium
ATTTACAAAAAATGGTTTCAACGTAAAATACGCAGAACATATACGGTGTTTTTGTGCTGTTCCAAGTCATAGCAAATAAAAACTTGCCGCGGTGGGCAAGTTTATAAACTATGGTCGGTCGCAACTGGGTGCCCCAGATAAAATTAAAACGCCCGAATGGGCGTTTGAATCTTTGGTTGGGGCAGCTGGATTCGAACCAACACTGACGGAGTCAGAGTCCGGAGTTCTACCGTTAAACTATGCCCCAATGCGCCCCGGATTATAAGGCTTTTTTATTTTCAATGCAAGTAGAAAGTTAATACTCGTGTAAAAAATATGTAAAAAATCTCATAAATTGCATCATCTCGTAAAAATGTGATATAATCTCAAAAACAAAGGGTTATAATGAGTCAACAGTCACTATTTCAAAAATTTTATTCTGCGATAAATGCCGTACGACAAAAAATATCGCAACGGGCGACCACACAACATGAATAAAGACAAAAACATGATTACATTTACAGATATTATAAATTTCAAATACGATGCAGAAGATGTAGATGCAGATATTCGCCACCTGCTGAAAACAGGAGAATTCAAGCCCAAATACACAGATATGGTACGCCGGTTTATGTTGGCCGAAATCACAAATTGCAAACGCACGGTTGAAGATGAACACAATCACATGACCGTATTCTTGCAAG
The DNA here is from genome assembly GCA_017403085.1 of Alphaproteobacteria bacterium. Classification (GTDB taxonomy): domain Bacteria; phylum Pseudomonadota; class Alphaproteobacteria; order Rs-D84; family Rs-D84; genus Enterousia. The sequence goes on from JAFQOQ010000027.1 coordinate 684, forward strand.
GGACAATGAGTGAGGATAATTTAACCAAAACCCACGAAGAAATCACACCCATATTGGACAGATTGGGGTTTGAGCCAAAAATACGCGAATTTTGGTATAACTATTTTGTACATCCGACACATGGACAGCAAAAATCCACACCGATAACCACCCTGCATAACGAAAATAAAAGTGAACACTTGTCGCCATTTGGTTTGGTAACCGACCCATTTTATACAGTTTATACCGAAATACACGAACTGATGCATGCAGTTCAGGGCAAATACAATATCGTTGAATCCGAACAGGAATATTTGGCCGAACACTATCAATTATTATACCAAGGCAAATCCAGAGATGAGGCCAAGGCAATACAATATGCAAAAAATCCAAAACTGGAACAAATCCGATACAACAATCGCGCGTTCAATGAAATGCAGGCAAATTCGGCGGCAACATGCTATATGATGTTGTCTGCAATGCGTACCGGCGATAAAAAAATCATAGATTATGTGAAACAGCGATTGTTGAATGAATCTGCCAGTATGTCGGGGGCATTGATGTATGACCACTTAGGCTTGGCATATTTTGAATATCCGGCAACCAAACAAATTATCGCAGATATCAAGGCCGGCAAATGCGAACATCTTATGAATGACAAGGGGCTGTTGAACTGGCCAGAACTGTATAAATACACCAAAGAAAAAGTCTTGGGTATGGGATACAGCAATGACGATATGTTCATGTCGCTGACAACGGCAAAAATGTTGAAAGAATTGCGTGATAAAAACCCAGGGGATAAATCCAAATTTTTAGATATTGTGGAACAAACTGCACCAACACTGTCGCACCCACACAACAAGATATTTATGGATTTTGTAAATGCGCAACGCGCGTACAAACCCGACCCATCCAGGGAATTACACAATTTTTATCACAGAATGGGCGCACAAAGTCGTCGTGCAAAAATGCTGGAACGCGCAACCGAACAGCAGGTGCCCAACATCGCAGAATACAGACAGATATATCAGCAATACAATCAACCAATTATTCCATCTGCCAAGGAAATGTAAAACCAAAATTCCTGTGTAAAAAATATGTAAAACTGAAACCATATACAAACCAGCTTAAACCAGCCTGTATGCAGTGATATGCACAAATGTTAAACGGCCATTTTGCCCGTGATTCAATCTGTATTATGCGGAAATCTGGGAATTTTTGTTATGTAGCATATGGGCTGTCAGAGTCCGGAGTTCTACCGTTAAACTATGCCCCAAGCCCGCCTATTGTATGCATCACGAATACATTTTGCAAGCAGAAATTTTAACACTTTTCACGGTAATTCACTAAACCCAACGGACACGACAAATTATTCACTGTTTTCCCATGGATTTTTTGAAACCAATCCCTATGCTGAAATCATAACCAAAAGGACATCCAATGACACAAAAATTACTCACCCCAAATCAACTGGCAGAAAACCTGGGTGTAAACCCCTTCACCCTGCTGCAGGAATACATTGATAAATGCGCCAAACTTACAAAAAAGCCAGCAACGGTTGCACAAAAAATATAACAGGCGGTGATTACTGCCTGTTATACCATCCGATATATGCGGACTACACCAACGACACAGCCGAAACCATAGAACAAATCGATGCAAACAACATCATCTATGACCGCCTGTGCGACTAATCGGAATACAAATCCCACAGTTCCTCAAAGTGAACGCTGTATTCCTTGTTGGGTTGCTGAAAGAATAAACAGTTCTCGCTGTTTGACTGTGTCGCATTCTTGGTCCAGTTATAGGAACCAGTCACAACCAATTTGCCATCAAATATGGCATACTTGTTGTGCATAATCTTATGCTTTTTATGGATCACAACCGGAATCCCTGCCGCAGCCAATTCTTCATCCAGCGAATACTTATTGCCGGCCATCGCCCGATCAGTAATAACACGAACCACCGCACCACGTTTCTTCGCAACCAAGATAGCATCAACGATTTTGCGATTGGTAATAGAATAAACCGCAATGTCAATTTTCTTGGCTTTTTCAATCTCTGCTACAATGTTATCTTCGCAATCGGTCCCAGGGGTAAAGTAAACGCGGATCCAAGATTTTTCAGACACAGGCGGTATTGGTAATGCGGCCGGCTCAATATCATATTCCTCGGTCTTTGGCTCTGACGAAGAACCCCATAACTTGGACCAGAAAGATGTCTCGTCCTTTGGCTTTTCTTGCTGCACACCGATATGGGCAAAACAGCATCTTTGGCATCGTTACCATCTTTGATAACCAGCATCAGCAAATCATCATTGGGTTTGCGTGCGACAACCAACAAATCACCCACCGCAGCAGACTTCATAACATCATTGCGTTTATAGTGTAATTTGCCACGTCCACGACCGTTCCACGATTTCTGATAATAGTAATACCATTTGGCAGTACTGTATTCTTCGATGGTCTTTTTGCCAATGTA
>JAFQOQ010000028.1 GCA_017403085.1 Alphaproteobacteria bacterium
CACCCGATTTACCATTATGAAAAATTAAATCAATTGCCTTGCAATGATCCAGAACATATAACCAGTCACGAACATTTTCCCCCTTGCCATAGATTGGTAACGGTTGCAACGCCAATGCCTTGGAAATAATATGTGGAATCAGTTTTTCATTATGCTGTTTCGGTCCATAGTTATTTGAACAATTTGACGTTGTCACATTCATACCAAACGTGTGATGATACGCACGAACCAAGAAATCAGACGACGCCTTGGACGCGGAATACGGACTGTTTGGTGCGTATGGTGTATCTTCGCGGAACATCCCTGTTTCGCCCAATGCACCATAAACCTCGTCGGTGGAAATATGGTGGAAACGTGCGTCTTCGTACCCCGGCTTTACCACACCCGGCCCGTCCATCCAATGACGGCGTGCCGCATCCAGTAAATTAAACGTCCCAACAATATTTGTGTTAATAAATGCGCGTGGCCCCTTTATCGAATTATCAACGTGACTTTCCGCCGCAAAGTGAATTACGCCACGAATATCATTTTCATCAAATAATTTATCGATTAAATCTGCGTCGCAAATATCGCCTTGAACAAATTTATAGTTCGGCATACTTTCGCATTCACGCAAATTATCCAGATTTCCCGCATACGTCAATTTATCCAGATTGATAATATTGTATTCTGGATATTTTTCACAAAAATAAGGTACAAAGTTTGAACCAATAAAACCCGCACCACCGGTAATTAAAATTGTTTTAGACATTTTTCCAATCCTTTTTTCCAATGTTGAATTTTCACATTAAAAACATTTTGAATTTTTGATTTATCCAAAACGCTATAAAATGGTCGCACGGCGCGTGTTGGGTATTCGCTGGATTTAATTGGATTCACAGTGCACGCCAATCCCGACATTTCCATAATTTCGCTTGCAAAATCATACCATGAACACACACCCATATTTGTAAAGTGATAAATACCCGTATTTTCACGTGTCATCTGTGGAATTATTTGCACAATTGCATCCGCCAAATCGCCCGCATATGTTGGGGTTCCAATTTGGTCAGAAACAACATTTATTGATTCTTTTTCCGCACCCAACCGACGCATAGTTTTTACAAAGTTATTTCCATACGGACTGTACAGCCACGCGGTACGAATAACAACCGCAATCGACGCGTTATCCAAGACCGCCAATTCCCCCGCACGCTTGGTTTTACCATACACAGAAATCGGATTTGTTTCATCATCGGGCGAATACGGCACATGCCCCATACCATCAAAGACATAGTCTGTGGAAATATGTATGATTTTTGCACCCGTTTTTGCCAGGTTACGCGGCCCATCAACATTGATTTTTGTAGCCAAATCTATATCATCTTCGGCCCTGTCCACGGCGGTATACGCCGCACAGTTAATAATCAAATCAACATTATTGTCCTTTACAAATTTTTGGACCGCCGCGCTATCGGTAATATCCAGCATATCAACATCGGCGCATATTGCGTCTGGTAAACGCTTTTTTAATTCAGTCCCCAATTGTCCATTACATCCCGTAATCAGGTACATCTTTCAACCCCTTGGCTATATTATCTTTGGCTGATGTAATAATTTTATCCTGTGGCACCATCCAGTCTATTCCAATATCTGGATCATCAAATCGGATACCAAATTCAGCCTGTGGCGCATAAAGATTATCACACTTGTAAGCAAACACTGCTGTTTCACTTAATACCGAAAATCCGTGCAAGAATCCACGTGGAATAAATAATTGCCGTTTATTTTCATCTGATAATTCAACCGCGACATATTTACCAAATGTTGGTGAATTTTTTCTTATATCAACCGCCACGTCCAGAACGCGCCCCTGTAATACACGTACCAGTTTTGCCTGGGCAAATTCGCCTAATTGACAATGCAGGCCACGCACCACCCCATAAGATGACTTTGATTGATTATCCTGAACGAATTTTGCGGTTATGCCGTTTTTGATAAACTCGGCCTCGTTATAAGACTCAAAGAAATATCCACGCGCGTCTTCAAATACGCGGGGTTCAATAATAACGACACCATCTATTTCTGTTTTAATAAAGTTCATTTTTTTCCTCGTACACTTTTTGCAAATAATCTTTATATGTGCCCGATTTTAATTCATCAATCAATGCACGCATTTGTTCATCGTTAATAAAACCCTGCTTATATGCGATTTCTTCGATACAGGCAATTTTTAATCCCTGACGCGCCTCTATAATCTGAACAAATTGTCCCGATTCCATAAGACTGTCTGGCGTTCCCGCATCCAACCACGCATTACCGCGACGCATTGGCACAACAGACATACGTCCTTCGCGCAGATAAATATTATTAAGGTCTGTAATTTCCAATTCACCACGCGCAGACGGTGTTAAATTGCGCGCCTTTTCAACAACGTCGCCCGGATAAAAATACAGTCCGACAGACGCATAGTTTGATTTTGGATTTTTTGGTTTTTCTTCGATTGAAACCGCGCGCAAATTTTCATCAAATTCTACAACACCAAATCTTTCCGGATCAGAAACGTGATATGCGAATATGGTTGCGCATTTTCCAGCATTCTTTTTAACCTCGGCCTCAAACATTGGGAATTGTCCACCCATATAGAAGATATTGTCGCCTAAAATCAAACACACATCATCGGTACCAATAAAATCCGCCCCGATTGTAAAGGCTTGTGCAATTCCCTTTGGTTCTGGCTGTATTGCGTATTGGATATTTAATCCAATCTTAGAACCATCGCCAAATAACTTTTCAATATTCGGTGTATCAACCGGCGTAGATATAATAAGAATATCCTTGATACCAAATTGCATCAGCGTTGATAACGGATAATAAATCATCGGTTTGTCATAAACTGGTAATAATTGCTTTGATGTTGTTTTTGTTAATGGATAAAGACGTGTACCACTGCCCCCAGCCAAGATAATTCCCTTCATAATCAATCCTTTTACGTTTGAAGTCAAAGAACCTATAAGGTATCTTAGTCGTAAAAAAGTTGAAAAAGCAACAAAAATTATATAAAATTCAATAAAACACGGGATAAATTTATGTCTTTGAAAGCAACACCACAAAAAATATCAAATCTGGTTCAACGTTATATTGATAAGTATCAGTCTGACCAGAATCATCGTGATGAATATATTTATCAATTAACCCCATCTGAATGTGGTGAGTTTGCTGATTTTCTGCGCAGTGACAGCGGCCGCGCATTCATTTGCTTTTACCCATTATCTGAACAGCAATATGACAAAGAAAGTAATGAATTTATGATGGCTACATTTTACCCGCCTAAATATATGGCATTAAAGGATAATAAAATAAAACTGGGATTAAATGTCGTAATTCCCACACGCAACCGATATGTTGACCGGGCCCTGGTTGTAGAAATTATCGCCCATGAACTAAATCACGCATACACCACATGGAATGAAATAAAAAATAAACACATTTCACACCCAATCGGTATTATTGCCAGTGTTGCTGATATTTTTAAATCTAAAAAACAAAAATACACTTATTCTGAACGACTACAAAAATACGATAATATCATACCAACAAATAATGGTTCTCTGCGTGATGATTTTCGTTGGGTTGGATATTTTGGCGTTCAAACCGAAATAAATGCCAATCTTGCTGGAATTGATGCATTTTTATACGAACAAGGGGGTGACATATCAAAACTGCCACACAGTCGCGGTTATCAAACATTTAAAATCGTACATAAAAAATTTAAAAACTTAACAAAAACCGCAACCGAAACAGACTGGCAATGGGCACAAAAAAATGCAACATATATCGGATTGCGCAAAAACGAAAATTTATCACAATTCAAAAACAGATATATAAAATATTATGAACATATCTTTAACGAATTTGAAGCCAAGATAAATAAAATCACAGCCAAATATACCAACAAAAAAGATAAATTTAAATCTGCACGTATTACAATTTTATCTAAAAATAATAAAAGAACCTTTAATAAACAAAAGGTTAAATAAAACACTTCTTTAACATATCGCCATTATCATTTTTATCAATACGTTTGTTACGTATTTCTTCATCAGCCTTGATTTTTTGCTTGATAATAACCATTTCCGGATGCGATTGAATTTTATTATTTATTTCTTCGATTGCCATATCTATATCAGATGAATTATACACAAAAATCGGCATAACTGAATCCGCCGCACTGTAAAGCGCATTGTGCAACCCCACCTGAAAATCATCAATAACGGATAGATATTCACGAATATGCTGATCTTCGTGTGCCAACACCGCATCATAAGAACACGTATTTGGCACGTGTCGAATATCCACCTGGACCAAGAAATTTGAATACCCTATTTCTGCATCAACCTGTTTAATTCCTACACAAAAACCATCTTCGACCGATGTAATATCGGCCACAATATCATAATTATCCACCATTGTCGCGACAACGTTTCCGTGCCACAAATTCATCGGTTCCAGGGGTTGAACAACCTCTTTGGTCCAGGTTGGCGCAGATATCGTAATTTTTGGTGTTATTTTATAAGACACACATTCATTGGCAAACACCGGTGCACACAGAAAAACGAATAAAATACCAAAATATTTTAACACCGGCTTAATCCAACGCCCCTTGTTTTTTAAGGTATTCATTTACAAAATTATTTCCATACATTTTATATAATTCTTCGGCCAACAGAACGGACGAACGTCCCGATTCAAACAGGCGCAACATATTCCCCAGTCCCCCTAATTCTGTATTTAAAATCACAGATTCTTGCGTAACCGGACGCGATAATAACACCGCACGTTTCAGGTTTGGATATGCCCGCCCTTGGATAAACGCCATTTCCAACGGATTTAAATTCCAGTGTTCATAATCACGCGCATCCGCCGCCGGATTACGGAAGAATAAAACAGTTTGTGCCTGGCCACGAACAACATCACCAATACCTAACTTATCCAGAACATTTGCGCGCTGGAATGCGGCCATATATGCCTGGCGATTCTTGCGCCCCTCTTGCAGACCTGCGATAAAATTATCACGGAACATTTTGTTTTCAAGCATTGGCGCCGTTTCGTCAATCATAATCAGTGACGGATTCCCCCCCGCAACCGTTGTTGTGTTAATACGATGCAGAATATAAGAAATTACCGCGGGTGCTAAAACCTCGTCCTGTAAAATTTCTGTAAAATCAAACGTAGTCAGGCGAGATTGCAAATCCAACGTATCTTCTTTTTCATTAAACATAAACCCATATTGCAACGGATCAACCCACTTTTTCAGTGCCGGCCGCATATTTCCCGCAGATGAAAAACAACTTTCCCACAGGTTGGTTAATAATCTATCTTTATCCCCCAGATAGTCAAAATTAACCGATACCGCGCGCGCAATTTCATCCATTGATGCCGCATCATTTTGCCCCGTAATAATTGAAAACCACCGACGCAAGAATGCACGATTTGCTGCACTGTCCGGCATTTTAAGCGGATTTAAATGTGTCTGGAAAGAATTCGCCATCGGGTCTGAATTTTTCTCTTTGCCCTGCATTGTGATATATTTTCCACCCACCGCCAGGGTAAATATCTCGGCCCCTTTGTTCCGG
>JAFQOQ010000029.1 GCA_017403085.1 Alphaproteobacteria bacterium
AGATAATAAAAATAAAAGATAAAGAAAAGGTAGTGAAAGTAGTAATGCACAAAAAATTGTTGAAAACTTACGTAAAACTGTTGATATGCTGTTAGTTGTATCTAAATACAAAAATATCCTAAAAATTCACCTTAAATGTATCGTGGTGTATCTCTATGTATAAACGCTAAAATCCGCAGAAAATAAGGACTTTACAAACCTAAAAAAACAGTGCAAGATGGTGTTGTAAAGGAAAGGATTCAGTGTGAAAGTAACAGCTGCGATTTTTAGAAATGGGGATAAAGTTCTGCTGATGCGACGGGCGGCTGACCAGCCGTTGGCGGGCGAATGGGAATACCCAGGGGGTAAGTTTGAAGATGGCGAAGACGGCCCAACATGCCTGCGCAGGGAACTCTATGAAGAATTGGGGATAGATGCCCAAATCGGCAACCTGATTACCATTGCAAAACACACAACGGATTCAGGCAAGGTTATCGAACTTCATACATACGAAATCAAATCCTACACCGGCGAAATCCGCCTACGCGTCCACGACGATATGCACTGGGTGCCAGTATCGGAATTGATTGCTCATCCACAATTACCAGCTGATAAAAAGGTATCCGAGGTATTGATAAAACAAAAGGTTGAATTACAAAAAGAATATCCATTGCCACATCCGTTAAAGAATGATGACGTAGACACCTTAATGAAAAAATTAAGGATGATGGTTCGTACAATGGAATCGTTTCGTCCTCAGGCTACAAAAGACAAGGCTCTTATGGGGTTGCATAGTTTGGTTGCTGCGATGATATCGTTAGCTGCAGAAATTTACGAAGCTTTGCAAAAAGACAGAGTTTTTGTAGCCGGTTCCATTACGTGCCAAATTTTAGAAGCTGAAATACAACTGCTATGGTTAAACAAGCATTTTAATACCAGGGGCAAAGATTTTATAGATTTTGGATATGTTGAACAAATAGATATGTTGCGTGTACACCCAGATCGTAAAGATAGGGTTTTAGAACTACTAAAACAAAATAATTGTGACAGATTCCTACGCAAAGGCCTTAAAAACCCAAATAGGCTTGATCGTAACAGTTACAACAAAAAGTGGTACGGAGATACGATACAAAACATATCAGAAGATTATTTCAAGCTTGTTTTAGAGTCAATTCAAGATACGCCAGAGTTGGTTGCGTATTATGAAAACAAAGATATAAACTACGAAAATTATCAACTGTTTTGTGGTTATAAACACTTTTCACCATATTTAGTAAGAAGATTTTTTGCAACAAGCCAATCTTTTCAAGAAGATGAAAGTAAATATGCTAGGGAGGCGGTTTTGCAAACTGTTTTGACATCATTGCTAAATGTCTGTTTCGTCCTTGAACAACATGGCGATCCAATATTGCACATCAAGCCAGTCGCAACAGAAGGGCTGATCCCAGGTTCGTCAAGAAAAGACTAAACGATATAGATACAAGCTATAATTATTGTAGAATGTCCAATGTAGACAACACGCGTTCTTTTATTTCTTTTATATAGTTGTCCATACGTTCCCAGTCTGGTTCATAGGTAGGCTGTTCATTGGTTTTGTGATCATTTTTCTTTAGAATTGCAGGGAGTAAGATTTTTTCAGATTTGATTCTACTTGGAATCATGCCGTCTGAAAATGAAAAATTCTTTGTAAAAGTTCTTTCTAGCACCGCCTTTAAAAACAAGCATGCGTTTTTGGAAAGGTTAGAAGTGTCAATATAATACATTTTGTTCCCTGTAATATATTCTTCCTCTTGGTAAAAGAAATTTGCGTTTTCTGCGCCAAAAGAAATGGTGCCAGCAGGGTTCACGTTGTATGTATTGTTCCTAACAACTTTGCAGTTAAAGCCATTATTAAATTTGCTTCTAACTATATAATTCAACCCATCTGAAGCAGATGTTTCCTTAACGTCACCTTTATGATAAGGAGAAGAATTATGTATCTTATCCTTAAAAATATCATCTATAATGAACTCTTTCCAGTCAGAATAATCTATGTTTTTCATCTGTTTTCTCCAGCATTTTTTGAAAATTTTACACAAACATCATTCCCATTTTTTTCAAAAACCCCAGAATACAATATGTTGTCAATCAATCTAGCTTTCAGTTCCTCAACATTTATATTCTGTTTGAACATTTCATATGCCATAACAGTTTCTATAAAATCTTCTTCATAAATAGCAAACTGCTGCTTAGGCATTTGATAACTTAGGTGTTCAGTGGGTTTTATAGATTGTATGTATGCACTTTCTTCTTTGGCCTCCTTGCATAAGGGGTCTTTAATTATTTTTATCCACTTGTCTTCTATGGCTTGCCAACGATTTTTTATATCTTGTCTGCCTTGGTTCTTGACGGTTTCTAGTCCGTCGTCTTCTATATAAAAACACTGTATTGTATCGTTCATATTTTGAGAAATGCCACTTTCAAATACAAATATAGAAGTTGTTACACCAATGCCAAAAAATAATTTTTCTGGTAGTTTAATAATTTGTTTTAAAGTGTGTTTTTTTAATAGCTTATTCCCAAAATTTTTATCTGTGTAGCTCTTTTCTAATTTTTTGTCAGGTAAAATAAATGCGCATTTTGTATGAGGAGGAACAGCGTCAAGAACGTTTTGAACAATCTGCATACAGCCATATTTTCGCTCATAAGGAGGATTCATCAAAACTTTCGTGATATTTTTATTAGCTATCCAGTTAAACGCTTCCTGGCTTCTTGTATCCATTTGTTCGAGATTGGTTTTCCCGTCTTTATGAATCAACATATTTGCACAAGCTAAAGCAAAAATTTCTTTATCCCATTCTATTCCATATAATTGTTCTTGCTTTATTTTGTCTGCTTCTTTAGTGTTTATTCCTCCTGCTTCCTTTATCATATTACACATTGATTTAACCAAAAATGCACCACTGCCACAAGTTGCATCCAAAATTCTGTCGTCTTTTGTACATTCTATAAGTCTGTACATAAAAGATGTTATGTGGTCAGGTGTAAAGACTTGGCCGTTATCAGATTTTTTCTTATATCTATTAAATTCGTTAAAGAAAATCCCCATGACATCTTCGCCATTCCAATTATCAGAAGTTACATAATCTGCAATTTCTTTTACCCAGACAATAAAATCATCAATAGCGCTTTTATTGTCGGGTGAATTCATTTCAATTTTTGAATAAATATCCCCTAATAAATCTAGTTTAGAGTTTCTTTTTTTGTCGTCGTGAAGGGATTTGCGAATTTGGTTTAGTATGGATTGATGAAATAATGCATAATCCATGCCTTTTGCTAAAACGGCACCCTCTTTTACGGCTACCAAAGCACAGGCTGTAAATATCATTCGGTGATATAAATTCTTTATGCCAAATCTAGTATGCAGACTGTCATTGATGTTTTTTGTAAGAGAATAAATCTTTTTCTTATCAATTTTGGAACTGTTATACAAAGCCAAGTAGTACGATTTTTCTTGTAGTGTTGTCGAGCAACAAAGTAATTCCTCTTCGTTTTTAAAGACTCTTACATCTTCGCCGTTATACAGTATTCCTATCACTTTATTGTATTGTGTATTTGCGATTCTAATGTTTTTTAACAGCTCTTCCACGTATTCCCTTCTTGACAAGTCCTTGTCTGAAGATTTTGTTTCAAGTATTATAGCTGGTTCTGATTTCTTGTTTGGCAAGTACCAGCCATCTGGCTTATCTAAAACGCCCTTAAAACCAAGCTTATTGAAAGTCGTTAACTGTCCTACATCGGACTTACATGTATCTGTATCATAAAATTCTAAAATTTGACCAGCTTCAGCCCTGACCACGTCCTCTGTTTTAAATTTTTTCATTTTCATATTCCTCTCACTCTATTTATTATAACAGAAATATGAAAAAAAACAAATTGCTAGCACTTTCTTATGTCTAGAGCATCTATTTCACTAGCTATTTCATTTTTTGTTGGCATTGTTGTGTTGAAAAAGCAAGAGGCACAACATGACAACGATAAACAAGCAACACGGATTCTATGGTGCGCTGGCGGCGCACTATGACAGCCCAGACCACCGAAACGCAATCTGGGACGTGACGGTCAAACGCCTGGGGCAAATACACCCCGAAAAGTCCGCCGATGAAATCCTAGAATTTCTGAACGGGCGCGCCGGGCGACACTTGGCCGATGAGATATTAGACGGCCCCGGCACCATGAGTTATGGGGTGGCGATGCTGCGCGTGGCAATGCTGAACAAACTAAAAATGGCCAAGTGGTGGGCGTATCACACCGGCACAACACCATGCCCCGTCACGGTGGACAAGCGCATGCTGTACAGGTCCGCAATCAAGAACGAAATGCGTAACCGGCGCATCCGCAAATTTGTGGATGATGCGCTGGCCTGTGCCCAGGACGATGTATGGCAGACCCCAGAAATGTGGTTAAAATCAGACCTGACGGGGCTGGATGAACTGGAATTGATGTGGACACAGATTCAGCAGGAACTTAAAACCAAAGGCGCTGCACATGGAAACGATTGATGCGCTGGAACGGAAACTGCACGCCGCCCGGCGGGGTGTGCCGGGGGCGAGATATCAAACGGGCCTGGTCATCGACCTGAACGGGCCGGCGGGCAATATATTCTATCTTATGGGTGTGTGCAATCGCCTGGTGCGTGAACTTGGACTATCGGCACAACTAAAACGCGAATATGAAACAGAAATCAATTCTGCGAACGACTATCAATCCCGCCTGACCATCATGCAAAAATGGTTTGGGATTGTGTTTGTGGAATAATCCCAAAAACCATATTGATTTATGGGGATTTATTCATTAGACTCTATATAAATACGGAATGGAGTCGCACATGAAAAAAATTATATTTTTACCAGTTGTTTTAGGATTGGCCGCTTGTCAAACGCCGGTGGCACAACAGTATGTCGCCAACATGTATGCCAAGGGCACATTAAAGGGCTATGAAAATACGGGCGTTGCCAATGAGGCAAATACCAATTGCCCTGGTTGTCATGTAAAGAATTATGACCGTGTGAAATTAACTGTTAATGAAATTCTGGCAAATGCAGGTATGGAATACTTTGTAGAGGGATGTCGTGTATCGGTTGTTGATTCCCTGGGGCTGATAAATGTATCTGCAGAAAGATATATCCCAGCGACCGATAATTCATCATGCATCACTGTTTTTGAAAAAGAAAAATCCTATCTGAAATCTATGGGCTTTGCAGAATAAGCAACACAATCAAAAGGGGGATATTATGGAATTTTTACTAGGGTCGATATATGTAATTTTGTTAATCGGTATCTACTTTTTGCCTTCTATTGTTGCAGCACGCAGAAAGCACGTTAATTTTACAGCAATTTTTATTCTAAATTTATTCCTAGGATTTACATTGTTTGGTTGGGTTTTTGCTTTGATATGGGCTGTTTATAATTCTACGGCGGTACAGTCAGGGCCAAAAAAGAAAAAATAATAGAATTTGAAACCATCCGCCCTGTGTGGGCGGGTTATTTTTTATATGCGTTCCACAACACCTCAAACCGTTTGCTGTATTCTTGCGCTGGGTGGGGCAGGAAGATGCAGTTTTCGCTGTTATACTTGGTGGCGGCGGTGGTCCAGTTATAAGATCCGGTCACCATGCGCCGATTATCAAAGACTGCGAATTTATTATGTTCAATCTTGTGCCGGCGGTTGATGCGGACGGGTATGCCGGCGGCCGCCAGTTCATCAATCATGGACGATTTATGTCCGGCCATAACTCGGTCCGTGACGATGCGGACGCGGGCGCCCCGACGGTGGGCGGCGATAATGGCATCGGCAATTTTCGGATTGGTTATGGAATATACGGCAATGTCGATTTTATCGGCCCGACTCAGTTCGGCAATTATGCGGTCTTCGCATTCGGTGCCGGGGGTGAAAAAGGCCCCGATTGATATGGGTGCGCTGGCGGGCGGGGTGACCGTCCGTGTGGGCAATTGCGCCCCAACGCCAACCCCAATGGCAAACGCAATTCCAATAACAAAAGTCCATTGTCTGACAAACATACAACCCCAAACAAAAGACCACTCAAACAAGAGTGGTCGGGAGTTAGTCAGTTTACACAGAAACCCCGTTGCCTTTGGGACAAGCCCTGTTGTATAGCAACAGCATCCCGACCAGGGTCGGGACATTAAAAGCTTCGCTGTGTAGGGGTGACTAAACCCGTTCACGCTTATAATGCCTTGTGCAATTACTTGCACACATATATTCTACACCATTTCCCACAAAAATCAAGGGCGGTGTTTCGGGGGCGAAAATCGTTTTTCATAAATGCACGATTTCGGTGTCGGGAAATTGTGATGCGATGTATTCGGCGGCGAGTCTTCGGTGGCATTGGTGTGCGGTCTTTTCTGTGCACATCAGGCATATGCGGTCCAGTTCGTCCGGATTGCGTCCCGCCAATGGTGCACGCCCCGCAATCAGGCGTCTGTAAATCGGTTCGGCGTCCGCCCAGGTTGCTTTTTTATCCTTGAACGCGGTCAGCATTTCAAATTCAGGCGCAAATTCCGGGTGGTATTCATATCGGTCGCCCAAGACAGTCGCCAGGTTTTCGCCACTGTAATATGGAACATACTTGCTGACCCGCCACAGGCGAATGTCCCACACGCAGCGAACACGCACCGCATCCAACACTTCCAGAAATGCGTCGGGGCTTTTACCGCTAAAACCGATTGTAAATATCTTTGGCATGTAATAACGATAGCCGATTTAAGACAAAATCGCAACAGGGGATTGCCCAGTCATATCCTTATTCAAGAACCTCAGCATTTTTGCAATATGTTCAAAATATGTAGATTTTTTTATGGGTTGTGAAATGGTAAGTTATTCATCGGACTGCGGACAGGTTGCGGATCCTGTGTAGCTGCTGTGTAGCCAAGGGGTTAAATAGTGGTGTTTTTGGTGGATTGTGGTGTGCCTAAATCCAAAAGTGTTAACAAAGAAAAACGCCGCAAAATCAACGATTTTGCGACGGAATTCGTGGCTCGGGCAGTTGGACTCGAACCAACGACATACGGATTAACAGTCCAAAGGCGGTGAGGTTGACAAACCTGCTGTAGCCCGCAGTGAGCAAGGATTGTAGTGTTTTTGTCAAAGGTTGACACTGGGCGCTTGGTGTAAGAATGTGTATTTTTATTTTGACAAAAAATCGCAGTGTTTTCAATTTGCTATAAATGTAAAAATATGTGCTTTTAGTATTATAGTACCGTATCGGAAAAATCGCATTTTTTGACAATACTGTGTATAAAAATCCCAGAAAGCATAACCTCGCAGAGCATTATAGAAATCTATGTACATTTCTATAAAACCTTGCTAAAAGATTAAGAAAATATTACCATAAAAACAACAAAAAAGCAGTACAAAAAAATGCCAGAACAATTGAAAAAAAGAAAAGCGGTTTTTATCAAAAAAGAATGGTTTGTATTTTGGTGCTTGGCATGTCCACCCATCGCCTTTTTGTATGTCCTTTTTGCAGATAGTATGGAAATATAAAATTTTTGCAATATTGTTGAAGTTAATGATTTTTATATTATAATTAGCCAGAAAAATTAAAGGACAAATATGAATTTTATTGATGGTATCAAAGTGCTTCCTAAAAGTACACGTGTGTTTGTTGTTCGTGCGGGACACAATGCAAAGTATCAGGAATTTTTTGAAAAGGACTCAAAAGTTTTCTTGGAAGTTCCAGATGTTATACCTGTAACTGTGTTTATTGAAAATAGAGATTTTGACCATATTCGGCAAATGTTGCAACGTAGCATGGACATTGTAAGAACAAAAGAACCAAAGGCGCTAAATGATTATAATGGAGACAAAACATCAGTTGCGCCGCTGTTTGGCAGTTTTATTGCTTTATATGCAAAAGCGCAAAAAGGTGATTTAGTATTGGTGCCTAATGTTGGTTATCAAAAACCGTTTTTAATAGGTGAGATAATTTCTGATTTTTCTGACGAAGATGTATTCGTTTTGGGCAAATATCCCAAATATAGAATTCCCTGCAGAAAAGTTCAGTGGCTACCAACAGATATGAACAAGAAAAGAGCCACTACAAAATTATCAGAAAAATTGAAAAATCGCAAAGCTGTTATAGAGATAACCGAACCGTCCATAAAAAAGGAGATTTTTGGATATGCGTATAAACAATATGTTTACGATGATAGCTCTAAAGCGTTATTGTCCGGAGAGAAATATGATGGAAAAAACATACAAGGAATTATAGATACCTTACAGGCACTACAATTATTGATGACCCAATTAAAAATACAAGGAGATATAGAAATAAAGGTAAATTTTAATTCTCCTGGAAGTATAAATATTGTTGGTACCGGCGCTAAAGCGATCATCCTTGCTGGAATAGTATCATCTTGTTTGGCGGGAACCGCATATGCGGACACAAAACAAGATTTGCAAGAATCGGAAATTATACAGAAATGTCAAGATGCTCCGATATTAGATTCTTTGGATGAAGAAACATATAAAGAGGTTTGTGATAAAACCCAAAATGCGGGAAAAGAAATTCAACTGGAGGTACCGTAAATGTTCTGGGGAATGTTAATAGGCATTTGTTGCGTCGTAGTTGCTATAATTTGGGTTGATTTTTTTATGTCAACAAAATCTAATTTTCGAAAAAAAATCAAAGATAGCAAATTGTACGATACTGTGCCAGGAGTCGTATTTTCGTTATGTCTTGGGCTGGTAACTATTTTTTTAACGCCAAAAATCAACCAACAGTTTGAACAGCGTAAAATAAGGTCGGAATATTTATTGAGTATATTGAATAATTTAAAAACAGACACATTGACTTTATACATGGACGTGCAAGAATTATCAGAAAATTCTCCTGACAATAATGAACGTGTGAAAAAGATAAAGCAGGACATTTTAAAATTGCGTTACCGTGCGAAAGAGGTTGAAGCATTGGTAGGTAAAAATCAAGCGGTTCAGAATTTTGAATCATCGTTAGATTGTATAAAGAAAAATTTAACAACAGATAAAAAACAGCGTTTTTACTGTTTGATGCAATTTACCCAAGATGCACAAACAATAAGCATAAATCTTGCAGAAAAGAGCTATATCAAAGTAAGTGATTCAGATAAATAATCACTTGGATGCCCATTTTGAACGTTTGTCCATGTATAATGGTTCCAGGTTGCGTTTAAATTCTTCAACGATATTGTTTATGTCTTTGTTAACTTTGTCGTCGGGGTTGACTTTTCCGTCTTTCATTTCGCAAAATATAAAATCATATAATGGTCTGTATTCTGGCGTGTCTTTCCCATAATATAAATCTTTGGATGCCTGCATAATTTTGAAATTATAATCAGTCAGTTTAAGTATGGCGATGATAATTTCTTTGCCCCAGTACATATACGCTTGATTTTGCAACTTGCGCAATCTTTCAATGACTGCTTGTTGTTTTGTCAATCGTTGATGTGGAACTAGGTGGTTTATTCTGTCTGGATATACATCAGCTTTGCCGGGGCGTGCTGCTGCTTCTGTCTTAATCCATTCAAGGACTTCGTCATGCTCTGTTTGTGCTATCATTGGCATTCTAACGCCAATATACAGGTCTTGAATATCGTAAACAGCACGCATGATTTCCGCGGCAAGTTCAATTTTCTTTTTACCAATAAATTCCCGTTTCCAGGCATACAAAGCCATCCCAGCAATAACCGCTGTGGCAACTGATGCGATGCAAGAAATAGCGTTCATTATATGGTCCATGACTTAAATCTGTTCAGCATAATGTACATTGATTGCGTGAATAACATCGGCATACTCATTTTCTGGAATTTCTAATACTGATTCATCGTCCCAACCGGTTTTTAGTACAAATAAAAATTTACCAAATTCGTATAATGGCTCTTCAACACCGTTGCTTAAATTTTGTTGGATACTGCATGTTTTTGCAATCAACAGCTCTTTTTGTGCTTCTGAACTAACAATCTGAGTGTTGTTATTCGGGTGAGCAAATAAAAGGTGTTGATTTGGTGTAAGAGCAATTAAGTTTTCTACATAATGCATAATTTCTGGAAATTCGTTCTTTGGGAATATATGGTGTATGTGTCTTGCTGGTTCTAGATCGGTATGTGTTTGGCTAAAATTAGTAAGCTCGGATAAATTATTCCTATATATTCTAATAGAATCACCAAGGTTCCTTTTGGCTTTTGACATCATTTGTTCAAAATAACCTTTACGAACATCTATTTTTGGGTGCAACAATAACCAATCTTGTCTGGTTATTCCTCGTGGCTTGTCTCTATATACATCCCTAAAATTATCTCTGTTATACATCAAATCAGAACGTATAATGATGTTTTTCGATAACCTGCCGTTCACGGTTCCTTTCTTTTGGTATTTATACGCAAGGGGATTTAAAACTTTCGGGAAAATTCTATTGATTTCAAGTTGCTTTATAATCGATGTATATCGATGATAAAAATCACTAAAAGCAGTTTTTAAAGTAGAAAAATGCCCTGGATCTTGATAGTTAAAGAGATCATTAAACACATCCCACAGGTTACTTTGTTTCAAAACGGATTCAATATATGTTTGTAAAAAGCGCAAAGAATTTAGGTCATTTTTTGCAATAAATTCTAAAATGTCTTTTCTCACTACTTTGTATCTGTGCCTAGAGCCAGGTAGTACATCATAAATTATTCCAGCAAAACATAACATTCTTAACGGTTGCCCAAATACTTTATCGTATTCTTTTTTTGCGCTTTTTTCCGTTGTTCCAGGTTTGGAAAAAGTTTCTGCGATAGTCTGTTCAGCATAGTCACTATGCCAAATATCATTTGCAGTAAACTCCGCATCATCACCGTTGGTGTCTAAGAAATTCAAAACAAAATCAGAAATGGACCAAACAACATCCGGGGTACATTTTTGATCAATCCATCGACTGCCACCAACAGGTCTTAATCTTAAGTCATAATTGTTGCTGTCACAGAAATGTTGTATGTCTTCCAATGTCATTGATGGTCCTTTTTAATTATTCAATAATCCATAAAAATACACTGAGCAAGAATCTACATTTAAAGATCTTGTCTGGTAATTACGGGCAATTTGATAAAATTTGCGATACGCGTCTGATGCGAAAAATCGCAATTGCTCTGGAGTAGGTTGGATTCCGTTTTTAGGAATCAGTATTGCAACGGAACCATTAACCAATACACCAACGGGTTTTTTTATAACCCTTGGTTTATATGTCATATTAGGTGTTAAGTACACATCCTGGTCGTTTAGGTATTTAAAAACAGAAAGTTTTTTCGCAACAGAACCATCCAGATACGCATCATAACCAGCAATATTGATGATTTTGTCCCCGTCATCTGTGATATTTCTTGATTTTATCACTCTGATGCAATCACAACTAGCGGTGTCTTTTAAGTATGTGTTCGTTATCTGTCTATCCCTAAATACATCAAATACATTCAATGTTAATTTATTCAAAATATCATCAAATGTGTTGTTCCTAAAAATAACCCAATACGGTAATTTTTGATCACATATATACTGCTGCTTTTGTAACAAAGTTAAATTGTGTGTCATTGATTGAACAATTGTATTTCTAGGTTTGTTTTTGTTGTTAACAAAAATAGCAATAGTTTCCACTAACACACCAGGAAAACCATTTTCTCCAAAATCAATGATGCGTTCTATACCGCGAGAACATAAAATAGCTCTGGATTTAGAGAATTCCGGTGTGTTTAATAAAAATTTTGGCAATATCAAACAAACAAAGTTGCTTATTTGTAATGATTTGTCCAAGAAGAAAGAACATATGTTGGCAGAATCTTTGTTAAGAGCGTCTTTGCGGTATAAGGTCAATAGCTTTTTATCTTTGGTGCCTAATTTATAAAATGGGGGATTGCCAACTACCAAATCATATTGTTTTGTGAATTTATGCAGTAAAAAATCATCTGTTATATAATTTATATGGCATCTGTTACCCAGATTGTATTTTGATAATAAAATCTTCAAAAGCTTGATACTGTCTGCGTCAATATCGACAACGTCTAAGAAAATATCTTTATTTTCATATTTCTTTACGACAAGAGGTATGAAATTACCAACACCAACTGATGGTTCAAGCACAGAAATCTTACTATCTTCAAATTCTGGCAATCCTTTTACAATTTCGGTCACCAACAATTTGCTCGTAAAATAGGCTGCGTTATCTGTTCGTTTCGTATTTGAGATTTCTGCAATTCTACTAAGAGTTGATAAGGATAAATTTAATGGGTTTTGTTCGACAAATTCACAAAGTGCATTGAAATCCGTTAAGTTGTATTTAGAAATGACAGACTTAATATTATGTGTGTTAAGTGTGGAATAAGACAGGGCTTGAAGTATATTCTCTGCGATTTCGTGGAATATAATCGTAGGTACAGCTTCACCCAAAGATTGACGTATTTTTATTTCTTCTTTTTTAAGAAACGCTGTTTTTGCGGTTTTATTAAGTTTATTAAGTTCAGATACGTCCTTATCAGTCCATCTGAAAGAATCAGGAATAGTCATCATTCGCATAAGCTCTCTGATACTAAATACACGATCATCTGATGGATGAATTGTATTTTGGCTGGCCAATTGGTCATTCCTTGTATGAACACAAGGACCAACTTTATCCCAGTACTGACGCTTATATTTATCCGCGTTTTTTTGTTGGTTGACAACCAACACCCCGTCTTTTATCTGATGTGGACGTTTTTTGATGTCTGCATTATCAAAAGCAGATTGACCTTCTTTTAATCCGGAGATCCAGTCTCTCATATGCTCTGGATAAGATCTAAATTGATGATATATATCGTCATCATCAATCTGTCCGATTTTTGTGAGGCTTGGTAAATCGCCAATAACTTGTCGTAAAGTTTTTTCTGGTTTGCATGATGGGAAAAGTTCCAGAGGCGAAACATCGTCTGCTAAATCTTTTGCTACACCTATGACCAATGTGCGTTGACGGCTTGAACAAGCGCCATAATTCTTAAAATTGATAATTTTGTAAAAATATGAATAATCGTTACCAAGATTATTTTGGATTGCTTTTTCGATTGTTTTTTCGGTGCCATCCGAGTCAGTACATATGGTCTTCATGAAAGCTGGCACGTTTTCAAATATAAAGAATCTAGGTTTGAGCTTTTTTATGATGTTTATGGATTCTATAACCAAAGAATTTCGCAGAATTTCAGTATCTGTTTTTTTATGATTGGCGACAGACATGCCCTGGCATGGTGGTGTTGCAATAACCACATCTAGCCTTTTCAAGCCCTCTTGTTTTCTCCATAATTCAATTTCATTAAATAAAGCATTTTTTGTTGCTTGTGATGTTATATCGCCGCAGATATAACCAGAATCATATTTACATTTATTGTTATATTTTTGGATGTCTAAACGTCTTTTGATAAGTTCATTAGTGGCTACGCATTCAAAGCCTGCCTGTTTAAAACCGTAACATCCAACACCTGCGCTACTAAACAAACTTATATATGTTTTCATAAAATCCTTTCCTTGTGGTGATTGTAGAAGAAAAAGCCGTATAAAATCAAGGCGTTTTATAACGTTTTATTGAATTATTTTTCCACGATGCGGCCATTTGGGATAGTTTGTGCTGGATACGGCGAAGTAGCCATGCCTGGCGAAAGGTAAGTTTGCCACCATTTGTTCTGCGTATTGCCGCTTCTAGTTTGCATAACGAACGACAGGCGGCAAAGTAGAGCATAGTAAAATTTGTATTATGGTTAGGTTGTATCTCGTCAAAGTGCTTATACTTCATGTGCGTCCCCTTAAAAAAGTTGTCGTATTTGTGCTTATCTTTCCCGGATTGTCCAGTCATTTGTTCAATGTAACAAAAATAAAAATACACAATCTTACACCAAGTATGTCAATTTAGTGGTTTTTGACGACAAAAAATCCCAGATTTCTGCCTGTTTCAGAATTTTGCGAACGACGGACTGCTAGTCCATTGTTCGCAAATCGGTTGTTTTGTGTGTTGCTTATTGAAAATACTTGGTTTTTTGCAAGAAAAACACACTATTTTTCGACATGACTTAAGACCAATTTCTGTGTATTTTGGTGTATTTTTATTAAAAAACAGGGGTAAAAATGCCCATTTTTGATGTTTTGGTGTGTTTTATACCGGAACAAATTGCCGCTATGAAAGTAAAGAAAAATCCCGGAAAACCGGGAAATTCTGGCTCGGGCAGTTGGACTCGAACCAACGACATACGGATTAACAGTCCGTTGTTCTACCGACTGAACTATGCCCGAATAGCGAACACAATATTATATCAAAAAGTCGCAGAAGTCAAGACTTTTTTCAAAAATGTGCAAGTCGCGGAAATCTGCAAAAAATCCTGTGTGTTTTCGCCGTGCGCGGCGTGTGTGTAAAACATTTTTTTCGCCTTTTTTGAGCTGTTTTTGTCCGTGCGTCTGGGTGGTTTTTTGTGGGCAATGTTCTAAAACAATTATAAAGCGAATTGTGTGGCGGGAATCTGCAGCTTTTAGTATTTGTTTTGCCGAAGTGTGCCAAAATTGTTTGTAACGCCCAGTACATGGTTGCAGCAGTCCGCATGTCGGGTGGGATAAAGTTCATCGTAAAACTTGAAAATCTGTCAATTTGTGCTAAGTTCATAACAGAATTAAAGTATAAAGGGTAATGAAAATGTCAACAGATAAGAAACGCAAGCCAAGATTTCAAGAAAGTGTGGCATACGAATATATAACCAAGGCACAAAGAATACCACGGCCGTACACGTCAGAGGATTTCAAAAAAGAGACTTTTATTCCCGACCCCTATGAATTGTGCAAACACCGATAAATTAAATCATGTTCAGGATACGCCCTGTGATATGTTAACGACCAACCGCCCAATCGGGTGGTGTTTTGCTCGCACGACGGACGGGTTTCCGTTGTGCTGGGGTGGGGAAAAGTGTGTATAATTTTTCTGGTTGAAATCATCATTGAAATCAACTAGAAATCAGTATTGAAATCGTGGAACACAAAATTTGGTTCAAATCGGTTTGCGGTATGAAAATGTATGTTTTTCAAACGGTATCCATACAGGTTTTAACAGGTTTTAAGCGTAATGTGTTAAGTCGTCAGAACTGAAAAAAAGCAACAAAAAAACAAGCTGTTATACTGATAAATGGCTTGACATTCTATAAGTCTGCATTAAAATATTATTCTATAACAAACAGGGGCATGGTTCAATGGTAGAACAGCGGTCTCCAAAACCGTTGATGTGGGTTCGATTCCTGCTGCCCCTGCCACTATAGGATCTAAAATTTTATGGATACAATACTTATTATTGGCACAGGACAAATAGGTAAAGCGACTTTGTTTCGCCTTTTGCAAAAACGGCCTAAAAAAGTAATTGTGCATAATTTGACTCGTCAAGAAAGTCAAGATTGTATAAAGCTATTTCGTTCATCATTTAAAGGCACAAAATTTGTAGAATCACATGGCAACATCTTTATGCCTCATAGTCTAAAGGATCTGACAAGAGAAGAATTATCTGCTCATTCAAGAGAAGTTATAGACTATTTTTACTCCGAGCTAAGTGAAGATTTATTAAAGCAATCTAGTATTTACAATCTAGTCTCAAAGCACCGACCAGATGTTATAGTTGATGCCGTAAATTCTGCCACGGTGTTGGGAAATGCGTATAATCCTGAAAAGCGAAAGGAGAAATTCGAAAAAGCCCCTAATAAATGTTGTGTAGATTTGATGGCTAATGATTTTGTAACAAAGCTTATAGTTTTTGTTTCAAGTCTTAAATATGCACTGGAAAAATTTCCTGTCAAGAGATATATAAAGGTATCTACAACTGGATTGGGTGGAATGGGACTAAATATGCCCTATACGCATGGTGATAATCCTCAATTTAATCTATCCTATGCTCTTATGGGCAAAGTGTCTGCTAGTGGTATCATGCATCAACTGCTATGGAGTTTGGCTCACACACCAGGGTTTAATATTTCACTTGTTGTTCCTGGAACCTTTGTCGGGCTAGACAGTGTTGAAGACGAACCGGTTGACAATAGCTATGGCTTTGTATCAAGGAGAAAAACACCGCTAATATATCCGCTTATACATGGAAAGGAACTAAAGTATGCAAGTTCAGAGAAGTCTGAAATTATGCATTTCCCAGTTGTTAGAGCTGGGGAGAATCATGTGTATTCAAAAGAAGAGCTAAAAGTGCTTACGGCAATTGGTCAGATGGAGGCTATAACAAAAGAGGAAGTAGCCAAAGCTGCAACAGACATTCTTGATGGCGACAATAAAGGTGATTTATTTACAGCAATGGATAAGGCTGTGTTACAGCCAACATATGCTGGTAGGCAAATGGTAAATATGGCAATTGAGTCTCTGAATACAATAGAGGGTATTCATGGTGTTGCGACTGGAAATCTGGGAGGAAAAACTGCCAAACATCTTTATGAACTGTATTGTATCAAACGGGTTGCGCCCAAATTAAAGGATGTTTTTAGCAAGGATCTTGTAGACAAGGTAAACAACTTCATGCGCAATGACAATGACTTGATATGTGAAACAATATCTCTTGGAATACCGGTAATATTCCAAGATAATCAGATTGCTATTGGTGATTATACGTTGTTGCCAGAAAAAGATGCGGATAAAAAGATAACAAAAGAACACCTTGAACGATGGCGTAGCCAATGTTGGATTGATTTAAGTAGGGACAACCTGGAAAAGTGGAAAAAAATATTTAAAGAAATACAGGAAGTTGTTGACAAACGAAAAAATTGTGTTTATAGTGATTTTGTCAATAAAGAAATTGTCCCCTCAAGTGAGGATTATGATATAGCTGAAATACTGGCCTATTATTATAATTCAAGAGGAAAAGGCAGAAAAAAATAGGTTAAAAAAATGGATACTAAAGAACAAAAGAAAGAAATCTTGCTGACAGGCGATAGACCAACAGGTCAATTGCATTTGGGGCATTATGTTGGAACTTTAAGAAAACGTGTCGAATTACAGGATGACCCAAGATTCAAACAATACGTATTTATTTCGGATTTGCAGGCATTAACGGACAATGCACGTGATCCAGAGAAAATTCGTAATAATTTGATTGAGGTTGCGCTGGATTACTTAGCAGTGGGTATCGACCCTAAAAAATCAACGATTTTCGTGCAGTCTCAGATTCCAGAATTAGCGGAATTGACAATGTACTATATGAACTTAGTTACACTGGCCAGATTGCATAGAAATCCAACCATTAAAAGTGAAATTAAAGATCGAGGTTTCGGTGACAACATCCCAACTGGATTTATGACATATCCAATAAGTCAAGCGGCAGATATTACAGCATTTAATGCTAAATATGTGCCTGGTGGAGAAGACCAGGAACCAATTATCGAACAAACACGAGAAATCGTACGTTCTTTTAATAATATCTACGGTAAGATTTTGGTTGAACCGTATATGATTTTACCAGGCAATGATGTATGTAACCGCCTACCAGGTATTGACGGGAAAGGAAAGATGAGCAAATCTTTAGGTAATGCGATATACTTGGCAGACGAGCCAACCGTCATCAAGAAAAAAGTCATGAGTATGTTCACCGATCCTCTTCACCTGAGAATTGAAGATCCAGGTCATTTAGAGGGTAATATACCATTCATATATTTGAGAGCATTCTGTAAGCCAGAACATTTTGCAAAGTATTTGCCAGAATATAAAAGCTTAACAGAACTTGAACAACACTATCAGCGTGGTGGATTGGGGGATGGAACTGTAAAGAAATTCTTGAATGCTATTTTGCAAGAAGAATTGCAGCCAATCAGAGAAAGAAGACAGTTCTATCAAGCAAATATTGAACTTGTATACAACATTTTAGAGGATGGTAGTAAAGAGGCAAGAAAAGTTGCAGCAGAAACCTTAAAAAAGGTAAGACGAGCGATAGGAATAGAATACTTTGATGATGCAGAGCTGAAAAGAACGTATCAAAATAAGTATAACAATATTTTGAGTCAAGCAGCTGCAATGCAAAAAAAAACTAAATAAAGGTACGTTGTCGGAATTATGATCGAAGACTTTAAAACTACGGTCTTAAATATAGGCAAGAAAGCGGAAAATTTAAAAAGAGTAGCCGCTTTCTTGCAAGGAAGAGAAAAAATAATAGTCCCGGATGGAATATCGTTAAGTACGGGATGTTTCGAAACGCTTAGGCGACAAACCACAGGTCCATGGGTTAGTTACAGGGATGTGGATATCCCCAAAGATTTATGGGAAAATATTTGGACAAGCATTAAGCAAACTTTCGGGGATGATAAATTAGTTGTTCGCAGCTCGGCAACATGCGAAGATTCTATCTTTTTTAGTGGTGCTGGACAATATGAGTCCTTCTTGAATATATCAACCCCAGAAGAAGTAAAAATAGCAATCCAAAAGATTTATGCTTCGCTTTTCTCGATCAACTCATACTTTTATTCCAAAATACATACTATAGATTTAGGCAAAGAATCTATGGCTGTATTGATACAACGTGTTGCGCCTGTCAAAATGTCGGGCGTTTTATTTAGTTGCGATCCAATAACATCGGAAAACAAGATCATTATAGAATCGACAAAGGGGTTGGGGACCAATGTAGTATCAGGATTGGGAAATATCAAGAGGTTAGAAATTGATTATGAAAATAGCAGTCTTTCACTCTCGCCAGTTCTTGAACGATTAGTCGACGTGGCACAAGATATAAAGCAGTTCTTTGGATATGATGTGGATATAGAATGGGGAACTGATGCAGACGATAATTTGTATATTTTTCAAGTTCGTCCAATTATATTTAATGACACACAAGCAGAAATAAAATATCCAGACCCGTTAAGCGATTTACAGACATATTCAGTTCTTTCTAAGGGACTGACTATCGGCAGGATTGCACCATTCTCAGGGGCGGACAGTAATAAAATTGTTTGCCAAGATGGACACATTGATGTTAACGATTTGAAAAAAATAATCCAATCAAAGGGCATGGTCCTTCATACGGATGGTCGTCTTTCTCACTTTGCAAACATTGCAAGGGAATTAAAAAAGCCATGTATCGTAATGAAGGATTTTTCTCCTGACCCAGACAAGGTGTACCTACTTGATGGATTTAATGGTTTCCTGGTTGAAATGGATAAACTGACATCGAACAACAAGGCATGCGCCTTATGGAGTTTTATTGAACAAAAAGTCAATAATTTTAATGCAGGAATAGAACAATTTAATGGGATGATAACTGCATTTTGTGAAGATAAATACGAACAGGTTCATTTTGATGTTGATGGCGCAGAAATCGAAAGGATTTTGCTAGAAAATAATTTTGTAAAGAATAGCATTTTGCAAAAGATAATAACATTTGATTTTCCAGACAGGAAATTGATTGAACAGGGAAGAATTATTCGTATTCAGCACACAAACTGCACAACTAGAATTCAGACCAAGGAATTAGAATCAAGTCTGGGAAACTATAGACACGAAAAAAACAATCTAATCGAGGTTGAGAATCAAACAGTTGGAATAAAAATGATGCTGGAACTTGGATTAGAGGAAACCGGACGACAAGAAAGGCATATTGTACAATATTCTAGTGAACAATACAATACCAGTGTGAACATCATACAATGGCCCAACTCACCATGCTACATAGGTGTTGAGGGTAATACTACGGAAGATATTGATAAAACAGTGAGATTGTTGGGGCTAGACCCAAAAGACGGTTCGGCACTTAATGGAAAACAGATATTTGAGAAGTTAAACCTAAAACTAACAGATTGCGGCTTTGGAGGCTAATATGAAAAGAAAAGTAGTTGTCCTAACGGATTGTGTAGATGTAGCATGGCAGGAAATACGAGGTTCCATTTACAGTAATTCAAATGAGTATGATGTCGAAATCGAACCTGTTGTTCCTGTAGATTCTTACAATATAGTTAATGCGAATTTCCTTGTAAAATTGATTGCAGAAATTTATCCAGACAACACAATAATATGTGTCATTGTAAA
Organism: Alphaproteobacteria bacterium; assembly: GCA_017403085.1. GTDB lineage: Bacteria > Pseudomonadota > Alphaproteobacteria > Rs-D84 > Rs-D84 > Enterousia. Next base: position 20,042 of record JAFQOQ010000029.1, read on the forward strand.
TCCCTTAAAGGAAAGAACAGAACGAATCATTGGCCGCACAAAACGTAAAAATATCATTTTCGAGGGAACAAACACGGGTGCATTTGGCTGGTTGATTGATGATTTTGGCTGTGAAGAACTATATGAGTTGTTTGACCCTGGATTTGTCCCATTCGGTGGTAAATACGTACACGCACCAGCAGTTGGAAAGGCAGCGTCTGGTATTGAGATCAGCAAACTGGGCAACCCTTTTCCTGTAGAAAAAATCAGAAAACAGAATCCGCTGCCAGGTCAGGTAATGCATATTGACAACTTCGGTAATTTGAAAATTTTCCATAAGTTTGACAAGGAAATTGATGGAACTGAATATGAAATTACAATTAACGACAAAACATTTAATATGATATTTAACACCAGAATGATGGCTCGAAATGATGGCGAATTGATCATCTACCCAGGGTCCTCATTTGGGTATACAGAAATAGGAACAGTGAGAGGGAACTTTGCTAAAGAATATGATGTAAAGGTAGGGGATATAGTTATAATCAAAAAAAAGGCATAATATATGGATAGAATGTTATCAGGAGGGAGGCCCACAGGAAAGTTACATTTAGGACATTACATGGGGGCTTTTAAGTCGTTGGCTGAGCTGCAACAGAAATATGAAACATTCTTCATTATTTCAGATATGCATATGCTTACAACTAAATGCTCAAAGGAACATATCAATTCCATGTATAACAATACCATCAATATGGTTATTGATAGCATTGGAATGGGTGTCTCCCCAGATGATACAACATATTATCTGCAATCTCAGATCCCAGAATTGTCTAACATTTTCGGGCTGATACAAAATATGACGACTGTGGACAGAGTCGCACAAACACCAAGTCTGTTGGAAATGTCAAAACATGCCAAACAGGACGAAATGACCCTAGGATTATTGGCTTATCCCGTTTTAGAGGCGGCAGATATTTTTGGTATGAATGCCAAGTATGTACCAGTTGGTAAAGACAATATAGACCATATAAAAATCACCCAGGAAATAATCAAATTTATAAACACCGAATATGGTGCTAGTTTTGATATTCCCGATTATATAACCACAAAGAATAACTATGTTTTGGGGATAGACGGATCAAATAAAATGAGCAAGAGCCTGGACAACTGTATCTACGTTAGAGATAGTATCGATGCTATCAAGGAAAAAGTTGGTAAAATGCAGTGGGCAGAACCAGGCTCAGATAAGCTTAATGTCGTAATGCATTATCTTGACATCTTTGGCAAGCCAGAGGACAAAACTATTGTTCAGCGTTTCAATGATGGGGAAAGCCAGCATTCAAGGACCAGTAGAGATTTGCTAACAGATCGATTGATTGAAATTGTGGAACCTATGCATTCAAGAATGCAGCCATATCTGAAAGATAGAACAGCTGTGGTTGACTTATTACAGGCGGGAACAAGCAAGGCAAGAGAAATTGTTCAGAAAAGACAACAGGCTCTCTTTTCCACTATGGGAATGATAAACTTGTACAAGCAAAAGTAAACACTATGGTTGAAAAAGTATTGCTTATAAGCCCACCGTACATGCAGTTATCAAAACCGCCATTTCCTGTGCCGGGCTCATTATTGCAAGGTGTTCAATACATGAACCCAGGCTTGTTGATATCCTCATCAATTCTTGAAGAACAAATGATTGAAAACAAAATAATCAAGGTCAAGGATGTTAACGAATTAAGCGAGGTTTTTAATTGTTTGGGGAATAGTAAGAATTCAATCGTTGGATTGAGCTGTACCTGTGCATGGGAGTATCTTGAATGTTTAGAGATCGCGCGAAAATTAAAACAGCATGCTCCACGTTGTAAAATCTTCATTGCAGGTTGGCAAATTAAAAGCGTAAAAGAACAAGTCTTTAAGGATTCTCCTGATATTGATTATGCTATTCTTGGGGATGCAGAATATACGTTAAAGCCACTAATAGCCGGGGAATCTATCGATTCTATTCCTGGTGTTATTTCCAGAGATTATCCCAAGGACAACACCAGGATATACCCCAAGGTGGATTTTAAAATATTGGATTTTTCACGATATCCTGAGTATCAGTCATATATACCATATGTAGAAGAAAGTAGAAACTGTCCTGGCAAATGCACTTTTTGTCTGAATTCTTGCGTTGTGGATAGATATCAGATTGTTCCTATGAACGTATTTGAGGCTAATGTAAATAATATAGAGAACACATATGGCAAGAATGCTTGTGCTGTTCTTCTTGCCGCTAATTTTGGGGTCAGTTCAAAGCATACATTACAAAAATTAAATTTTCTAAAGAGCAAAGAACTAAAATGGAACATGGAGTTGCACATTGATAATCCATGGGAGGAATACCTTGATGATTTAGTGCCAGCTGGAATTTCCAAACTTAGTGTGGGATTTGAATCTGCATCTAGAACAATGCTTAGAAAGATGGATAAAACCAAAAATCCAGACAAATATTTAGAACGTTTAGAAATATTATTGAATGAATTAAATGACAGGAATATTCAAATAAGTTTGAATACATTGTTTGATTATAGGGAAACACCAGAAACTATTGCAGAAACCATTGATTTTTTAGAAAAGCATAAGGGAAAGTATAGAGCTGCAAAAATGAACTTCATGATAGGTTTTGAGGGGTTGTCCAGCAAGATTCCTGATTTCTATCAACATACCATGAATAATGAATATACAAAAAAAATCCATGCGTATCCAATGCTACCACAAGGATATAGTATAGAAAGCATGGTAGACTTTATCGAGAAAAAAGAAAGGTATTTTAAAGTAAGACAGGAACAAAGAGTAAGATAGCTGAGGACAACTATCCTGTAAAACAAGGAATCTTTCCTGTTGAAACCCTTATAATTGTAGTGTAAAATCAAAGCAGAATAGGAAAGGAGTTAGCCGTTTGGCGACTCCTTTTTTGCTATTCTATGCATTGTGAGGGCAAGATGATAGAGATTGATATTCCGTTGTGCTGGGGTGGGGAAAAGTGTGTATAATTTTTCTGGTTGAAATCATCATTGAAATCAACCAGAAATCAGTATTGAAATCATGGAACACAAAATTTGGCTCAAATCGGTTTGCGGTATGAAAATGTATGTTTTTCAAACGACAATGCCACACCAAAAAACGCCAAAAACAATAAAGCGTCGAGAAATACATAAAACGGTTGATTTTGACTTTTTTATGTTCTATGATACATGAACAAGGGCATTTTGTGTCGCGTAGAGTGTGAACCCAATTCCCATTAAGTCACATTCCAAGAGATAAAAAATCCCTTTTTATTAAATCACAAATGTTGCGCATCAAGTAATTGATGCGCGACTGTGGTTTGTATCGTCATAGAAAGGGGACTTTATGCCACGTGTATCTGTGCTTACGCCACTTTATAACACCAATCCGGTGCATTTGCGTGAAATGATAGAATCCATACTTAATCAAACATTTACAGATTTTGAGTTTCTGATTTTAAATGATTCGCCAAACAATACCGAAATCGAAGACATTGTGAAGTCTTACAAGGACAAGCGCATCAAATATGCCAAGAATGAACAAAATATGGGTATCACGCCATCGCGCAACAAGTTGCTTAAAATGGCACGCGGTGAATACGTTGCAATATTCGATCATGATGACATCTCTGTGCCTGAACGATTGGCATTGTGCGTGGAATACCTGGATAAAAATCCGCGCGTTGGTGTGGTTTCTGGCTGGTTACAGTTTTTTGGAACGGATGATGTATTGTTAAAAAATCCAGAACGCGACACAGATATCAAGATATGCCTGACCGATAATTGTTATGTTGCGCACACGGCGGCGATGATACGCAAAAGTGTTCTAACCGACAATAATATTGAATACGAAGAATATTACACCCCGGCCGAAGACTATCGTCTGTGGGCACGCCTGATGGATGTGACACACTTTCATAATTTACAGACTGTATTGGTGAAATATCGTTGGTTTGGCAATAATACATCTGCGACATTTGCCAATCGGACAGAGGCCGCACGTCGTTCAATCAGTCTGCAATTACAGAACAAATACCCGGCATATTATCGTGAATATTGCCGTCGCTTTGAACCAGAAACGCGTATCAAGATACGCCTGTTTGGTTTTATCCCGTTGTTCAAGATAAAACACAATTGGTTTTATTTGTTTGAATGTATTCCGGTTTGCAAGGTTTTTAGGAGATAAATATGAAACCAGTTATTACCATTGTTATGACAGCGTATAATTCAGAACAATTCATTTCTGAGGCGATAGATAGTGTGTTACAACAAAGTTTTACAGGATGGGAATTGATAATTGCAGATGATTGCAGTACTGATTCCACAATAACAATTGCTGAACGGTATGCCAAGCAAGATTCAAGAATAAAAATTATACGATTACCACAAAATACCGGCTCGCCGATTATACCGCGTAATACGGCAATATCAATGGCGGAAGGATTGTATGTTTTTCCATTAGACAGTGATGATAAAATTACCCCAGATTGTCTAAGCAGAATGCTTGCTGCAATAGAAATGGGCTTGGGAGATGTTATATATTCAGAAGTAGAATTTTTTGGTGATAAAACTGGTAAGTTGGATGTACCTTTGCCGACATATGCCAATATGCATAAATTCAATTGTGTTGTAAATAGCGCCTTGTACAGAAAAAGTGATTTTAATAAATATGGTGGCTATGATATCAATATGCAAGATGGCTATAAAGATTGGGGTTTCTGGTTGAATTTTATTGAAGACGGCAAATCTTTCTATCGGATACCGGATGTATTATTTTATTACCGAATGAAAGATAATACTAGAAATAAAATAGACAGTTATAAACAAAAGCTGCTTTATAAATATGTTGCTAAAAAGTACAACAAGAAAATTTGTTATGTAAAAATACCTTGGTACAATAAAATAAGATTACTATTTATTCATTTATTACGGTCTCGTAATACATATGCTAGATATAAAGAACGGTTCCAAAATCCAGCATATCCTGTAATTTCTAATCCTAAGTTAATAATGACATTGTTGATAAAAAATGAACAAGGTATTATTCGAGAAAATTTAGAGTTTCATAAGAGTATGGGTGTTGATGGTTTTATCGTTACCGATAATCATAGTACAGACAATACAAGGAAAATATTAGAAGAATATAAAGAGCGTGGATGGATTTTAGAGATTATAGATGAACCAGCACAAGATTATTCTCAGGCTGATTGGGTTCATCGTATGGCAGCTTTAGCGAAAAATAAATATAACGCAGATTGGATAATAAATGCAGATGCAGATGAATTTTGGCGGTCTAAATCTGGCAATTTAAAAAAAGAACTTTCCGTATCTTCTGCAAATATGTTGCATGTTCCAATTTTTAATATGCTGGACCAAAATGGTAAATGGCCCGATAATGTAAACAAAATTATATTACCGTTATCGGATGAGGATTCAAAAAAACTAATAAAAGAGAATAAGCTTTGTCTTTTTAATCAATTTTCCCGCCAAATTCCCAAGGTGCTGGTTCGTGCTTCTGATTATGTTCATATCCATATGGGAAATCATAATGCGGATATGGTTTACAAGCACAAGCCAATCTATTCAAAAGATATAATTATTTATCATTTTAATAGTCGCGGTTTTAAGCAATTTAAAAATAAAATGATAACAGGAGGTGCGGCTTTTGAAAGAAATGAAAAATTAGGCAAAGATATGGGGGCACATTGGAGATATTTTTACAATGGTTTTAAAACGGGTACCTTAGATATCAAATCAGAGTATGAAAAAAGCATCGGGATAAAATGTAAAGAAAAAATACAACATTTATTGGAAAAAGACACCTTTGTTCAGGATTTTTGTAAATTAATGGAAATAGAAAACAGATTCCCAAAAATTATGTCTTTTAACACGATGTTGGAACGGCTATTGTCCGGGGCCTCAATGGCCAGGTTTGGTGATGCTGAATTTGATATAGCAATGCAAAGAAATAAAGAAGACCCATATCAAAAACCAAGCGACGAACTATCAAAACGTTTATTAGAAATATTAAAAACTCCAAGCAATGATAAATTGTTAATATGTATCCCGCCGTTTGATAGCTTGCATAACAATATACAAAATTTTAAGGACGGGCTTTCTTTTTGGCGTTGGTATTGGCGTGAGCGTTGGGATACTTTATCACCGTTGTTCGTAAACGCTGAATATGGCAATTCATTCTTTTCAAGAGACTCTGTGTTTTATGAATTGGACTTAGAGTTAATTAAGAAAATTTGGGACAATCGCGATGTTGTGTTTGTTGTGCCTGACAATGGTCGATTTGAATATGATGAACGTATATTTGGCAACATTAAGTCACAAGCCAAGATAACGGTTCCTGCAACAAACGCTTTTGATGAATATGATAATATTTTGAAGCAATGTCTAAAATATAAAAAGAATACATTATTCTTTATTGCAGCAGGGCCAACGGCAACTGTACTGGCCAAGGATTTATCGAGTGCTGGCTATCAGGCTCTTGATATGGGGCATTTTACAAATTGTTATCGACAATATCTTGGCGAGGCTAAGCAGCCAGAAGCGTATCCTATGAAAAGGCTATAAGATGAAGAAGAAATACAGATTCTTGTATCACCTGATAGAGATACTCCCGTTTAAGGGAAAAAGATTACAAAAGTTCTATCATTTAGTTCGTTTTTATTACAAAGGTAATTCTTTTGTTATAGTTCGCAAGGATGGGACTATCTTGACGAATCCATTAAGAATTTTTCCGTATGTGTATTTAAAGGCGTCGGGCAAATGCTCTGGAAACAAGGTTATTATTGCAGAGCCAATAAAGAATGGTTTTAATATAGAATTTAACTTTTGGAATGGTGGTAATAATACCGTGAATATTGGTGCAAATTGTATGGTTGTTATGATAGCGCATATTCAAGGCAGTAATGGACATTGTGTGATGGGAAATAATAATTATATTTGTGAATCCACCTTGTATATGTACTGTTCTGGAAAAACAAATTTTATTATTGGTGATAATAATTTATTTAGTTCACAAATTGTTTTCTGGGCAGGTGATGGACATAGCGTAGTAAATCCGATTAGTCGTGAACTAACAAATATCGGTGGAAATATCAGGATTGGTAATAATAACTGGATTGGAATGAACGTTTGTTTTCTTAAGCGTGCAAAAATTGGTAATGGATGCATTGTCGGTTATGGTAGTGTTGTCAGCAAAAGTTTTGATGAAGACGGATGCGTTATTGCAGGTAATCCAGCAAATGTTATAAAAAAGAATATAATTTGGGCAGAGGCTCCGCCTTGGGATTACAATGGGCAATTATACAGAGAAGTAAATTAGCGACTTAAAAGCCGCTAATTTTTATTCAGATACACCACAGGCATACCAAGATACCACTCCTTTGTGCCTAAAAGACATACTTGTTTTTGTTTTATTGTATACGGCAGAACCGCAATACACAACCCAATCGTTGCTACCCACATAATAGTTTAAAGTTCTGTTTGCATAATATGTATCGTCTTTGAATGGAATTATAAAATATATCGTGCTTTCTTCCGTGGCGGGGACGGTGTTTATTGTGCCACCCATTTCGACCCAGCCGCTTTTGTATTTCCGGTACCAGGTATAGTTGTTTTCCGCCGTCGGTAACTGGCTTTCCACGACCCAGTCGCCAGCGATATCCATCGCACGTGCCATCGCAACGCCACCCACCGTTTCGCCATCGTGAACACGAATTATACCGGTGTCTGTGTCCATCGTGATTTCCCCCGCCAGACCCGTATACGCATCATTTGTCGCGGTGTCGCCACGTTTCAGACGCAGTTTTCGGTTGTTCCTCGTCTTGTTCAAGATTTCATCTAAACTCATATCGCACAGGCCCCGACACAGTTCGCTTATTACATCGCGACGCTCGGCTGGGCTTAAAATTTCATCTTCGTTGGCCAGGCGTAATATCGCCGAATATATAATTTGTTTTTCTAAATTGTTCATATTTTTCCCCTGTTGTTTGAAATAAAAAACCGCCACGTGGGCGGAGAAAATAAAAAGCGTCCAATTCCCGGACGCAC
>JAFQOQ010000030.1 GCA_017403085.1 Alphaproteobacteria bacterium
CAAACGCAACAATGTCGTCTTGCCCGAGCCATTGTCACCGACAATTGCGACTTTGTCTGTATTGTTAAAAACAATCGACGCACCGTCCAGCAAATTGCTGTCCGTATCATAACTGAAAAACACATTAGAAAGTGATATAAATCCCATAACAAAAACCCTATAATATCGCAGATAAACACCGTGCATTTTTATGCACCACATTTTGAAAAATACGATATTATCTACTCATTGGTTTTTGTCCTTATACTTGTTTGTATATACCTACTGTAGCATATCCATCATAAAAATCAATAAATTTACATCGTTGTACATACTGGAAACTTCATGGTGGGAAAGTGGCTAAAATCCGCATAAAAACAAAGCCCCGACAGATTTTGTCGGGGTTTTGTTTATTCCTGGCGGAGACGAAGGGATTGTCTGATTCCCATTTGCGCCACATTGGCGTAAATGGGCCCCTTTCGCTACGTAAGATTCAAACTTCGCCAAGCGGCTTGTTTTCATCAACTGACGCCCCGAACACAACTCTCATTGGATTCATCAAAAACATAGCTTAAAATAAAGGAATAATCAAGTTATAAAAAACATTTAGATTTTTAAGCTCGTGAGCAAAGGTGTTTATTTTGACAAATCTCCACTAGACAATAAATTAATAGTTTCATTAACCATCCAATCAAACGATTTTCCGGACATTCTAGCGACAGCGTTATTTACGTTATCCCAATAAAACACACATCTTCTAGGGTTTAGTAAGCAAATTCGTTTTATATTATAACTTTTACTCGCATAATTTAAAACTATATAGGTCAATATCTGCCTCATGTCTGGTGCCTGAAAGTTTCTATCAACCGCTTTTATTTCAAACAACGTATCCCCTACTATGATATCGCCCCAAGAATGATCTAAAATACCACACCCAACAAAAAACGGATTTGTAATAATTTGGGACTCGTCTTTCCAAACATCTTTAAAAAATCTTATTAAATTATTTTTTAACCACATTGCTTCTCTGCGTTCTTCTTCTCCAACTTTTAATTTAGCCGGATCTACGTCACCAAATTGAGCTATATACTTACATGTTTCTGTTTCTATACATTTAATAGCTTGAGGTGTCAGACTTTGTGTTCCATCATTTGATTCTTTACAAAATATTCTGAAAGCCAATTCTGCTGATAAAGATTTATAACTGTTTGCATAAAATTGCATGTCCACAACGGGGTTAAAGGTTTCTATATCCAAATTACATATTTTTATATATTGTTTCATATATGGCACAACAATATCCCAAAAAGATAAAAAACCTTTAACAAAATTGACTTCGCTTATCATAATGAGATACTCCAATGAATGTTTTCTTGTTTCTTTGTCGACACCCAATCAGATACAATATTTTCAAATTCTGAAAATTGTTGTTTATTGTGTTGACGCCAATGCTTGCCCTCATCTCCCAAAGAAAACGATGCAATTATCATAGCCCTTCTGCACCAGGAATCCATCGAGCAAAACTCTTTTATTTGATTTGATATCCAAGAATAATTATTAAATTTAGCCATTGTCAGGATAACATCTTTACGAACCAACGGACTTTTGCAGTTATAGTAAATACTATTTAAAACCCTTAATGTATCCTCACTATTAACCTCGGATAGAATCCTTATCATATAAGCTAAATTATTGTCAGTTTGCAATATATAAGAATTCTTTTGATACAGCGCGATTAAAACTTGAACAATGCGTTCTTTAAAATCATTTGGAAATTCTTCAAACAACTTTTTTATTGTAATAAATATAACCGGAATAACAGGATATAAAGTTTCTAAATTGTCAATAATAGATGCTACTGCACCTATCTTACTTTTCGTATCTAAAAGTTTTATAGCTTTTACTATCCTTGACACAAGACTTTGGTGTATCAAAGACTTTTTTAACTCTGTATTTAAAAGTCCCAATATATCTACGGTCTGTAAATTCGTTTTTAATTCTTCATAATCTTCTTCGGCTGTCGGAGAATATGGATCAAACTTTATAGATATATCCATCATACGTTTAGCATCATTCGGCAACCCTTCCATAGATTCTAAGAATTCTTCTGATGTCATTACCCTAGTTTTTGATTTTTGTAAAGATAAACCATAATCTGAAATAAGGATTTTCGATAAATATATTAATTTACCGTATGCCTCTTCTTTGCTGTCAATAAAAATATGATAATCATCAACAAATCGAGTAAAATCAAATTCATTTTGCAATAAAAGAGAATCTACAGAATTTAATAATAATTCTGCTAAAATTCGTGAAGCGTTTCCACCGATTGGCAAACCATATGAATACGAATTAGAAAAATTACTTAAAAACGCCATTATTCTAGTTACTACATCCCCATTATCTCCTAAATATTTCAGCACGTTTTCTAGTTTATGGTGTGAAATTCTTTGATAAAAATTGGAAATATCACAAATAAGGACATATTTGTGTTTTTTTGCTTTCTCTTTTGAGGCTTTATAAAATGTCCCCCATCCATAATTTGAATCAAATAAGAAACCTTCCGAATTTGGTAGATATCTATAAGAAAAAACTATATCTTTGGTTTTATCGGGTCTTTTAGCTTCTATACTTTCTGCCAAACACAAAACTAAGTATAAATAGTAAATATTCCATATCGGATCTATTTGTGTTCCCCACCTAAAACCTGTATACCCAGAATTTATCACAGAATGAACGTTAATCGGCGGGGTGCTAGCCAAAACTTCTTTTATATCTCTTGCATCAAAATTTTCTACTAAAGCAACAACGTCTTCCTTCTTATCAAAAATAATCTTATTTTCTATCGGAAAGGGAAATATATCCGTATCCCCAAATTTAGTAATATTATGTATCGCTATTTCTATGTTTTCTTTTATCATATTTTTATAATCCTTATTTTACAAACTTTCCAACAAAGCAAACTTATACCTTATGCTATATTTCTTATTTTTGTTATCTACTTTATATCAAAGGCATGAAAAAAACCATAAATTTTTAAGATAAAGAAATACAAATTCTTTTACTTAAATGATTTGACTTCTGGATGCTTTAGAGCGGTAATTGCTTGACGTTACAAAGGAGTCTATATGCCGTATAAAGATAACCTGCCAAAGACGATGGACGAGCTGAAAGCATTGTCTTTTGATGAACGAGTTCGATTATGGGCAAAATACTCACAATATCCATTCAAACGGCAAATGCGGTCACTTTGGTATTATATTCAATGTGATCGCCTAAATCTGCGAATTGAGCATAAATATCTAGTAAAAATTCGTAAATACAAAGACAACCCGGAACAATGCTTAACCAGTGCCACAAAAAACAAATATAACTTTGTCCCAGGCACAATTCTAACCCGATATTTCAAGGGCATAAAACACACTGTCTTGGTCAATGACGACGGCAGTTTTTCTTATAATGGCGATAAATATTCAACTTTATCGGCGGTAGCAACCAAGATAGCTGGCATGAAAATGTCTGGCAACTTCTTCTTTGGTATAAACAAAAGGTACAAACATGACAATTAGATGTGCTATTTATACGCGTAAATCAACTGAACATGGACTTGAACAGGAATTTAATTCTTTGCAGAACCAAGAAGAATCGTGCAAAGCCTATATTGCTTCCCAATCGTTTAATGGTTGGCAATATTATAAAACTTACAGTGATGCGGCGATATCTGGCGGAACTATGGAAAGACCCGCTTTAAAACAAATGCTAGACGATATGGCACATGGGTTAGTAAATACTGTGGTAGTGTATAAGGTTGATCGATTATCACGTTCAATTTTGGATTTCCATAATATGATGAAATATTTTGAAAAATACGGTGCAAACTTCGTATCTATTACCCAGTCATTTGACACCAGCACATCTATGGGAAAACTAACACTTAATATGCTGTTATCATTCGCACAGTTCGAACGTGAAGTATCAAGTGAACGTGTGCGTGATAAAATCCGTGCATCAAAGGCTAAGGGGTTATGGATGGGTGGTGCGCCACGGCTGGGTTATGATTTGATTAACAAAAAGTTGGTAGTAAACCCAACCGAAGCAGAACAAGTGCGACATCTGTTTGAGAAATACCTAGAACTGCAATCTGTAAACGATTTAACTGAATACGCACGGCAAAATGGTATATTTGGTAAACGATGGGAGACAGCAAAACGGCAAATTCGTGGTGGCAATCCTATTGCTAAAATGAGTATGCATCGCATTCTACGGGATAAAGTTTACATCGGTCAAATTGAAAATAAAAAAGAAGGCACTTTTGCCAAAGGCGAACACGAGCCGATTATTTCTACAGAACTATTTAATCGTGTCCAAATTGCGCTGGCTAATAATTCCAACAACAAATCGCCGAGTACACGAGCACCAAATATATTGACTGGTAAATTATTTAATCACAATGGTGTGAAATTTATAAACCAACGCACCAGTGGTAAAGGCAAAAAGACCGCGTATTATTACGCGACTAAGGGGTTCTATCTAACCGCTGGCCGTGTGGATGAAATTGTTATAAAAACAATAACAGATTTTCTGAACAGCAATATGTCGAATCTGCCCATAAACCTAGCCGCCATATTAAAACGAATTGATATTACGAACATGAATTTCGCAGAAAAACGCAACTTAATTCAATCATTGGTTGAGAAAGTTGTGTATTCACAAGAACAACTGATTTATACACTGACTATAGATGCGCAAAAATTACAGCCGTTTATCAAGGAGCATTATGTAAATCAAAATGTTGAGCCCATGGAATATATAATTGGCGACAACAGCATAACAATTACAGAAAAAGTATTCCTGCGTAAATATGTTAATACTGTGTATGATCGTGGCAAAAACGGTGTATTAAATGTCACCGACAATAATCATTTAATTTTGAAAGCCTTTGCAACGGCATGGAAATATAGGGAATTATACGAACAAGATGGCAATGTAGACAATGTGATACGTTCTGTTCGCACATCACCAAGATTATTTTATAAGTATTTATCTCTCTCGTATCTGAGTCCGTCAATCGTAAATAAACTATTAAGTGGCAAAATTAATATGGCAGTTAGAGATATTTTGGATAAAGCATCAAGAAGTGATGACTTTGAGTATCAAGTCAAACTGTTTAATCTATAAACATATTGATTTTTTATCTGTTTTATGTTATATTGTGCGTATGCCTGTTGGAAGGCTAGCTCGTTCGTGTAAAGATTTCATCATCCAACAAATAAAATAATATAAACCTCCGAGCTTATTATCTAAGCCAAGAGACTACGAACGCAAAATCAATATTAGATAATGAACTTGGGCAACTCCGCAAATGCGGTAAAGGATTATATTATGAAAAATATAGACTACTTTAAATTACAAGCAAAAAATTTGCTTAAAGACTACCAAACCCGCTATCTTTCTGAAGATGGTGATATTTATGAATACGAACCAAAGTTTTTTGATATCGTAGGTATATTCCTTGAATATGATATAATGGATGATGACAAAAACTTTGAATTTAAATTAGGCAATGCCCAGCATTTAATTGCGCAAATGGCAGGGTTTGCCAGCTGGAAAGATTTAACAACAGCACCAGAAACAGATCAATTAAAAGCACGTAAATCACTAGAAAGAAGTGTTCATAATGAATACGGATGTACAAGTTTTATATCGCATAATTTTACACCTGATGGTCGTGAAATAACAGAATATTCACACGAACCATTGGATAATGATGTGCCTTATCATGAAGAATTGTCTGGACAGGATTGGCAAGATGGTATAGATGAATGCCGGCAAAACGGTATGGGGTTTGAAGCAGACGAAATCGTTGAATGCTTACATTGTGGAAATCGGTTTCCATTTAAGGAAGTAAAGGTTAGACGATTGAAGTCCGAGTACAACAATGGCAAAGAAGATGACTTTAAAGAAATTGTATGCAAACACTATCCGGAATGTAATGGTAATTTACTAGATTTAATACCGGTGGAAATGCTTGATGCGAAAGGAGGTGATGAAAATGAGGAATAAATTTGCATCTTATTCTCGCAGTACGTCAAAAACATATACTAATGCCAATGGATATAGAGTGTACAAAGATTCAGTGCAGCTAGTTCATCGTCATATGGCAGAAATAAAACTTGGTAGACCTTTGCAATCTGGTGAAGTTGTGCATCATATAAACCGAAACAAACAAGACAATCGTCCATCAAATTTGTATGTGTTCCATGATCAACAAGAACATTGGGCGGCTCATAAACAGGATGCCCAAAATTATGGAAAAGATTATAGTTTTAAAGGCAAAAATCATTAAAAGTGCCTCAACGAAAATGACCAAAGTATATCAATGCGTGCTATTTGGGCTGGTTTGATAAATTTGGCGATATACACTGGTAATATCGTGGGTAAAAACCGCCGGAAACGGGGCGAAAAAGAACATCCCGTGGGATTACCACGGGATGTTCAATATTACTGGCGGAGACGAAGGGATTCGAACCCTTGATGCCCTTGCGAGCATACCACATTTCCAATGTGGCGCACTAGACCAACTATGCGACGTCTCCGTATCTTTACTCTTCGTCCGCAGATGTTTCTTCGGCGGATTCTGTCGCTTCTTCGGCAGAAATTACACCAGATTCTTCGTCAGATGACAATGCACTTTCCAATTCTGCGTCAATTTCGCGCAACAATGGATCTTCGCTGCCAATTTCCAAACTTTCTTCGCCAGATTCAGATACTGGTGTTTCCTTGTACGACTGTACAAATTCATGGCGTACAGCATTTACATCCAATTTGCCACTGGCAATTTCACGCAAGGCGACAACCGTTAATTTGTCGTTGCCCTTTTCAACCACAGGTTCTGAACCACCGTTCAAATCGCGAACACGCTGAGATGCCAGCATACCCAGTTCATAGCGACTTTCTACGTATGGTAATGTGTCAGAATTTGTTGTGCGAGCCATGTTAAATCCTTTGTTGAAATCATTTTTAGCCTGGTTATAATGCCTTATAGATAGTAAAAATGCAAGCAGAAAAATAAAAAAATGAGTATCAAAACACTTTCTTTTGGATGCCGACTGAACGCGCTAGAGGCAGAAAAGATTCAAAATATGCTGGGGCCTGTTATAAATACGGCAATCGTAGTTAATACATGCGCCGTCACCGCAGAGGCAGAACGGCAATCTGGGCAGGCGGTGCGAAAAATAGCCCGAGAGAATCCAAATGCCCCAATTTTTGTCACAGGATGCGCCGCAACCAGAAATCCAGCCCTGTTCAAAGAGATACGCAATACAATTGTTGTAGATAATTTTCAAAAGCGAAATCTGGACGCATATATTGACGCAATGATGCAACAACCGTGCAATATCGCAGGCAATGCCAGAATCGATAATTTTCGTGATACGGACGAAAAACTGTCTAAGAAATTTATTCAGATTCAAAATGGATGCAATCATGATTGCACATATTGCGTGACACGGCTGTTGCGTGGGCGGGCCGTATCGTTTGAATATGACGAAATACTGCGCGATGTGCGTGCCGCAGTCAATGGCGGGTTTGGCGAAATTGTCTTAACAGGGGTTGATATCGCGTCGTATGCGCGCGTGTATGATGGCAAGGCGTTTTTAATATCTGATTTATGCAAACAACTGTTAATTGATGTGCCAGAAATACATCGGTTGCGTCTGTCATCTATGGATCCGGCCGTGCCAGAGGTTGGAAAAATTATAGAAATGATTAAATCTGATGCACGTATGATGCCACATATGCATTTTTCTATGCAGTCGGGATCAGATACAATATTGCGCGCAATGCGACGCAGACATACCGCCGACATTGTACGGAAATGGGTAAAAATGGCGGACGGCGACATAACATTCAGTTGGGATATAATCTGCGGATTTCCGGGAGAAACAGAAGAACGGTTTCAAGAAACGTTGGATTTAGCGCATGAATTAAAGCCGATTAAAATTCACGCATTTCCGTTTTCGCCCCGACCAAATACAGTTGCTGCAGATATGCCAGGGCAAGTAAATCGCGCAATATCTAAAGAACGCGTGCGTATAATAAACGATTTAGCCAATAAAAATCGTGCCGAATTTATGCGGGCCCAGGTTGGCAAGACAGTTCAAGTATTAGTTGAAGAAAATAATATCGCCCGTTGCCCACACGATATCGCGGTTTCGGTTGGCGGATGCCCTGTTCCGGCACGTACGATTTGCGATGTGGCGCTGGGAAATATCGAAGGTGATAATTTTGTTGGCAAGGTGATTTAGAACTGCTATTATCCAAACCATGAAAAAGAAATTATGTACCCTGTTTTTAATTATGATAACAACTGTGGCGGGTGCCGCAGAGTTTAAGACCAAGGCAAAGTCTGCTTTCCTGATTGATTATGATTCAGGGGTGGAAATCGTTGCAAAAAACGCAGACACTTTAATGCCACCTTCGTCGATGATTAAATTGATGACGTTGGCGTTGCTGTTTGATGAAATCAAGGCGGGGAATTTGACGATGGATACCCGAATTCCCGTGGGTCCAAATGCAGACTATAATCGGCCAGAGTGGTACCCGGCCAGCAAGATTTGCCTGGTCGAAGGTCAGACGATTACTGTGCGCGATTTAATATTGGGTCTGATTGTGTTATCGGGTGGTGACGCATCGGTTGTTGTGGCAGAAAAACTGGCTGGGACTGAAGATGCATTTACTGTAAAAATGCAGGAAAAAGCACGCAGCATCGGCATGGAACAATCTACGTTTGGTAATGCAAGTGGATTGCCAAATCCAAATAATTTAATGACAAGTCGTGAATTGGCCATATTGGCCCAGCATTTAATTGCAGATTATCCGGACATCTATCCGATGTTTGCGACCAAACGTTTTGAATTCAAAGAACATAAAACAGATTGGTGTCGCGAATGGGGACGGACACACACGTTAAACTATAATAAACTGCTGTTTAATATGGCGGGGGCCGATGGATTGAAAACCGGACACACGTCCGATGGCGGATATGGCATGGTGGCCAGTGCCAAGGTTGGTGGGCGACGCCTGGTGGGTGTGATAAATGGATTTAATGGCAAGGGTCACGATGCATTGGCAGCCGAGATGAAAAAATTGTTAAACCATGGATTTAACACAACAATGAACAAGACGTTCTTTGCCGTTGGGGACAAGGTTGCAGAAATCCCTGTTTGGTACGGCAGATATCCAACGGTCATTGCAACGGTGGCGCAACCTTTTACAATTACTGTTGATAAAGAAACTGGTATAAAGGGCGTACGCGTGTTAGCCAGATATGACGAGCCGATAATCGCACCTGTGTATCAAGGAGATAAAATCGGTGAATTGGTTGCAGAACAAAATGGCAAGGTTATCGCGCGCGCACCATTGGTCGCAAAAGATAAAGTTCGCAAGATTCAATTCTTGGGGCGCGTAATTGAAAATATCAAAGTTATGTTTGGGGGCAAATAAATGGCACCGCGCAAGAAAGCAAGCCTTGATTATAAATTTCCACACCCAATGGATAATGATTACCAGGTGGGACATACAGATACGTTACAGACGTTTATAAATGCGTGGAATAATCGTGATACGCATCCGATACATCCGGTATGGATGCTGACGGGGCCAAAGGGTATCGGCAAGGCGACACTGGCGTATAAAATTGCAAAAATGGTTTATGGTAATGTTGGTGACTTCTTTATTATTGACCAAGAAAGAAATATCGACAAAGACGGCAAGGCAAAACCAGACGGCAAGGTTATATCCGTATATACCGTGCGCGCAATGATTGATAAAATGCAAATGTCGTCTATGTCAGGCGAATGGCGCGTGATATTGATAGATTCAGTAGATCAGTTAAATACAGCGGCGTCTAATGCGATTTTGAAGTTATTAGAAGAGCCGCCCGCCAAGACGTTATTCTTGTTGGTGGTGCATCAACTGGCAAATGTTTTGCCAACCGTTCGGTCGCGCGCGCGCGTTGAAAAAATGCGGCCGCTGACGATGTCGCAGTTGCGCGATTTGTGCGTCAAGTTTATGCCAGAAGATGATGTTAGCACTGAAACACTGAGATTGGCCAATGGCAGTTTTGGAAAAATTGCCAGTTTAAAATCATCTGGTGGAGATGCAATTTATGAAGATTTGCTGGGCGTACTGAACGACACGCGCGCGACGATTTCAGACATTATGGCAATTGCGAAAAAAATCGCACCACACCCAGAATTGCACGGGATATTATTGGACGCAATTGCACATTTTGGCCTGGCAGATATTTATCCGGTGGCGACGCATGCAATCGCAGATATCAACCGTTTGTATTTGGAACCTGAAATTGGAATCTTTAAAATCATTACGGAAATAAAAAAATGTTTATAGATACGCACTGTCATCTGACCGATAGTTATTGTGACGGCGTTGATTCCGTTATTCGTCGCGCAATGGAAGGTGGGGTCGGCATGATGATTTGCCCAACAGCAAACCCGCAAGATATTCCATCTGCGATTAAATTAAGTGATATGTATGACAATATATACTGTACAATTGGTATTCATCCCGAATACGCAGAAACAGATGCAACACAGTATTTAAATCATGACACATTAAACCATCCAAAGGTATTGGGCGTTGGGGAAATCGGACTGGATTACCATTTTGGGACAGAAAATCGAAACGCGCAGATTAAGTTATTCGAACAACAATTGGATATCGCAAAAAAATATGCCCTGCCCGTGGCAATACACACGCGTGACGCCGAAGAAGATACTGCGGCAATTCTGGGGGGCGATGTGTGTGGTGTTATGCACTGCTTTACCAGTTCATGGGATTTGGCAAAAAAAATGCTGGATAGGGGTTTTATGTTTTCTGCCAGCGGCATTTTAACATTTAAAAACGCGAACGACATTCGTGAAACGTTTAAAAAAATTCCAACTGATCGAATTGTAATTGAAACAGATGCACCATATTGCGCCCCAGTGCCATATCGGGGCAAAGTATGCGAACCGAGTATGGTTATCGAAACCGCAAAGGTTCTGGCAGATATTAAAAATTTGCAATTAGACGAACTTGAAACTATACTGATGCAAAATACCAAGAGTTTATATCCAAAATGGCACGGCAAATAATTAAATCTGGACAGGTTTCTGAAAATCGCAAGGCGCGATTCAATTATTCTATTGAAGATACAATAGAAGCGGGAATTTCTTTGACCGGCGCAGAAATTAAGTCTATTCGATATGGGTTGGTGACAATTGTTGATGGATTTGTTCAACGCCGTGGGGACAATTTGTTCTTGGCGGGTGTTGAAATTCAAAAATTACCAACCGCCGCACGAATTGTTAATTTTGACGAACGACGCAGCAGACAGTTATTATTACACAGGAATCAAATAAATAGACTGATTGGGAAGTTGCAAGAAAAAGGAGCAACGATTGTGCCGTTGAAGTTATACTTTAACAATCGCGGAAAGTTAAAAGTATTGCTGGGGATTGGATACGGTAAAAACAAAGTTGATAAGCGCGAAACAATTAAGCAGCGCGAGTGGGATAAAAGCAAGGCAAGATTGCTGAAGGGATAATAAAAACGCGCAATATGCGCGTTTTTATTATCGATGAACCGCATTAGCACGGACCGGACGCGCACCGGGCGTGTTACTGTCGCATAGGACCCACGCACGATTGTCGCCCGTCAGATGCACCGTGCGAAAGTAATTCGGCGTCACAACCAATAGTGTCACAATAACACCCGTCCAAAATGTGAATTTCGTCAGACCCCATGGCTTTTTAAAACTATCACGGTTAAATTTGTCTTTTAATAAATTTTGGTACATTGCCCAACCCCAACTGAACAACAACATAATAACCGCAAAAAAGAATCCAATAATAATCCATTTTACGAACGGATGCATACTGTTCGCGATGGAATCCCACGTAGAACTGGCCGCGGGACAAACATATAACGCGTTTGCCGATTCTGCCGCAGATAATGCAATCGGGGTGGTTGGCGACAAGGTTAAATTAAACATTGTCATCAATACAATCGCCGTCAGCATCGTTATCGCAAATAGCATCGTAGGTTTCATATTCCATCCTTTTGTCAGGATATATTATATCACAAAGAACTAATACATTGCAATTTTAGAAAAAATTATTTACACTGCTATGTATGTTCAGAAAAAAAATTAAATTTGTCGTGGGACTGACCACGTTTAATAATGAATTCTTGGAAATATCTGTTTCAGGATTGGCGCGAATTCGCGATAAATTTACATTGGTCGTCTATAATGATAACCCAGATACAACTGTCACAAAAAAACAAATTAGAAAACTGGGATATCGTGGCAAATTGTATGTAAAAAATGGGGACAAAAATCTGGGACAGTTGGGCGCAAGACTGGCATTGTTGGAATTTATAAAGGCGCAACGCGTTAAGGCAGATTGGATAATGTTTGCCGATGATGATGACATATTGCTGAATCTGAAATTTCCACGGGTTAGTGATAATAATTTTGCAGTTATTCAAAATATGGTGGTGTTGCGGACGCGATTGTTGGATGTGTTGCGCGTCATGAAGGCACCAAATAATTACCAAATTGATAAAGAAAATATTGCGTTGGTACGGCCACATGTCGGGTTGGCCGGAACATGGGTCAAGGCAGATATATTATTTCAACTGGGCGATATGCTAAAATCTGTCGAGGATAAGATACAGGTTGTTAGTGATAGTTTGCTGTTCCGTGCGCCGATTGATATCATGATGTGGTCTGCGTTAAATATATTCGCACGCGCAAAAAATCCAGACGCCAGCCCAATATACATGGATAATATAAACTATATCGCAATTGATTTGGATACCGCCAAGACTAAATATGGCCGTGCGGTTCAGCCGTCTAAGAACGCGGTTTCCCAAATAGAACGCGCAATTGCGCAGTATGATGCAATTATTCGCGCACAGATGTAATTATATGATTGAAACCGCAGAATAATATCTATACAATACCCCCTGATATAAAAGGAATGTGAATTATGACATATGATGAAATAAGAAAGGCGTTTTTGGAATACTTTGAATCCAAAGGACATAAAATTGTGCCGTCTGCGTCGTTAATCCCAAATGACCCGACGTTGTTATTTACTGTTGCGGGTATGGTACCATGGAAAGGCATTTTACAGGGGACAGAACCTGCGTTCGCGCCACGTGTGGCGGATGTTCAAAAGTGCATACGTGCCGGCGGAAAACATAATGATTTGGAAGATGTTGGGTTTGATGGTCGCCATCATACGTTCTTTGAAATGCTGGGGAATTGGTCTTTTGGTGATTACTTTAAAGAAGGCGCGATTGAGATGTCTTGGGAATTACTGACCAAGGTTTTCGGTCTGGATCCAAATCGTATTGTTGTGACAACGCACTATAGCGATGACGAGGCAACCGCAATTTGGAAAAAAGTTGCCGGCAAAGACGCAATTCGATTGGGCGACAAAGACAATTGGTGGTCGGCAGGCGATACGGGTCCGTGTGGTCCATGTACAGAAATGCACTATGACATGGGGGAAGATTTGCCAGGCGGTATGCCGGGGTCTGAAAATGAAGATGGCGGACGCTGGGTTGAAATATGGAATGACGTGTTCATGCAATTTGACCGTGATGCAAACGGTAATTTAACACCACTGCCAAAACAAAATGTTGATACAGGGGCCGGATTGGAAAGATTTGCATCTATATTACAGAACAAGACAGATAATTACGACACAGATTTGTTTGTTAATCTGAAACGCGCAGTTAGTGATATTACCGGGGTTGCAGAAACACCAGAAAATATCGCCAGTTTCAAGGTGATTACAGACCATCTGCGTTCTGTTGGCTTTGCAATTGCAGATGGCGTTATACCATCTAATACAGATCGTGGGTATGTTATTCGTCGTATCTTGCGTCGCGCAATGCGCCACGGTCAGATTTTGGGACACAAGGGCGCACTGTTGTCTAAGTTGTACCCTGCCCTGATTACAGAAATGGGGGGGGCGTATCCAGAACTGGCCCAGCAAGAGGCAAAGGTCGTCGAAATCATCCGTAATGAAGAAAATTCGTTTGCAGACATGCTGCAAAACGGTATGAAGTTGTTAGAAGGCGAATTGCCAAAGTTAAACAATAATGTTCTGCCGGGGGATGTGGCGTTCAAACTGTTTGATACATACGGATTCCCATTGGATTTAACACAAATGATTCTGCGCGATAAAAACATAGATGTCGATGTCGCAGGATTCGAAAAGTCAATGGCAGAACAAAAAGAACGCAGTCGTGCAAACACCAAGGGAACGCGTATATTCTGGGAATCACAGACTGATTTGGCGAACACAGATGACACCGCAAAATACGCGCCAGTTGATATGGAATCAAAAGTATTGTCAATATTGCGCAATGGTGAATTTGTACAATCTGCAAATGCGGGCGATGAAGTTGAAGTCGCACTGGACAAAACTGTGTTTTATGGCACACAAGGTGGCCAGGTGGGCGACAGTGGCGAATTGAAAAAAGCCGGCGCGACCGCCATGAACGTATCCGAGGCCGGACGTGTTGATAACGTTGTGATTCACAAGGGTGTATTAACAACAGACTTGGCCGTAGGCGACGTGGTCGTGCCAGTCATTAACGCAGCCGTACGCCAACAGACAGCGCGCGCACATACGGCAACACATCTGTTGCAGGCGGCATTGCGTGCGGTCTTGAACGAAGATGTAGAACAACGCGGTTCAAAAGTAAGTCCGGATTCTGTACGTTTTGACTTTAGTTTTGGGCGTGCGATGACCGCAGAAGAAAAGCAAGCCGTTGAAGATTTGGTGAATAAATGGATTGCCGCAGATATGCCGGTCGAACATGATGAAATGACAATGGAAGACGCTGTCGCCAAAGGCGCAATGGCATTGTTTGGTGAAAAATATGGCGATACAGTAAAAGTTATTACCGCAGGTGACGTTTCGTGCGAACTGTGTGGTGGTACGCACGTGTATCACACGGGCGAAATATTAAAGGCCAAGGTTAATAAAGAGAAATCTATTAGCAGTGGCATTCGTCGTATCACTATGTCGGTTGGAACACTGGCAGAATAAAAGAAAACGCCCGTAACGGGCGTTTTTTTATTTCTGAACGAAATGCACACTGTATTGCGGCTTTTTGTCCGACCCCAGTGATGCACGAACAACCTTGTTTGATGCAACCTGGACCGCGCGAACCAAATTGTTTCTGTCTTTGCGTTCGGCCTTGGTTAATCCGTCAATTGCCTTGGTAATTTCAATTTGAATTTGACGTTTCATAAAGCCTGTTTCGTCCGTCTCAAAAATTCCTGCGCTGGACACTTCTGGGACACCCTTTAAGAAGCCACGTTTATCAACCGGCAATGTGACAAAGACAGCACCATTTGACGCAATTTTCTTGCGGTTTTTATAAACCTGGTCGTTGGCACTGCGTTCTGTTTCGCCTTCCATAACGACGTAACTGGTTTCAATAGTTTCTGCAACGTATGGTTCGGCACCATCGGATAGCGCAACCATTTCCCCGTTGTGAATTACCATCATATGCTTGGCACCGCCACGTTCCATGGCCATTTTGCCATTTAACATTTCGTTAATATAATCGCCATGCATTGGAACGGATACCTGAGGATGAACCATATCATAGAATTTTTCTAATTCTGGGCGTCCGGCATGCCCACTGGCGTGCAGATTATCGGTATCAAATATCGTATGTGTTTTTACACCCATACGCGCCAGTTTGTTATACAGATATGATACGTCTTGTTCGCGCCCAGGTATAATGATTGCACTGAAAACAACAGTGTCTGTTGGTTGCAGTTTTAATTCTTTGACCTGGCCATGACACAGGCGTGTCAGCATTGCAAACTTTTCACCCTGGGAACCGGTTAAGAAAATCGCCTGTTTTTCTGCGGGCAAATCTTTGATGTCGCTGTGCAGATAAACGTCGTCTTTGTTTATATAGCCAAATTCAATTCCAATTTCACGGAATTCTGGCAATCCAACGTATGGCACAGGATTTGGATTACTGCGTTCTTTGATGGCGGCAACGCGACCAGCAGCACGCGCGGCCTGTGCGAACATTTTCATACGCGCCAGACTGCGTGAGTAGCCCGTCACCAAAACACGTCCCGGGGCATTTTTCATGATTTCTGTTAATGTTTCGCGAACCTGGGTTTCAGTTGTCTGTTTTGTTTGGCGCGAAGAATTTGTGGAATCGCACATACACGCCAATAATTTTGGATCAGAACCAATTTCTTTTAGGCGCGCAAAATCTGTTGGTGCTTCGATTGGAATATCATCGTTGAACGTCCAGTCGCCTGTATGTAAAATTTTGCCCGCACCTGTTTTAATAATTAACATTTGCGCTTCGGGTACGGAATGGGTGACGTGAAATGTTTCCACTTCGAACGGGTTTAAATCCAGCACTGCGCCATTATGATCAAATTCAACAATATCACGCGCATCATCAAAATCCATTTCAATACCACGGAATGTGCGACGCAAAATTTCTGCAGGGAAACGCGTACAATAAATAGGCTTTCTGAATTTTGGCCATATGAATTTTAATGCGCCAATATGATCTTCGTGACCGTGTGTGATAACAAAGCCAACAACGTCTTTCTTGCGCTTTTCCAGCCATGTTGTATCACAGTACTGAACATCGCCCGCGCCAATTTCTTCTTCTAGGAAGCCCATACCGCAATCGACAATCAGGTATTTGCCCTTGTACTTATAAACATACATATTTTGGCCGATATGTTCCAATCCGCCCAAGGCCATAAAATAGACCTTTTTATCGTTATTGTCATTTTCGTGTTGGTTCATACCCTTAATCTTTTCGGGTGTTTTTGGTGTGGCGCCCTTTTTCTTGGACGGCTGTTTTGGTGCAGTTGCAACCGATTTTTTTTCTTTTACTTTTACCATTTATAATCCTTTTTTATAGTTAATATTTCGCACAACCACCCAATTCATTGCCAATAAAGAAAATTTATTATCTTTATCTGTAGTGAATCTGTGGTTGTGCCACCAACCCCATGATAGTTTATTTGCAAATAATAAATACATAGGGATAAATGTGTTCTTGGACATAGTGTGTCCAAGCATTCTCTCGGGTAAGATATATGATAGTGCGTTTTGGCGTAAAATCAAGTGAATAAAAAATCCCCCATGTGGGGGATTTTGTATTACTGTGCCACTTCTGGTGCAGGCTGAGGTTTGCGTCCCTTGCCCTTGTGCATACGTTTGTTCAGAATGCGATATTCGTCACGATCGATGCAACCGTCATTGTTTGCATCAACAGTTGGCAACATTTCCAACATTTTTGGGCACTTTACAGATTCAGTGACCAGGCAACCATTTGCGAATTCTGCGCGCGGGGCATGCATGCCACGTTTATTGCAGCAGCACATTTTTGCCGCAGCAAAACCCAATGCAAAAATCACAAAGATAACAAATAATTTTCTGATAAAGCGACCAAAGCCACGCTTATGATGGCACTGGCATTCATGGCCACATGGACATGGTGTAACCGCAGGTGCTGGCATTTCAACAACTGGGGCAACCTTTTTTGGGGCCGCTTTTTTCACAGGTGCCTTTTTTGGTGCCGCCTTGGCAACCGGCTTTTTAGCCGTCGCAGGTTTTGAAACAGTCTTTTTTACAGGGGCTTTTTTAGCCGCAGGTTTTTTGATGGATTTTTCTGCCATTTGTCCTTCCTTTTTTGTTTTACAGTTGGATTGTATTCAATATCAAAAAAGATGTAAAGAATTTTTTTGACTAAATGCACTTGAATTTACGCAAGTATATATTTATAATTTTTATCATGATGAAAAATAAATGTATCTTTTCTGTATGTTTTTGCTGGCGCAATGTCGCCTAGGTATTTTTTATTCCCTGCCCTGAAAAATTTGGGCTTTCATTTTTAATATAAAATCAGTAGAATTCTTAACAGAAAAAGGTTATTAGACATGTCAAACACAGATAAAATAGTATTAACAGGCATCAAGCCAACTGGTATGCCACATTTGGGAAATTATATTGGGGCGTTAAAGCCACTGATAGAACAGGCAAAAACAAACAAGACTTTCATGTTCATCGCAGATTTACATGCGCTGAACAGTATTCACGATTCCAACATGATAAAACAGCATACGTATGAAATTGCCGCGATGCTGATTGCGTTGGGGTTAAATCTGGATAATGCAATTCTGTTTCGCCAATCTGATATAGATGAAATATATCAGCTGAATACACTGTTGATGAATGTGACGCCAAAGGGACTGATGAACCGCGCGCATTCGTACAAGGCGGCGATGGATAAAAACATCGCAAATGGTGATGATGTCGATGCAGGGGTCAATATGGGACTATATACATATCCAATATTGATGACTGCGGATATACTGCTGTATAATTCTGATATTGTGCCAGTTGGCGCAGATCAAAAACAGCACGTAGAATTTGCACGTGATATTGCGGGATACTTTAACCATACATATGGCGACACATTTAAAATGCCAGAACCTGTAATCGGTCACGACACAGGACTGGTTCCGGGATTAGACGGCCGGAAAATGAGCAAGTCGTACGATAATACAATTGCACTGTTTGCGCCAGAGAAGGAATTGAAAAAGAAAATCATGCGAATTATCACGGATTCCAAAGCACCAGAAGATGCAAAAAATCCTGATGAATCGACGATTTATCAGTTGTATAAACATTTTGCAAGCCAATCAGAAATTGCGGAATTCGCAGAAATGTTCCGCGCAGGTGGGATGGGATACGGCACGGCAAAAACAATTCTGTTCGATAAAATAAATGCTGTGCTGGCTGGGCCACGCGCAGAATATGAACGCCTGATGGCAAATACGGCGGAAATTGACGCAATATTGGCAGACGGCGCAAAACGCGCAAAGGCCATAGCGACCGAAACACTGGCGCGTGTAAAGAAAGCAATGCTGGGATAAATAATACAGGAGAGAGAATATGAAAAAAACACTTGTTTGGATTGGAAGCGTTATTGGGGTGGCGGCCGTTATGGCATTGGCATTCGGTGCCATGGAACGGCATCAAAACCCAGATGTGGTTGCAGTCAATGGGATATGCAATACGTCCGTAGAGAAAGATAAAACCGCAATTACGTTGCGTGTGACGACGCTGGCCCAGGTGGCGTCGGAATCTATGCGTAATGCGACGGCACAGATGGCACAAATAACAGACTATCTGAAAACACTGCCTGTGAAAATGCAGACAACGCGATTTAGTTCGTATGAAAAAACAGAGTGGGATCACGAAACACAAAAATCTGTATCACAGGGCATAGAAACAACAATCGCGGTGGAAGTGTCTGCGGATAATATCAGTACGATTGAAAACATATTGGAAAAATTCGCTGGGAATTCAAATGTTTATTCTGAAAACCTGAGAATGTACAGCAGTCCAGAAAAATTAACGGCCGCCCAGGAAAAATGTTTAGGCGAAGCAGTCGAAAACGCCCGCGTGCGCGCAAATGCACTGGCCAGTGGGGACGGCAAAAAAGTCGGTAAAATGCTGTCTGTGGCATATGGCACAAACGCAAATGAAATGGTTGCACCAACTAATCTGAGAATGGCCAAGGTTGCAATGACAGAGTCTGCGTTTGATGCAGGTGGCAGTATCGTTGCAACAGATACAGATGTAAGTGTATCTGTGCATGCGGTATTCGAAATAAGATAGGTATAATTTATGAACGATGTCGTTGCCGATTTTATAAAATATTTGCTGGATACGAAAAAGTATTCGCAATATACGGCAACGGCATATGAAACAGACATTTATGATTTCCTGAAGTTCTATGAAAATTATCGTGGGGCAAAAATTTTGCCACGCGATATGGCAACAGTTGATACATTATGTTTTCGTGCATGGTTGGCCGATAGGCAACGTCGCAATATGGCACACAAATCAACGGCGCGTGCGTTGTCATCGCTGCGGGGATTGTATCGATTCTTGGCGCGTCACTATAATATTGAAAACGATGCGATTGGACTGATATCGTCACCAAAGGTGCCCAGAAAACTGTCCAAGGCAATTGATGCAGTTGATGTTGAAAATATGCGTGGCGCAATCAAGGAAATTGATGCACGCGAACCGTGGCTGGCGGCGCGTGATTGGGCGTTGGTGGTGCTGATATTCGGTTGTGGCCTGCGAATTTCTGAGGCATTAAATCTGACCAATCAAGATATTGCAACGCGTCCAGAAATACTAAGGATTATGGGTAAAGGAAAAAAAGAACGCATTGTGCCGGTTTTGCCCGTGGTGTGGAACGCAATAGACCAATATATCAAAGTGCGCCCATTTGGAAATGGGTATGACGATAAACTGTTTCGCAGTGTGCGCGGATTGCCCATGTCGCCAAGAATGGCAGAAAAAGTTATAGAACAACTGAGAAATTATTTGCAATTGCCTGATTATGTGACGCCACATGCGTTGCGACATACATTTGCGACGGCGCTGTTGGCAGGTGGTGCAGATTTGCGCAGTTTGCAGGAACTGCTGGGGCATTCGTCATTATCGACAACACAACTTTATACCAAAGTCAATATGGCAGAAATTAGTAATATATACGCAAATGCACATCCGCGTGCCAACGAAGAATAAGCCCAGATTATTTGCCACGTTGGTGCAGATTAAGCAATTGATTTAGCGTGGCAAATCTTTGTATGCCACAATCGCGTGCAAACTGTTTTGCGACAGTGAAATTTGCACCGATTTGTTGTGTGCTGTGTGCATCATCGGACAATAATACAGGAACATTGTACTGCGCCGCCAATTTAAGAATAGAATCACACGGATATGGTTGTGGGATAATTGTGCGATAGCCACTGGTATTTATTTCAATTGGTGTGCCACATGATGCAATCGTCTGTAATGTTTGCGCATGGATGTTATGCCATTTTGGTTCAATACCTAAATTGCATTTGCGCGGCAAATCCAGGTGCGCAATCCAATTAAAGATATTTGATGCCGCCAAACGGCGAATATTTTCCCAATATTGCATCAACATTTTATCACGCGTCTTAGAATCAGCAGACGCCATATCATGGACATTACATACATTACCATTGTGTTCAACAAAATGCGCCGCCCCAATGATATAATCTGGGCGCAGCAGTTCATAGGTACGCGCAAAACCATCGTGCCATTGGGGGGTGTCGAAAAAATCCACCTCTAGCCCGCGCAAAAGACGAATATCTGGGTTTTCAGATTGCAGGCGCGTCAATTCGCGATAGTGCGGCTCAAATTTTTGTAGCGCGTCTGAAAAACTGGCGGAATAAATAGATGCGTACCCAGATGCGCTGGCGTATTTATACATTTTACTGTGGCAAATTTTTGGATGCACAATAAAGTGATTTGATATACCAATGCAATCAAAGCCCAACTGGCGGGCGCGCGCAATCATTTCTGCCGGTGTGTTTTGTCCGTCAAAGCCCCAAGTATGTGTATGTAGCGTAAATTTCTGGGTCATTTTAAATGATATTGTTATGCAAAAAAAATCCCCCGTTGTCGGGGGATTTGTTTTATTTTTTCCAAAACGCAAAACTACGACGCGATGATTTTTCTTCGCGGGATTTGCGATCTTCGGCGGCACGACGGCGTTCGGCACGACGTTCCTGGAAACGACGCGCAGATTCTTCGTCGCGCTGAATCAATGTAATAGTTGTGGCGGCGATTTTTCCGTCGCGAATTTCTTCTTCGAATTCTACGATATCATTTTCATTTAAAAATCTGATACCTGCTGCCTTTAATGAACTAGAATGAACAAATACATCATCCATGTTTCCGTTTTCGTTTGGCGTGTCTGGACAGATAAATCCAAAACATTTTTTGCCATTATACCATCTTACTTTTCCTTGACGCATAATCGTTATCCTTTGTTATGCTGGTTATGGTTCTGCGAGACACATTCAGAACCTGATGTAATTGTGACATTTTTGTGGCGCTAACGCAAGGGGAATAAAAAGACCCGAAAAAACGGGTCTTGATATCATTACTTTTTGTAATACCGTTGTACTTCGTTCATAACGAAATTAAACAATTTACCCGCCTGGGATGTTGCAGGCACCGCCCAGTCACGCTGCATATACGGCATTGCAGCCACCAAGACAAAGCGCGCCATAAAGTGGAAAATACTGCTTTGCTGATGTTTTGACAATTTGGCCGGCGCATTTTCAACACGAAAAACCTCGTTTTCAATCGCGTCATCCAATTTTTCAATAATGTTATCCAGAACCTTGGGCGGATAATACAGACGACATTCTTTTGGGAAACCTTCGAACATCGATATGTTATTGTTGCGTG
Source organism: Alphaproteobacteria bacterium (assembly GCA_017403085.1). Lineage (GTDB taxonomy): Bacteria > Pseudomonadota > Alphaproteobacteria > Rs-D84 > Rs-D84 > Enterousia. The sequence goes on from JAFQOQ010000030.1 coordinate 22,374, forward strand.
AATACAGAATATTCCAACCAACACGTTCAAACAAGTCTTCTAGGCAGCGACATATCATACGATTGTATTCTTTGACGCCACATTCATAGTAATTTGCCAAGGTTGCTTCTAAGCTTTCTGATTTGGCGTTTTTCTTTTTACGTGAAACCTCATACACGTCGTGCGTTTTACGTTCAAATTCAAAGAAAGTTCGAACCTGGCAGATGATTTCCAATGGGACGACATGATCTGGGCCAGAACCGATATTTAAAATGATTTTTGCATCGCGATAATTGCGCGGATTCTTCATATCATAGAATTTGTCACGCACAGAAATAACGCGATCTGGCATTGTTTCATATAAACGTTCGATAAACGTGCGTGCCTGGGGGATTAAGTCGAACAGACATTTTACACGCCATACGTCACGCAAACGAAAACGTGGTGGTGTAACCTTGTCAATCGCGCGTACCAAATCAACTGCAATTTTTTCATGACCACTGCCAATTATGGACAATACGGTTTCAGATGCGGCACTGATATAACGTTCTGAAAATTTTTCGCGAATTTTATCTGATATTGCGCGTGCAGATGCCTGTCTGTCGTGCGCCGCCAAGACGCGGAACGCGGTATCGGCAACGTCATTGACATAATCTGTGTAATATTTACCAGTTATTTTGTCCAATGCCCTATCTATCTTTTTCTGGGCACCAACAATAACCGTGACAATAGATGATACAGACAAGTCAATCTTGTGTCCTGCGGAACTGGTAAAGAACTGGTTTCGCATCGGGTCTGCGTCCAGACGATGATTTACAACATACGGCGACAATGGATTTATGTCTGATATACGTATTGGATCGCTGACCGCGGCATCGGTTTCATAATCGTATTTCATAACGGCTGCCTTGGGCGCGCCAAAACACGTCCCAAGGACATAAAAAACCTCGCGGAACCAATGAATACTGTCAGAATACAGCGTTTTTAGATATTCGGCGGCCTCGTCATTGATACGACCATCAGCAACCGCGCGTTCTATGATTGCGATATTCTTTCTGTCGTTATCAGCGGCGATATCTTGGGCCCAACTGTCCGAGCCAGCATACGGCATTTTTAATCCCCCCTGCTTTTACTTCATGATAGGGAACAAGATTACGTCACGCAATGTCGGCTGGTCGGCGATAATTGCAAAAAATCTGTCAATTCCCAATCCCAGACCCGAAATCGGCGGCATACCGTGTTCCATCGCACGCAAGAAATCTTCGTCTAAATCAAAGGCCTCGTCATCGCCGGCAGCTTTGTTGGCCGCCTGTTCTTCGAATGCAGCGCGTTGAACAATTGGATCAACTAGTTCTGAATACGCCTTAATCAATTCGGCGCCACAAATAATCAATTGGAATATATCAATGCGACGATTGTCTGCATCGTTGCGACGCGCCAATGGAATTAAGTACGCAGGATAATTATATACGACCGTTGGCTGAATAATCTGGTCGCGTATCTTGCGCTTGAACACATAATCCACAATCGCAGGCACTGATTTTAATGGTTCTAGTTCATCTGCAGGGAACATGCCGGCATTAACCAGTTGCGCCTTTAAGGCGTCTGTATCGCTGAATTCCAGGATATCAACACCCAACAATTCGTTCATGCGGGCGGTGTAATCGATTTTATCATATTTGCTGAAATCTAATTTGGTGCCCTGGTATTCGATTTGCAACGAACCGCGCAAATCCATAACTATCTTTTGCACCATATTCCATGAAAATTCAATATTGCGCGTATAATCCCAATATGCCGCGTACCATTCCAACATAGTGAATTCTTGCAGGTGCATGGCGTCCATGCCTTCGTTACGGAAATTCTTGCCCATTTCAAATACACGGTCAAATCCGGCGGCAATAGTCTGCTTTAAAAATAATTCCGGCGCAATACGCAGATAGAAGTCTGCATCCAATGCGTTATGATGCGTAATAAATGGACGCGCCGCCGCCCCACTGGCCACAACCTGCATGATTGGTGTTTCCACTTCGGTAAAGCCATTGTCGTTAAGATAGTCGCGTATCAGACGCATCATGCGAAAACGCATCTTCATTGTATTACGTGTGTCTTCGTTGGCGATAATGTCCAAATAACGCTGGCGATAACGGGTTTCCATATCTGTCAGGCCATGATATTTTTCTGGCAATGGGCGCAAGGCCTTGGATAAAATTTCATACCCAGATACCTGAACCGTCAATTCGCCCGCAGTTGTGTGGTACAGTTTGCCCGTGATGCCAATAAAATCGCCCAAATCTACGTTGGCCTTCATGAATTTATAGTTTTCTTCGCCCAATTCTTCGCGTGACATAGAAAACTGAATTTCGCCGTCGATATCATAAATACGACCAAACATCAATTTGCCTAACCAACGCAACGCAGTCACACGGCCCGCCAACTTTACAGGTGTATCATCTGCCAATTCGCGCGCGTCGGCAATTCGATGTGTGCGGTCAAATTTGTCTTTCCATACAACACCGTCGCGCGCACGAATATTTTCTGCCTTTTGCAGGCGCGCAGTTAATTCATTGGTTGATATTGGCGTGTTATTTGTATTTTCTGACATTGTACTTGGCCTTTTTGTTAAAAAAACGGACGCAAAAATGTGCGCCCGCAGTTATTATTCTGTTGGTCGCACACTTTAATTAAAACGTTTAATAAACAATTTCATACTTTTTGTGTCCGCGTTTTGTATAAAACCGCCATTACGGCGGTTTCGAATACTGGTGCGAGCAAAGGGGCTCGAACCCTCGACCTCAACCTTGGCAAGGTTGCGCTCTAGCCAACTGAGCTACGCTCGCATTGCGTGGTATATATTGACATATCTTTTTATGGATTGCAAGTCTTTTTTTTGACAATTGTATTTTAATCAATTAAGTCGCCAGATTTTATATATTCTGGGTCTGTTTTTTTCAATTTCTTTTGCGCACGACGGGCGTATTCAGATGCACGTTCCGAATTACCCTGGGCGGCATAAAATTCTGCCATGGCCCAATCACGACGTCCGGCATCGTCATCGCCATAGGCGCGTGATAATACCCAATACGTCAATGGCGCAGGGTCGGATAGTAATGAACGCTTGCATAATTCAATGGCGCGAGATGTGTCGTCAGGCCGATGCCGCTCGGTCAAAACAAGCGCCAGCGCAGTTTGAATCTGGGGAGCGTCTGGGAATAAAGATAATGATTTTTCATATGCGATTACACTGTCGTCATAATGTCCAAATTGATATTCGATATCGCCCAGCAGTTCATAAAAATATGGATTTGATGGATGACGCGAAATCAATGTTTGGGTCCCCATACGTGCGCCATCTAGGTTCCCACCACGCATATTGGCAATCGCACGCGCATATAGCGCCGCATCAGATTTGTCTGAATAGGGATACAGGTTGCGCACCCTATCCAGTGGTTCTAGGTATCCAATTAACTTTGCACGAACTAAATCATATTCGGATTGGCGTACATTATCGTTGGCGGACGATGAGTAATCCGAAGCAATTTCTGCAATACGTTCCCGCACGTTTTTTAAACGCTCGGTGGTCAAGGGGTGATTTATGCGATTTGGATTTATCTTGGATTCCGCGGCACCAGTTAATTCTTTCATTTGTTCAAAAACGTCTATGAATCCATTTGGATTTAGTTTGGCGCGCACCATCAAATCCAATCCCAGGTTATCTGCAATCCGCTCTTCGTCGCGCGAAAATGCCAGCATTGACTGTTGTGCGACCGAACTGGAACCAGCCAGGACCCCTGCCCCAAGGGATGGGTTGCCACCGGCGACCATAAGCCCAACCCCCAGCGCTTGGATTAGCATTGTGCGTTTTAATTCTGCGTCCATGCGTGATGACATCTGGGCCATATGCCCGCCCAATGTGTGCCCCAGTTCGTGCGCAATTACCGCCTGGAGTGCAGCGGGTGTTTTAATTTGCGTTAATAGACCGGTATAAACATATACGTCTTCGCCACCGCGTACAAACGCATTAAAATCATTATCGTTTATAATATGCACACGCAATCTGTTATCGGGGATTTCAGCGGCCTGCGCCAATGGCGCAACCAATTCATTTAGCAGACGTTCTGTTTCCGTATCATTTATAAGGGACGCACCCCAAGACGTGGTGGCAAATAACACAAACAATAAAAATGATAATATCTTATGCGCCAAGTGTCACCCCACAATCAAACATATACATTAAATCACGCGTCCATTTATCAGGTGCGTTTTCACGGGCCGCACGCGATGCCAGTTTAAATAAATCATGATGTTCGCGATAATCTACGAAATTATAACGCATCCAACCGCTTTGGCGCGTTCCCAGTAATTCGCCCACGCCACGCATCATTAAATCTTGTTCTGCGATAACAAAACCGTCATCTGTGTCGCACAAAACATCCAGACGCTTTAATCCATCATCTGTGACATGTGCGCCAAATACCAAAACACAATACGATTGCGTATTGCCGCGTCCAACACGTCCGCGCAACTGGTGCAATGCGGCCAAACCAAATCGTTCTGCATTTTCAATTACAATAATTGACGCACGTGGGACATCTATGCCAACTTCTATAACAGTGGTGGCGACCAATAAAGACATGTCGGATGCGTTATCGGCAAATGTTGCCATAACGGTGTCGCGTTCGCGCTTGTCCATCTGGCCATGAACCAGACCAGCCGTTGGAAAGTATTTCTTTAAATCTTCGTATCGCGCCATAGCGGCCGTTGAATCAAGTGTTTCAGCCTCTTCCACCAGGGGACAGACCCAAAACACCTTGGCCCCAGATGCGATTTGTGTTTGGATACGTGAAATCAGGTCATCAATTCGCGCGGATGATAATTTGGTTGTCTTAATCGGCAGGCGACCAGCAGGCTTTTCATTTATAATTGACACATCCATATCGCCATAGACCGTCATCGACAATGTACGTGGTATTGGGGTCGCAGACAACGCCAACATGTCTGGATTTGTACCCTTGGCCCGCAGAGATTCACGCTGGGCAACGCCAAAACGATGCTGTTCGTCAATGATTACCAGCCCCAGGTCCTTGTATTCCACGTCGTCTGAAAATAATGCATGTGTTCCAATTACAATCTTGGTACGCCCGGAACGTAACGAGGTCAATTTTTCACGACGTGGCACACCCTTGTCGCGGCCTGTTAATATATCACAAACAATCCCCAGTTTATCACACATGGGGCGCAGTTTTGCATAATGCTGTTGCGCAAGTGTGTCGGTCGGTGCCAAAAATGCAGTCTGGGCACCTGATTCTGCCATGTATGTTGCGGCCGCCATTGCAACAATTGTTTTGCCACTGCCGACGTCGCCCTGGACCAAGCGCATCATGGGCGTATTGCGAGACAAATCTGCAAAAATTTCATCACAGGTGCGTTTTTGCGCCCCGGTCATTTCAAATGGCAGACCGCGCCAAAACGCGTCCAGTAAATTATATTTTTTTGGTCGAACAACGCGACGATTGCGCACATCCGTCCGATTTTGGCGACTGATTGCAATGGCAGACTGATGCGCCAATAATTCGCAATATGCCAATTTTACCATGTAAATGCCATTGGGTAATAAATCAGATGCCGCGGCGGGATAATGTATGTGACGCAACGCATCAAAGAATTCCAGACAGCGTTCTTCGGTTTCATCCTGAAGTTTTTCTGGCAAGATTTCAAAAATCTTGTCACGAACAGATGAAAATACTTTCTGGGTCAGTCCTTCGCCCGCAGGGTATATTGCCTGAATCGCGGGAATTTTTGACGCATTTTGCATTTCTTCGATAAAATCAGGATGATTGATTGTTGGGCGCGTTCCGCGCTCTAGACGGCCAGACGTCATACGCCACGCACCAATTGGCATTTTTTTTAACCAATAATCCAGATAGTTCGAATTAAAAAATTGAATAACAACGGTATTTCCCATTTTGTCTGCACATATAATCTGGGTTGGGCGACGGCGCCCACGACCAAAATTGCCGCCAGATTTATGCGATTTAACCAACAGTGGGATTGTTATCGTGTCGCCCGGCGTTGCATCCATAATATTTTCAGTAATATCACGGGCGCGTATGTATGACGGACGGTGACGTAAAAAATCCAGGACACGTCGCCCCCCCAACACATCTGCAAAGCGCGATGCCAAGACAGGGCCTACGCCCTTGATGAACTGCAGGTCTGAATTTAAAAAATCAATCAATTCTTTTTTCATATGTATAAAATTTAGTGAATTTTCGTCCAATATTCAATATAAAAACGATGCGGTGATTTTAATTGCGCCAAATGAAAATTATGATATTATCCGGGTATGTCTTTAAAATTTAATCTTATTGCCACAGATGGCAACGCACGGCGCGGTTCGGTTGAAACGGCGCATGGCACATTTCAAACACCTGCATTTATGGCGGTGGGTACGGCGGCAACTGTAAAAGCACTGACCATGGACCAGGTTCGCGATACAGGAACAGAAGTTATTTTAGGAAATACATATCATCTGATGATGCGCCCAGGGGGGGATTTAGTCGAACAGATGGGTGGTTTGCACAAATTTGGCGGATGGCACGGTCCAATCTTAACCGATAGCGGCGGGTTTCAGGTAATGAGCCTTTCGACGCTGACAAAAATGAGCGAAGAAGGCGTGCAATTTACATCTCACTTTGATGGGGGTAAAAAGCACTTCTTGCGCCCAGAAGATTCTGTTCATATTCAACATCAATTAGATTCTAATATCACGATGGTGTTGGACGAGTGTTTAAAACTGCCTGCACCACGCGCGCGTGTTGAAAAAAACGTTGATATGGTGACACGCTGGGCCAAGCGTAGCAAAGACGCCTTTATTGACCGCCCGGGGTATGGAATTTTTGGTATCGTCCAAGGGGCAGATTTTCCAGATTTGCGCAAAAAATCTGCGCAGGCACTGACGGAAATTGGATTTGACGGATATGCAATTGGCGGATTGGCAGTTGGCGAACCACAAGATGTCATGTTTGATATGATTGCGACGACAACACCATTGTTGCCCATAGATAAACCACGGTATCTGATGGGGGTGGGAACACCACTGGATATACTGGGGGCAGTTGAACGCGGAGTTGATATGTTTGACTGTGTTATGCCAACGCGTGCGGGACGTACCGCCCAGGCATTTACCCGTCATGGCACAATGAATATGCGCAACGCACGTTTTCGTGATGATGCGGCGCCGTTGGATGATAAATGCGGATGTCCTGCGTGCAAGCGGTCGCGCGCATATATTCACCACCTGATTAAGTGTAATGAAATTCTGGGGGCAACATTGCTGACGCAGCATAATTTGTGGTTCTATCAGGATTTAATGCGCGATATTCGCGAATCAATCGAACAAGGACGATTTGCAGAATTTAAACGCGAATTTATCGAAAAATATACAGGGGGTCAGAAATGAGTGCAAAGCTGAATACGCGCGATTTGATAATTGACACCCAGAATTTTATTCAGTTTAAAAATCAGTCTGGGCCATATCGTGAATATGTTTATACACTGGTGTGTCGTGCCGATCTAAATAAAAATAACAGCTGGATTTTGATACCAGAAGTTGATATTGCCACATTTGGCGATTCTGAAAGTGCAAATGAATATCAAGCGTGTGTTAATCAGGTACAACGTTATCAGGCACTGAAATATCCAACATTGCCCATAGTGCGCGAACAACTGACAGAACATATAAACACGTTTCGCAAAACGATTGCGCAATTACATGCCAATACTAAATAAATCGTTGAAATGTGTGTGGGTAATCGTATAAACTCCTGGTAAAGGAGTTTTTTATGGCACGCAAAAAGAAAGAAGTCGAAGTAATTGATATGGGCGGCGTCAAAACCGTCGCAAAAAAACAATCGGTCATAACATGGACAAAACGTACCGTAGCGATTTTTAGCATCGTATGGATTGCATTGGTTGTGTGGGTGCCACTGCATGTGAAAAATACTTATTCGCAACCAATCAAAAAATCAATCGTTGTTTCAATGTTCTTTGATTTGCAAAAAGGAATCGTGAAACAGTACGAAGCACTGCTGGATAGTGTGGCGGATTCTATCAATCTGGAAAAGCCGATTGCCGTCGCAATTGACAAGGTAAAGATGGCAGAAGACGTAGTGAAAAAAGCAACCGATACCACCGCAAAGGCAAAAGAAGAAACCGCAAAGGCAGCGGAAACAACCGCCGGGGTAAAAAAACTGGCCGGACTGGCCAAGGCATTTGGTGCAAAAACAGGTGGTATTGATAAAGCAGTCGCAGAAGTTGATAAGGGTATCGCAAAAACAAACGAAGCAATCGCAACCGTCGATAACACCGCAGCAAAGGTTAATCAACAACTGGACAAAGTAAAAACAAATCTGACCAAGGTTGCACAGGCAGAAATTGATACCATGTTGGACCAGGCAATAAAAAAGACACTGGACAAACAATCTGGCGGGTTGGGTACGACATTACTGACAAATTATGGAATAGAACATGTATATCCATGGCGTCCATCGTCTTGGCCGGTTGCAACGAAAATATATAACGATTTGTCTAAATCAGATGTGACAACAATTACCGTTATAACACGTACAGTTGATACTTATTTCGGATATGTGGCGTGGGGGCTGGTGATTGCTGCGTGGGCACTGGGGGCGTATATTTGGATGTTGGTATTTAAAAAAGCAAAAATGATACTGAAACCATTTAATGTATGTCCGCGATGTGGCCATACGTATGCGGACAAGCGTACAGCGATGGGATTATTAAAGGTTTTTCAGCCGTGGAAATGGTTTTAAAAAAACGCCCCAAACGGGGCGTTTATTTTTTTAGCAGCCGCCTGTGACGTTGCCAATAATTTTAGAAACAGAAATATCTTTGTGCAGCAAGAAATCATATTCACAGTTGCCGGATTTATAGTGACCCATGCATGCGCTTAATGTCAAAACAGCAAATAATGCCAAGATAACTTTTTTCATGTGTTCTCCTTTTGTGTTTATTCAACGAATTTTATTATATAGGAGAATTTTCATAGTTTCAATATCTATATTCCATTTTTTATCCAATGGACACGCATACCACAAATTGCAATGATGTCAAAACGTGCATCTCCACGCCAACGTATCCGCCCCAGATATGTTTCGGCGGCACGACGCAGACGTGCGACCTGGGTCGGGGTTATGGCGTCACATGCACACTGTAATGTTTTGCGACGTTTTACTTCGACAAAAACTATTAGGTTATCGCGACGTGCAATAATATCTATTTCTGCGCGACGGGTATTGCGACCCGTCACGTATCGATTGTGTAAAATACGGAATCCATGAATGCGTAAATACCAACGCGCAATAAATTCTGCCCAAAGCCCGGTTGAATACGATGTCTTAGAACGCATATGGTTTTGCCTTGAAATTCTTGCGTGCCGTATTAATGTTCTTGGCCAGGTCAGATGCATGACGACCGTTATCAACCAAATCTAATTCGCCATAATATGCCGTCATCATAGGGTCATATGCATTGGTTGTCGATACCCAACGATCAGTGCCAGAATTTGGCGCACCATATTTGTCTAGAACATTTTGCCAAAACGCCAATATCTTGTTTTCGCGCTGGGCGGCGAATTTTTCTGATGTGCCTTCTAAATCATTGACGTCATTGGTGTATATAACACGCCAGACCAGGTTATCGGTTGCATTACTGGTAAAATAAACAACAATCTTTTCGCCAGTGGTGGGACGTTCCAGATACATTTCAGACACGTACAATAATCCACGATTGCGCGCCAATGTATTGATGCAATTTTCCAATTCGGATGGAACAAAGATATTTTGTTGGCGACATTCATAATCCAGATTATATTTCCAATCTGGCTGTATGGTATATATGATACTGTTCTTTTCACGCGGGGTGTATAGGCCCTTGGCCTTGTAAAACAGGGTTTGAACATCTTCGAACGACATCCCCAGCATAATGCCAGCGATATCAAAACTGCTGACGGGGGCAGGACTAGCGTCGTCGTTTATTTCAATATCTTCCATGGTAATATCTGTATCACCGCTATCGACAATGGCAAAGTTTTCGACATCCCACGGATCTTCGGATGCGTACGCAGGTATTGCCAATGCGAATACCGACAAAAATAAAACAATCTTTTTTAACATGCGCCCTGCCCCCTGGGGTACTATGATTCTATGGTTGCGTCCAATACAATGAATTTAAACACGGCCGCAGGATCGCCACCACGTTCCAAAAATTCACCGACGGAAATATCATCTATCTCTTTACGAATACCAGGTTCGTATAAAATATGCAAATGAATTATGCCATTTGTGACAATTGGTGCAGCCGACAAATCGTTTGGACGCGTCCATGTGTGCAATGTATATGGTACAGACCAATAATTATCACTGCCTTTTAACATAGAAATTGACGATGTATCAACATATACGGTGCGCAAAACCTTGGCATCGGCCATTTCTAGCAATTGTGGGCCAATTGTCTGTTTCCACGCGTTCAGTACCGCAGGCGCAGATAGAATACGAAGACTGGTCTGGCCCTTGACACGCAGGGTCGTGGCATTAACGTCGGGGATAACATAAAAATATTCTGTGACATATTTCTGTATCAAACGGTCACGCATTTGTTCGGCAGATAAATCATCAGGTGATGCAGGAACACCAATGCGACGTTCGCTTTGATTGTTTGGCTGGAAAAAATATGTATCCATGGAAACGCGATGACCCGCAGTGTAAATTGCACCAGACAAATAAACCAACCCCAGCATCAGTGCCAGTAATGCAAGACCTGTGAAAAATGTAACCAACTTTCTCATCAATTTACTTTATATGCGTTAAAATCTGCGATGTAATACCCCATTGTGTTTGGATGGTTCTGGCGGTCAGACATGACATGTGCATATGCCAAAAACTGAACCGGGCCAGACAAATTAGAATGGACAACTGCCTGAATCTGCCATATACCGCCGTCAGTGCCGATTTCGCCAAGTGGTGTAATCTGTAATGTTGAAAAATCAAGAGACATCGTTTCACCATTTGCATATCGCGCCTGGTAATTTGGAACAACCGTTTCAATAAATGTCATAAATAATTCACCGCCAACATTGCAAAACAACGAACACCTGTCTGCGTCCATGCCGACACGGTTTTCATCACCGCATTCTGATAAATCACATGATTGCCACACCAGTTCATTTACCGTGGCACTATCGGAAAGCTGGAACCATTTCTGCATAAAATCGATTAAGACGGATTCTTGTAATGTGCGCGTTGCAGATATAGTGCTGTCGTGCAAATGACCATGCCCGACAATGTTCCATGCGCCTGTTATCTCGTTCGTGTCGATTAAAAACGGATGCACCTTGACCGAACGCTGGGTCCATAATAACAAGCCACATGTACAGACAATTAAAAAGAACACAACCATTATGCAAATGCCCATAACGCGCGAAACAGCAATCCGCCGCCCCGCGGGAAATGTAGGTGTGTTAAAATCGTCTGGATAATCCAACTATTGTTCCCCCCTGATACAAAACGGACATTAACCGCGATATACCATAATGCAGGCACAAGGACTTAGTTTCAATTCATTGTTGTCATAGCCAACGCCAACCGGTTCGCGGTCATAAACCTGGCCACAGCCGGCAAGGCATAACGCAACCAATAATCCTAAAAACACTTTTTTCATTAATCGCTCCTTCCCTGTTTATTGAATTATACGCAATTTCATATTGCACCGTCAAGACTAAAACTGAGTCTCGAACGACAGCAAGAAACGCTGTTCGCGGTCATATTTTGTCATCTTTAACGGCCAACCCCAACTGAAATTCATTGGCCCCATTGGCGTATTCCAGTAAATACCAACACCGGCCGATGTGCGCAGGTTGTCGTCGATATGGTTCTTGTATTGTGGCAAATGCATATTTGCGGGATAATAATCTTCGACAGATGGTGGTTTGCCCAAAATACCATAATCCATAAACACAAAACCCTTTATCTGATATTCATCAGGAATAAAGATTGGGAAATTTAACTGGGTCGAACCATTTATTTTCCATAAACCACCCAGCGCATATGTGTCATACGCCCAGTTGCGCGAACCAACGCCCGCAACGTCAAAGCCACGCAATGATTCACCACCAAGGAAATAGCGATAAACACGGGATATATAATCGTCTTCTAGGGGTTGAATATATCCAAAATCCAGTGACGAGCGTAACTGCCAACGGTCGTCCCAGAATTTCACCATGCCGATGATGTCACCACTATACCGCATAAATGATTCAGTTCCGCCAAAGCCAGTATAGGCAATACCTAAATTTGCCACGACACCGGTATGGGTGTTCTGGGCAAAATTGGTGTCCAAGTTGTGATAACGGAAATTCGTACTGAGGGTATATAAGTTAGCCTTTTGCCACCCTGAATCAACCTGAATATCATAGTTCTGATCAAATGATGCGGATAGGCGCAAACTTTGTGTCCAATGATCCGTCAGGCGCCAGCCCATACGCCCCGCGATGGTCAAAGAATCACGGTCATAGCCAAAACTGCCCAAAGATGAATAATCGTACATCGTATATGATACATCAAAACCACCAGATAACGCACGACCAAATAGGTATGGTTCAGTAAAACTGAATAACGCCTGCTTCTGATATTCGGCGATTGATCCGCGCAACTGTACAATTTGGCCACGGCCCATAAAGTTATTTTCAGTTATGCCGGCATCAACCATAAAACCGTTGATGTTTGACCAACCAAAACCACCAGATAATTCACCAGTTGGCTGTTCTTCGACGCGGATATCCAGATTCATCATATTGGAATCTGCAACACGGGTTGGGACCATTTGAACGTCTTTGAAATAACGTGTGCGCATCAATTTCTGGCGACCTTCTTCGATTGTCTGTAATGAAAATGGATCCCCAGCACGCATTGGAATCAAATGTTCAATAACGGTATCAAATGTACGGACATTGCCCAGTATGTTAATCGTGTTCAAATATACACGGTTTGATTTTTCAATCTTAAATTTTAAATCAATTGTTTTATCGTCTTCGTTCTTTGTCGGTATCGGTTCAACCGTAATAAATGCATAGCCATAATCTGCAACCGCACTGCGCAGGGCAGACATTGTTTCATCAACCTTATCCACGTTGTAGGTATCACCAGATGACATCACAATTACGTCTTGTAAAACATCGGTTGGAATATCGTCAAACGGATTGTCGATGGATAATTTACCAAAGTCATACTGGTCGCCTTCGGTCACGGTAAAGACAACGGAATAATATTGACGGTCTGGCGTAAATGTGCCCGACGTATCCGTCACATTAAAATCAACATATCCGTTGCGTAAGTAAAACTGGCGTAACATTTGACCGTCGTATTGGATACGATCTTCGTCAAACGTGTCAAATTGTGTCATAAAACGCCACCATGCATGTTCGCGAGATAAAATTTCACCACGCAAGGTACGATCGCTAAATTCCTTGTTTCCTTCAAAATCAATATCGGTTATCCATGTTGGGTGACCTTCGGTGATTTCATATACAACATTGACACGATTATCTGGTAATTCGATGCGCTTTGGTTCTATCTTGGTGCCAAAGAACCCTTTGCGCTGGTAAATTGTCAGCATGCGCTGAACATCTGCACCAATGACAGACGCATCGTATGAAGTACGTTCTTTGGTGCGAATTTCTTTTTTCAAATCGTCCGTCGATACTTCATCATTACCTTCGACAGTCACCATGTTGATTGTAGGTGCCTCGGTAATATTTATTTTTAAAACATTGCCCGACATACGAACGTCTATCTTGGAAAAATAGCCACTGGATTCTAACTTCTTGGCAATTGCGTTTGTTCGCATGTCGCCAACGTTGTCACCAATTTTAACATCAGACAAAATGCGGATGGATTCTGCGTCCATACGCTGGTTTCCAGAAACATCAATACGTGAAACAGTTGCACCATATGCCGGTGCAACCAATGCCGATAAAATTGCAATCACAGAAATCTTTTTCATAACTATCCATTTAACCCAAATACACGCGCCAAATCATTCCACATTGTTAATATAAATAAACCTAAAATCAATAGCCATCCAATCATAATTGCAATTTCCATACCGCGGCCCTGTAATTTGCGACGGGTTATGGCCTCGATAATTAAAATTAGCAAATATCCGCCATCCAACACCGGCAGTGGCAATAGATTGATAATCGCCAAATTAACCGATAACAATGCGATAATTGATAAAAACGCAAAGAAACCGGCGGCCATGGCCTTGCCCGAAACCTCGGCAATGGTGATAAAGGAACCTAATTGTTTAGATGAACGTTCGCCAGTCACAATTTGTTTTAAAACAACCAATAATGTTCTGGACTGGTAATACGTTTCGCGCGCGCCAGAATATATCGCACCCCAAAAGCCTTTTTTGCGCAATTCAGTTTTGCTGCCGTCGGCAACCAATCCCCAGCGTTCCGCAGGACTTAATGTTACCTGGACCAATTTGTCGCCACGCGCAATCAATACATCTGCGTCACGATTAGATGCCAATTCTTTGGCAATTATTAATTCGCCCCAATTGGTTATCTTTTCATCATCAATGCGGATAATTATATCGCCAGATTTTACGCCCGCATTAAACGCAACAGATTCTTGGATAACCTGGCCGACAACGGGTAATTGAACATTTTTAGGCTGAAACATGAACATGGCAGAATAAATAAACCATGCCAAAATAAAATTCATGGTGACACCCGCCGCAATGATAATAAACTGTTTCCAGGCCGGCGCAGATAAGTAATGACCGCGCTTTTTTTCATCTGGCAGTTCGGCATATTTTTTACGATTAAACATGTCTTCTTGGCCATAGATTGACACGTATCCACCCAATGGCAGACATCCCAGCTTCCATGCGGTACCGCGTTTATCATGCCACTTTAATAACGCAGGGCCAAAACCAATGCTGAACGTATCAACACGGACGCCCGCCCAGCGCGCCGCCAAAAAATGCCCCAGTTCATGAACAAATACCACAATGCCCAGAACAATTAACAATGCAACGATAGTTAAAAAGACCTGCATAAGTCACCTTCCCTTTGTCTTTGACACAAATACTATAACATAACCAACCATATCAGCGGCAATGCATAAATCCAGCCATCAAATCTGTCCAAAATACCACCGTGACCAGGTAAAATGTTACCGAAATCTTTGATGCCCAATTTACGCTTAATCCAACTGGCGGTCAAATCACCATATTGGGACAATAATGATATGCTGATACCAATCCACATTAACTGGGGCATAAATGTGTCTGCACCCAACATGCCGTACATCACAGACGCCAATGTGCCACAAATAATACCCGCAATTTGGCCCGACCATGTCTTGCCAGCAGACAGACGTTCCCACATTTTATCGCCACCAATCAGACGACCAAATAACCACGCGCCAATGTCTGCACATGAAATTATTAATAGCAACAACAATACAATCCATGGGCGCGCACCAACAACATTTATCGCCGCCAACATGACAAACAACCATACCAAGAATCCGCCGAATGGTATCGCATTTTTGCGAACAACATCACGTGGCGCACGATATAGGCACATGCCCATTTCAATAATCATGCCCAAAACCAATAGCAACCCCAGATATCGAACAATCGGATACCCAAAAGATTCGCCGACCGCAACACCACATGCGATCAATACCATAATTAACCCGACGATTATTCTTTGCATAGTGTTTGACATATCATATACCCCTGATTATTTCTTGTTCCCCAGATAGTTGGCCTTTTTACCGCCGCCAAATCGGCGATTGCGTGTTGCAAATTCATCCAGAACGTGCTGCCATAATTTTTCGCTTTTTACCAAATCTGGCCAATGTTCTGGGATAAACAACAATTCTGCGTATGCCAATTTCCACAGCAGAAAGTTAGAAATGCGAAATTCATTGCTGGTACGGACCATCAAATCAATCGGCAATAAGTCGCCTGTGTCCAAGTATGTTTCAAATGTTTCTGCCGTCACAGGTTCGCCATTTGCAATCGCAGCATTTGCGGCATCAACAATTTCCTGTTGTCCGCCATAATTCAAAGCAAACACAACCGTACCACCAGTGTGTTCGGCCGTTTTTTCTTCCAAATCATCGCAAAGTTTCGCCAGTTTTTTTGGCAAACGATCACGCGAACCAATTACGCGATAACGCAGATTTTTTTCGATTGCGTGTGCCATATTCTTGTTTAATTCGGTATAGAACAAGTCCATTAAGAAATCGACTTCTTCTTGGCTGCGTTTCCAATTTTCAGACGAAAACACGAAAAATGTAATCGTTGATACGCCACGCGTCATAAACCAATCAACCAGATTTTCAAAGTTTGCAATGCCGGCCTGGTGTCCCATCAATGGTGGCAACCCGCGCATTTCAGCCCAACGACGATTACCATCACAAATAAATGCGATATGCTGGGGCACCTTGGCCGGGGCAGATACAGACGATTGTTTCTTTTTTAAAAATTTAAACATATTACGCATCCCGTGTTCAGTTAAACAGACATAATGTCGGCTTCTTTTTCACGTGCCAGGGCATCAACCTCGGTTCCGCGCTTGTCAAAAACTTTTTGAATATCTTCTTCGTACTTACGCTGGTCATCTTCGGAAATTTCTTTATCCGTGACGGCGCGTTTAATTTTACCCATTGCATCTTGACGGATGTTACGCATGGAAATTTTGGCCTCTTCTGCATATTTTCCGGCAACCTTGGTCAATTCGCGACGACGTTCTTCGGTAAGTGGTGGCATATTCAGACGAATTACACCGCCAGCCGTCATTGGGTTTAGTCCCAGGCCCGAATCGCGGATGGCTTTTTCCACTGCGGGCGCATTTGTAATATCCCACACAGTCACAGACAATGTTTGGTTGTCTGGCGTTGAAATCGTAGCAACCTGGTTAATTGGCATTTCTGAGCCATAAACAGGCACGCGTACGGCGTCCAATAAATGCACAGATGCGCGCCCTGTGCGCAATCCTGCATATTCACCCTTTAGCACTTCTAGTGTTTGAGCGGTCTTTTGTTCTACTTCGGCTTTTAAAACTGAATAATCCATAATAAATCTCCTTATGTGTAGAAAGATTAGCAAATTGACTTTGCGTTTGGCAAGGATAAATATGCAGGAAAAAACGTTTTGGAAAATCAAGGCAAATATGATAGAATATCGAAGTGATGTAAGGAGAGTTTATATGGCAAACGAACAGGAATTTATGAGTTTTGAGCAGATTGCCGACCTGATTCTGGGGACAAGAGATCTGAATAAATTGGGGGTTATAGGGGGGCTTGCCTGGGCTTTGTTTTATCAATATGGGAAAAATCCAAAATCCCCACGGTTAGAGGTGGATTTTACGGCAGTGCAAGAAAACATGGAAAGCGCTCTGAACCACATTGAACAACCTGATTTGCGCGAAAAACTGAGTAAAATAATCACACTGACCCAGCAAATTAAGCGGGCCGCACAAAAGCCATATGACGAGAAATCAATTGAATTTATGGCGCGATTAAAAACTATTTTACAGGCGTACTATGCCAAGGCTCCCGCTAGCAGATACGAAATATCAAACATTGATCCCGCCAACGCAGAACAATATATGATGCTAATGTTGTCGCGGTTGAATTTGATTAAAGACGAACGCGTTAAGTACAATATTTTGGGATTCTTTTATGAATATCCGGGTGGAACGCTGGAAGAAAGTGCGCGACAGGCATTTGTTATGCGCGCTAACAACAAATACGCAACCTCGAATGACCTGTATAATCTGATGATAATTCAATCAAATTCTGGCGAGGATGTACGCACGACATTCCAGGATTTGGAGGCTATCGCACGACGGAACCTGGTCGCCGAACTTGTAAAAGAAGCACCTGATTTGGGAAAACTTAAGGAAATTATCAATACAGTGCGTTTTGGCGCAAATTTAACCCACGACAATGCAATAATTAGCCAAGTAAATCAGATCTATGATTTACAAAAGCTGTTGTTACCAAACGCGGCAGAATATATTTCCAAGGCACCAGATACATACGCGCAACAGATGACAGATTTAGAGGCTCAGGTGGCCGAACTGAAGACAAAACTTGAAGAAACGCGGGCACAGTTGGCAGAAAAGTCCGCCGAAGTGCAAAAACTGGAAAACGAATTGGCGACAACCAAACAAACATTAAGTGATGCACAGGGCCGCAATCAGACACTGAACCAAGAAAACAGCGCGTTGCGTCAGGAAAATGAAGGGTTAAGCCGTTCAAAAACCACCAGCGAAGACAGACTGCAACAACTGATAACAGGCGCACGCAATATCAAATCTGGGATTGGCAGTCGTGGCGTCGATGCCTATAAGAAGATGGTTGAAGAAATGGACGCAGGCATTATTGCAATGGCCGAACAAGGTAATCAAATGTAAATCAATCCCCCAAATGGGGGATTTTTTTGATAAAAATATACAGATTTAATATAATTTAATTTGACTTTTTGGGTTATTGCGTATAAAATGTTGGCTTGCATGGGGTTGTAGCTCAGTTGGTAGAGCACTTGCATGGCATGCAAGGGGTCGTCGGTTCGAGTCCGATCAGCTCCACCAAGAAAAAAACTTAATGGAACGGGTTGGACACTTGATGACATGCAACACGCACTCGTCGGTTCGAGTCCGATCAGCTCCACCA
>JAFQOQ010000031.1 GCA_017403085.1 Alphaproteobacteria bacterium
AACTGATGATTTAAAAAAACGACTAACGCAACATAATGCAGGATATTCAATACATACAGCAAAATATAAACCTTGGGAATTGGTAAATTATTTTGCGTTTAGTTCCAAAGACGCTGCATTGGAATTTGAACAATATCTTAAAACAGGTTCCGGACACGCATTCGCAAAAAGACATTTTTGGAAGTAATTTATCAAGGCCTCGCACGCATTCCAGAGAGCAAAAAAACTATGTCTTTGGCAAGTTCGAAAGTTAAAATAAAAAAGTGGTGAAAAACCACCACTTTCAAACTCGGTTTATAATGATGTTTATCTGCAACCGATAAATGCCCAATTGTCGCCACCTTCGATAGGTTCTGCAATCATGGTGCGGATTGTAAAGTTTTCTTTGCATGTTCCTGGGTCGTCAAATGATACTTCTGCATAAACATGTTCTGTATCAGCATATAATTCTTCCAAATTCAATTGACCACCAGCTCTAAATTTGCCGTTTGGTTGTAATTGTTTTACTTGTTGTGCCCATTCTTGATCCGCAGGACATTTATAAACCAGATGAAATTCGGTCGTTTCTATTCTTTCGCAACCTTCAAAAATGGAATCATATTTGTTATAGTTTTCACTACATGCCGTTAATGCAACAACAGGTAATATTAATAATAATTTTTTCATATTATGCTCCTTTTATTCATTTTCCGCCTTCATAATTTCTTCCGCTACAACAGGTTCTAAAGCCGGGTTATTCATAACAGCAAAAATTTCTTTTATTTTTTTAGTAGCAGGTCCTTTTTGCATAACCATAAGAAACATGTCCAAAGAATAAGGATAAAAATCTATAACTATCAATTTCTTAAATCTGTCCTTCAACCCATCTAAAGCAGGAGTAATTGTAACTACAAATTGTGCCAGAATAGCAGCAGGAATTCCTATAATAGATATAAAAGGAGTCAGTATAGGTAGATACTTACACACGCCAGAAGATACTAACACCACTCCTAATAATAAAATATATATAAAATTTAAACACAACAAAATAGGTATAAAAAACACACCAAGGTTTGATAATAAATTCAAAAATAAATTTAATAAAAGTTGTATAGGGAATAAAACAAAAGAAAAAAACAAATTTATATTTTGATATATTTTATAAGTAATCATTTACGAACTCCTATGGCATGTATTCTAACTGTTTAATAGTAAAAGAATATATTCATAAAATCAAGTTGTTAAACAGTATTTATCAACCCGCGAATTGCGCACACACCCCAACCACACTTCGCCTCTACGAGGCTTCGTGTGGTCGGCCAGCTTGACGCATTGATTTTTATCCCGTAGACACTATATATGTGATATAATTCATTGGTAATCAAAAGGATACATACGATGCTAGAAGCTAATAAAAAATTAATACAAGCGATATATGATGATAATATTCAGCAAATGATAAACGCCTTGGATAATGGCGCCATTGTTGATTTACGAGATTCTCATGGTAATACTCCATTGTTTTGCGTAGAAAGTAAGAATGCAGCAAAACTACTAATTGAACACGGCGCAGATGTCAATGCAAAAAATCTTGATGGCAGAACAGCATTATCTTTTGTAAAATCGGTGGAAATTGCTGAATATTTAATATCAAATGGGGCGGATTTCAACTTTCTAGTTCGTGACGCGTGGCCTTTAATAGCTTTTGTTCAAAGTATAGAAATTGCAGAATTATTGATAAAACATGGGGTAGATGTAAATGCGCCTCTTTTTGATACAAAAACTTTATTATTTTATACAACTAATATAGATTTTGCAAAGCTGTTAATTAACAATGGCGCTGACGTTAATGCGCAAGACTTAAAAGGTTATACCCCCTTATTTTTTGTTCAAAGCACTGAAAAAGCAGAGCTTTTGATAAAACACGGTGCGAATGTAAACGCCCAGGACAAAATATACGGAACTACACCTTTGTGTCATGTACAAAATATAGATATAGCCGATTGCTTAATAAAGCATGGAGCGAAAACAACCGCACCCAACGCCCCTAACACAACATTATTACATAGAGCCCAAACAGCCACAGCAGCAGAGTTCTTAATAAAACATGGTGCTGATGTAAACGCACGTACAGAATCTGGAAGAACACCACTGCACGACACAACAAATGGCAATATCGCCAGAATATTGATACAATATGGCGCAGATATACAGGCTAGAGACTATTTTGGTCTATCGCCACTACACTGCGCAACAAATTCTGAGGTTGCTGAGGTATTGATTGAGTGCGGTGCCGACCTTAATGCACGTGATAATTACGGCGGTACCCCGCTACACATCAACACTTCACCAGAGATTGTATCTATGCTGATAAAACATGGTGCCGATGTGAGCTTGCGTGATAATTCAGGAAAAACGCCATTGGATTATGATGTGCCAGAAGAAATAAAAATAATATTGCGAAGTGCCTTGTAAAAAATGGCTCGCGTCAAGCTGGCCGACCCCAACCAATATTCAAACGCACCCTTGTGGTGCGTTTTATTTTTTGTTAGAGCCACTGTTCGTAATCTGCAACGTATGTTGCCGGTTCGACAATGACACCCCTGTGTGCGCGACCGCCCAAATTTAAAAACACCCCACGTGGGGGTGTTGTTATTAAAATTCATATCTGAATTTTACGCGACCTGTTTGCGATGTATAATCGGCGCGCGATTCTATGTCATAATTCAATGACATTTCAAATCCGGCATAATTCATGGCCAGGGCAACGCCAACCTCGTTCGCGATGCGCGACAAGCGTTCACCGTTTAGCACATACGCATTTACACCCGGCATT
>JAFQOQ010000004.1 GCA_017403085.1 Alphaproteobacteria bacterium
GAGTTGCGGCTAGACATCTAATTCCAATGTGATATAATGAAACGGTGAATAATCAAAACTATTTGCAAGTTGCGGCTAGACATCTAATTCCAATGTGATATAATCATACAATCCGGAACATCTGCCGAAAGACAGTTGCGGCTAGACATCTAATTCCAATGTGATATAATAAACCGGAACGCCATTTTAACATCGTTCGGGTTGCGGCTAGACATCTAATTCCAATGTGATATAATCCATCGCGCTGCACCCCCAGCGCATCATTGTTGCGGCTAGACATCTAATTCCAATGTGATATAATTGATACTGCTTTCCGGTATCATGCGCCAAAGTTGCGGCTAGACATCTAATTCCAATGTGATATAATACATAACACAAAAGTCCCCAGAAAACTGGGGCTTTTATATTATGTTTTGAATATTAAATTTGAATCAAAACACAGCAAAAACGATTCGTTTTCTTGAAATTTTTCTTTACAGAAAACTTGCAACAGGTTGACAAATGAATTTTTCGTGCTTATATAAAACATATGCAGACAAATATTGTTGAAATTTCAAATGACTTTCGTGAACTGTCGGTACGACGGGGATTCCTGTGCATATCAGACCGCGGAACACCAATCGCAGAAATACCGCTGGATTCAATTTGTGCCGTTATGACGACTGGGCGCGCAATTACTTTTACGCAAAATCTGATGACGGTATTGTGTGAAAATGGAATACCGATGATTATTATTGGTGGCAACTATAATCCTGTGGGGATTATGACACCGCTGGTTGGACAGATGCGACAGATGGCGGTACAACAGGCACAAATCAATACGTCGCGACCGTTGGAAAAACAACTGTGGAAAAGTATCGTTCAAGAAAAGATAAAAAATCAATCGCGTGTGCTGGATATGCTTGGGTGCGAGAACAGAATAAGAAATCTGCCCCTTGCGGTACAATCCGGAGACACCAGCAACATCGAAGGTATTGCCGCGCGTATGTACTTCCCCGCCCTGTTTGGCAGCGGATTCTTGCGCATACATACAATGAGTGGAATTAACAGTTTTCTGAATTATGGGTACGCCATACTGCGTGGTGCAATGGCACGCATGATAGTGGGTGCAGGATTAAATCCGTCATATGGGATACAGCACCACAATCAACTGAATCCGATGTGTCTGGTCGACGATTTGATGGAACCATATCGTCCCATCATAGACGCAATTGTATACAAAATCTTTGGTGGCGAAGAAGACATAACACGAGAACTGACACCCACAGACAAGGCGCGATTGGCATCGGTGCTGAACACAGAAATAAAAACACGCACAGGTTTTTCACCACTAATAAATATTATGCAACGCGACGTGTGGAACTTTGTAAATTCACTGAACGACAAAAAGAACAAATTGGACTATGAAAATGTCATACAAAACTGATGGATTAAAATATATGTGGATGATGGTTATGTTTGATTTACCAACCGAGACAAGACAGGAACGTCGCGCCGCGAGCCAGTTTCGCAACTTTCTGCAAGACATGGGATTTTCGATGGCACAATATTCAGTCTATGTGCGCTTTACTGGCACGCGCGAAAATTCACAAAAATATGTCCGCGCGGTCCAGCGGAACAACCCATGTACAGGGGATGTAAACATACTGTTCTTTACAGACACACAATTTGGCGACATTATACATCTGGACAAGACAGACGCACCAACTGCGTTGGCGCGTCGCCCCGACCAATTACAGTTATTTTAAAATCTTTCCTGTTGGACTGACATGTACTTTGCGTGCCTTATGCTCTTGCAGCGATGTGGCACTAGCAGCCCACGACTTTGTATCTGCTGCTTCTTTGGCAACATGATGAGGACGCAGATACACAGTCCCCGAACTGCTTATTTTCTTGACCCTGAGTACCATATTAACAGTATCTGTCCGCTCAACCGCACATTGATATTTGACTGCGTCTATCAGTCCCTTGGGCAAATGGGGGTCGTTTTGCGAAAATTCGGCCATCACCATATCATTTATGCGCAGGCGCATTACACGACGTGCAGTGGCGTACTTTTTGCGCCACAGCGGGGTTCCAGCATTTACCTCGGCATTATAATTTGATATAACGGCCATCTGCCATTTGCCACGTAATTTTGGATAACGTGTGTCGTCACTTCTGATTTCAAAGATATCTGCACAGAAATTATTGCCACCTACGTACCATTTATATGCACGACCTGCCGCAGTACGATATTGAGCCAGCAAGGCAGATTCAATGTCCTGTTGGGCACGTTTCTGTTTTTTGTCCGTCATACCAGTTGCGATACCAGCAGCTGTATACCAATCAGCCAGTGTACGATTATATACATTGCGTTCAGCCTTGGTACGAAAAACCGGCACATACGACAATGTATCGACATCTGTCTTGTTCATACGCACTTTTTTAATTTGTGGCGTTTGGGCGGCACACCAATCTAGAAAGCGCATGCCGATATTAGGCGTCTCATTATTACAACCAGTATTGGCCATAAAAGTCTGCCATGTTGTTTTGTTTACATTTTGCCAGTCTTTTTTGGAGAACTTTTCCTTGTCCTTGGTTGTTGTTGGCAATGCAACACGATGCGACATTGTTGCCTTGGTACCAGTTTCAAATTCTTCTAAATTATATGCAGTATCTTCGTGCAACTGACCCACAGTGCCATCGTCCGCAGGATTTTTGATAGATTGACGATACGATACAACAGTTTGTTCTGTTTTTATCTTGAAATCATAGTAATCAAAGCTATCAAAGGGGCGATTTATCCCAACAAATAGTTGTTTACGCTTTTCCTTGGACGGCTTGCCAAAATAATTCTCTACATTTGTTGCATTTTTGGACAATGTTTGCAATTGACTGCTGCTCATGCAAGCGATAACAAACGCATCAATTGCATGATGGATATGATGTCCACGATAGGTTTCGGCATCAGCAGTATCTTTCCACCAATTCAACCCCCACATATCACGAAACAGTGCTGTCATCTGCCCAGACAAGCCATGCACCTTGGACTTGTTTTCACACACGTGTCGTAAATATGTGACCGCCATACGGGACATATGACGTGTATCATTCAACGCGCGTGCAATACAATCACCATTGCGATTAAATGTTTCCATAGCATCTTTGCGGAAACGCCATTGGCTGGCATCTGGTAACTTTTGCGCCCGTTCCCATATAGCATTATAATCATACGGAGAATTATCAGACGTAAACGCGTCGTATGGCGTCCGATTTCCTTTGAAACGATTGGCATCGACCGCAGAAATAGTCTTGTTTGCCAAAGAGTCATCCAAGGTTTGCGCGTATGGTAAAATATGTTCAATTTCAAAATTACCACTTTTAAACAATTCAACAATACTGGTTATTGGTTTGCCTGTATAAACACAACGCCTATTTTGTGGTTCTTTGGCCAAACGTTCCCACAGTTTATACTTTTGAAAATCTTCGCGAGATGGATGCAAGATACCAATAGATGCCAATTCATCTGCAATTTTGTCGTTTTCTTTTTTATTCTTGTTCTGAGCGGCGACCATATCAGATAAATCTTTTGCGCCTGACCGCACATCGCGCCCCATTTCGATATTTATCGCATATGGTTTGCCATGAACACCGATTAAATCATTTACAACCGCACGAATTTGATTCATAGCAATATGCACCGTTGCATTCATTGTACGATAACGACCGTCACGATCAGCAACCAACAACGAACGCAAAGCAGGCAGGTCGCCATAATATGGCAACAATGGCAAATCAGGCGTATCAACAGCAGAATGATTGTAACCTGCCTGCGCGGCAGCCGCATCAAACATCAGGCCAGATTCCAGAAACGGTAACATATTGTTTATCGCCAACAACGAAACACTGGCAACATCTTCTTCGGGCGACACAGAAATCACCCGCGTCGCTAAATCTGATGATATATTATATGTTTGAGTTAAGAAATCCAGCAACGTGTCATCAGACATAAAATCATCATTAATTTTAGCCAACAGGTCAGATTGTTGTACAGAATCCAAAGAACGCCAAAAACCCAGTGCACCAACCAGTGCAAAAGCATTTGCTGTTTTATCTGCATCTATGGCGCGACGACTGTCTGATTCCAAATTAAATTTACACTTGGTGCTATCCAGCAGATGCGCGGCTTTTAATTGTTTTTTTATTTCAGCAAACGTCAGTTGTCCTTTGGCATTTACGGCACTAATGTCGTTCAACGCCATATCTACAATTAGATCGCGTTGCGCTGGTGTCAATTCTATGGTCTGACCATTTGATACAAATCTTAACTGATTAATTTGCTGTAGCGTGCGCCACTTTTGAAAAGCGGGCTCAAATTTATAGACACGATTTTCAGTCGGTTCAAACATACATTTACCAACCTTGGCAGGCAACAAATTGTGCTGAAAAAATATCGCATCGTGAAATTCTTGCCGCATTTGTTCAGAAATCCCTTGCGCTGTACAAATACGGTTAAATTCGTCTAGGTACATTTCACGCGTTGGATAAAATGCCCCGTCTTTGATTTTATCGCCATCAAACTGGTTTGCAAAACGGTATAATTTATTTTGTACTTGGAATTGCGCCAACGTACCGTCGCCGATCGCAGATTGCAATGCAATAGTTGCTGCCTTTAACTTGCCTCCGGCATCGCCACGCGTTTCCTTGCGATTACTTTTAAATCCGCGACGCAATGCCAAATGAAAAAATACACGCCCCAACTCGGCCGCTGTTAATTTTTCTGACAGAGCCTTAACACGCAGGACATATGGGTCTTCTAGCTCCGGATTTTTATTTATATCAAAATTTAGACCGTACTTTTCTATTAACTGCAGTGTACGCTTCTTGCGTATTTGGACACGATCACCGCGACGACGCATCGTTCGCGCATTGCGACGCTCTACATTTATCGGGGTATGCGTTTTATCATCACGCCCATCGGGAAATATGCGAACACCCATATCAACCAAGCGCAAAATCTCGTCATTATCACCCAATTCAACGACCGCCCAACCAAGTGATGTGCTGCCTAAATCCAGACCTAATTTATACTTCATACGACAACCTTTTTTCTATGTACAAAATGATAAACATAAAACGGAATAAAATCAATTCATTTGACATTACAACTATACGTGCTATAATCAGCGTGGTGAAAGAAATTTAGCGCTGAATATCACATTGGAATTAGATGTCTAGTCGTTAATAAGAATCTTTCATTTTGAAAGAAGATTTCACCATTTTAGACGAACACTTCGGTGTTCGTTTTTTTTGTTATAACTATTGGAACCTGATTTACAAGTCTATTTATTGTGATATAATGCAGGTATGTTGATTTCAAAAACTGATTTTTATAATTGGGCGTATAATGATTTGCTGATGAACAATCAGCGGGGACATTTGGCAGAATATATTGTGGCATGTGCACTGGGGATTACAGACAATGTACGCGACGAATGGGCGCCATATGATTTGGAATACGAAAATATAAAACTGGAAATTAAAAGCGCCGCATATCTGCAAAGTTGGCACCGTAATCCAACCGCCAAGACAAAAGAGTCTAAAATCATATTTGGGATTGCACCGACGTGCGACTATGATTCAATCACAGAACAAAGAATTCGCGGTCAAAAGCAGCGACGTGCGGACGCGTATGTCTTTTGCCTGTTGAAACACAAAGATATAAAGAGTGTCAATCCAACAGACACAGAACAGTGGGAATTTTGGATTGTACCAACAGAACGAATAAATCAGTTGTGTGGTGCGAACAAAACTGTATCAATTGGTGTATTGGAAAGAAATTTTGGTGCGCCGGTGTCTTTTGATGATTTAAAGCCGACGTTGGATGCAATATGTTTTGATTAAGGGTTGAAATAGTGTGCGACATTGGTCGTGATTGTTTTGGCGTGCGCAAAAAAAACAAAGGAAGCAGAACGAAATAAAATATGGGGAACAAAGATGGAATACGAAAAGATACAAATTCAATTATCATTGCGTCCCGAGGATGCGGTCCTTTTATTAACATACGCATACGATCAGGGATTTATCACACAAGAAGAATATGCACCAATGGCACAAAACGCCATCGCGCATACGAAATTGTTTATAAAAATGATGAACGACTAATAAACTAACGCGCACTTTTACTGCGCGCAACCGAAAAGCGTGCTGGTTTAGATCTGCGATCTATCGCGCCCCGTTTCGTTAACATGTTGCCACCCGCATCGCGTCTTTGTCGTGCCATGATATGCCACCCTGTGTATGTATTGTACAGTCATAATGATATTATATCGACGTTGCTTTATCAAGCCATTTCCCTGATTGTCGGACTTAAAATCAAAACCGCCCGAGACGGGCGGTTCAAGATTTTAATTTTCTGGCGGAGATGAAGTATTCCCTTGCCCCGCGGACGGCGGGGCTGTGGGGCATTCCTGACGGTTTTGCTGTACGATGTTTGCAAAACCTACTCATTGTCGAACCCAGCAATCCAAGATTGCGAATATTTTGTCCACACTGCAACACCCACAGAAATAAAAATACCCCATACGGGGCATTTTTATTTCTGGCGGAGATGAATTCCTGTTCTCGATACACAATAATAAAAATCAAAAAATCTCGTCTGGTTGATTTTTTAAGATTTTTCTAATTGTGTATCCTCGTATTCACCATGCGCTGCGCTCTGGTGTATCCCTTCATCTCCGCCAGGTTAAAATCAAAACCGCCCGTAGTGGGCGGTTTAAGATTTTAATTTCCTGGCGGAGTATGACATTTCTACGGTCTTTTGCATACAACATCAGGGAATTTACAGGGAAATTTTGCCATTTTTGTCCCAAAAACCAATTTTGCGCCACGCCCAAGTCGCATATTATCCGCTTCCCGTAAAAAATTCCCTAAACAAATAACAGGGAATTTATTTAAAAAGCGCTATATTTTTGTTGATTTTCTAACTAATTTTTGGTATAATACGACCTAAGTTAAGCAGGCGATTTTATCGCCTTTTTTATTTGCCCTACCTGATATCGGTGGGGCTTTTTTATTACAAAAAAAGGAATAATTATGAAAAAGTCACACATCATCATTTCTGACATAACATGTATGAAAGAAAAATTCTGTATTGCAGGTTTTGATACATATGAAAAACGCATGAAACGTCTGATGATAGACGGTGGTTATTGGAACGCTAATCAGATTCCGACCAGATATTGTGAAATATTGGTCGACAATGAAGAATTTAAAGAACCACGAGATTACCCACACCGAACCGAAGATGTCAACATAGATATTAAATCTATAGAGATTTTGCAAGAATTTGAACCAGGAAAAGAGTTGGCAAACGCACTAAAAAGCAGCATATCAAAAGACATACAAAGTATATTCCATCATCATGTCAAAGAAAATGCTTATGTACCACAGAAAACCAAATGTCCTTCGTTGGGCGCCATATTGATTCCGGCACACAACATTGAATTCTTTACGGAAGATGGCAAGCTACGCGCCCGCATTACTGACTATTCTAAACAATTATATGAATTAAAGGTCAGTTGCAAATACCTGCGTGATATATTTGAAAAAGATAAAGATGTCAAAAATCTGAATAATGCCATTGCCGCCAGTCAGTATGCTCATTGTCGTATAGGATTGGCACGCAAGTTCCTGATGCAGGAAAATCATTGCTATTTAATGTTAAACGGGTTATTTTTATACTGATATGGCAAAGATTTTTACAATTGGTTTTAGTGGCAAAAAGCCCGATGATTTTTTGGATATCCTGAATGCAGCCAAGATAAACTGTGTTTGGGATATTCGGCTTTGGCGCACCAGCCGCTTTGTTCCGTTTTATAGTGGCACAAATTTGGCCGCAACACTTGGTTCACGATACGAATATCATCCTGAATTTGCCCCAACGACGGGCATTTTGGCAGGATACAAAGACGGTTGCATCACCTGGCCTGATTATGAACGTATGTATAGGGAATTATTGACCACTCGCAACCCAACTGCGGGACTTGCCTTGAACTCTCTTGACCGCATATGCCTGCTTTGCACCGAAAAATCCGCGACACAATGCCACCGCCGCTTAGCCGCTGAATATATCGCAGAACAATTCCCGGATATTGAAATCATACATTTGTAGCCTGACCCTAATCTGATTTATGCGAATAGTTTGCCAAATACTTAATTACTATAATCGTCTTTGGTATTGAATTATTGTTGGAATTAGACTATAATCAAAATTGATAGAGAGAATATTTATGGATGAAAAAATTCTAAAAACACGACTTATTGACTACATCTTGGGTTGCAAGTATCCCAAGTGCAAACTTATAGGAGTGGAGGTGCCTTTTGTATCTATGAAACGGCGTGTTGATGTACTGGTAATAACTGGCGCCAAAGAACTTGTTGCATTTGAAATTAAAAGCGACTTAGATAGCTTGAGACGTTTACACGATCAAATCAAAGATTATAAAAAAACATTTGATAAATTATATATTGTCACATCTGCTAAATATAAAGACATTTGCGACAAAGATTTACACAATACCTCAGTTGGTTACATTTATATAAATGGCAAGATAGACGAAAGAAAAAAAGCAAAACCAACAAAAAAACTTGACAAAGAGTGTTTAGCTCGATTTTTATTAAAAACAGATCTTGTTGATTTAGGTTACAATAAATGTGACACAGTGGAACATATTCGTAATGAATTGATAAAAGATGTAAAAAACATAGAAACTCTACGAAAACTTGCAATAGATAGCCTATTGCAACGTTATTCCAAACGATTTGCTCTATTTAAAAAACATAAAGAACGGAAGACACTACTATCAGATTTGGATTATTTAACCAAAGATTTTGATATTAGCTTATAAGCTCTATTAGCGTTCTTGTTATATAAAGATTAATCCTTACAGATATCCAATGAGATGGCGCCCCACCATTAGGGATACCTCTTCCTGCCACGGCAATTTCATTATCCCCCCAAACACGTAGCCCCTGTATAGGTAAATAATTTGGATCATCTAAAACTTTTTGTGCAACTAGCGCATATCCCCCATCTTCTCTGCGGAGTCTATGATAAAGCATGTAATCATTGTCGATAAAATCTATACGAGGAATCCATTGCCCCCCTGTCGTATCATATCTATAAGGATGAACCGAAGAATAGTCAGAATACTTTAGATTAAGACCAGAAATCCTATTATATTTTTCCCGTAATGCTCGGTACGTATACTTTTCATATCTTGGCCATTTGCCTTTATCGTCCTCTCCATACTTTGTTACTGAATCAGGGAACGAAGAAAAAGTACAAGTTATGCATTGAGGCATATTATTAGTAAAATCTTTTAGCAAATGCTCTATAGTCTCAACAAACAAGTTAGACTTATCTTTATGGCCTTTTGGCTCTTGATAACCAGCATCTAATATCAACATGATTTTATCAAGTGACACCCCCATGGATATTATTGTTTTCAAATATAAGATCGCATCATTAACTGGGACTCTGAAGGCTAAAATGTCAGAGACTTTAAACAGTTCTAAGATTTCTTTTTTTACATCTTCTAGATTTTGTTCATCATAATGTATTACAGGAATAACGTTTAGCCCTTTTTCCTTTTGTTCTTTTATCAATTTGATCCATAATGGAAAGCCGCCAGAGAAATTATTTAAAATATCTTCTATCTGTTCGTTTGATAGTAATTTTTCCGTTGTTAAATCAAGAATAAATGGGCGTTCTCCAACGATAGACTCCAGCGTTTCTAATCTTTTGTTAATAGACCTGCTCATATTTTTTTTGCTTTTACGTGATCTTGTTAATTCAAAAATCGGAATAATTCTATCTTTTACCGTATCATCTAGATGCTCAAAAGCCTTTAATTCAGCATCTGTTGTTTTAAGTATCGGGAAATATAAAAAATCATTTATTGCTATCACGATTAATACCTTTGAATATACCCTAATTTATATGCTCTATATCTAACTGCTGCCGGAGACACGTTAAATTTCTCTGCCAAACGTTCTATGTTTCTAATCCCGTCTCGTAAAAGACTGTCAAAAACATTTCTTGGCATCAAAATTTCTGCAGCCAATTCGTTGGCCTCTCGTTCAACTTTCCCAATGGTCTCATTGTCTCTAAACAAAACGGTCTCTCCAATTTTAAACTCACCATCTTTAACATTAGGAAAATGTTTGATTATATGTGATAATTCATGTGCGGCTGTAAATCGCTGTCGTGTCTGATTTTGATATTTATTAATTGTAACTATGATTGTTGAATTTTCTAACTCTACACAACCTGACATATCTTCTATTTCTTCATACACAATCCGAACCCCGTGGCATTTAAGATACGAAATTACGTCAAATGGAAAAGTCTTTACACCAAGAGCTTCTGCTCTAGCATAAATTTCTTCAACAGTTCTATACGATTGTATTTCCGAACTTGTAAGATCCACATTTGGCGCACTTTGCTTAGGAGGCCTTTTAATTATCGCCATTTTCATCACCTCCAGAATTTTCTATGCCCGATAAAATATCTCGTTGAATCCCCCCACCTCTATTTTCTAGCTCTTCAATCTTGTTTTCTAAATCAGCCAGCTTTTTATTAATTTCATCCACATCTGTACCTTCCATAGCATCTGATGCGTAGCGTTTAACAATGTCATAAAATTCTTTTTTTTCTAAGAAATTTTTTACTTCCTTAGCGGCATCTTTTTTTGCATTTTCCTTGTACTGTTCCAATCCGTCCTGAGCAAGCACACGCAGATGAATATAACCTAAAATTCCCGTCAATCCTATAATCACCCCCATAATTGTAATGATATTCGAATAAAATGATGTTATATGAGAAATAATTTCGTTAGCGGGAACTATTTTGTTTTTTGCCAATAAAATATTTAGGGCATTTTTATCAACAGCATCTAACTTCGCATCAATTAAGATGTAATCCTTCAAAAAAGAATAATCGCAACCAATTATTAAAATTAATAATACGACAAAAACTGTAAGCCCAAAACCGCACGCCCATGCACCACCAGTGTAAAAATTGCACAAACATCTGCGAGCAACATATTTCATTTGTAATTCTCCAAAACTTACATCAAGTTTTATCTTATGAGATTTGCTATTAAAAAGCCAGTACTTTTTGCTAGATATAAACATTTAACTTGATTTACTTTGTTTCTCAGGGTACTCTCTATTTGAATCCAATGGGAATTGGGTTCGGGGCTGTGGTGGCCCGCAGACGCGGCATTTGTCGTTAAAATCCCCCGACTTTGGTCGGGGAGCCGTTTGCTATAAAACAGGGCTTGCCCGAAGGCTGCGGAGCATTCGTTTGCTGACACCAACTCCCCGACCGTCAATTCCGTTGGCGGTCATTAATTTATAAAAAGGGAGAAGCCAATGGCAAAATCCGCAGGTGTATTACACTCTACTATTGAAATTTCTGACAACATTCTGATTCAAGAAAGCACTTATTCATATATTGACGGTATAGACGCCAAAAGACCAAACGAAAAAACAGGCGTATCCAAACGCGGTTGGAGATGGCTTGGTTCCACAGAAGAAAGCAAAAAAGTCATTAATGGTGCTTTATGGATTGTGCGTGATATTTATATTAAAAACAGCAAAAAATATAAGCTACCAAAATAAGGACGGATAAGATGAAGAAGTTTAATCTATCTTTTTTAGCACTAGCTTTAACTGGGTGTATGGAACCAGATTACCCCGATGCTCCAAAATTGCAACCAGATTATACTGCCGACAATATAGAGGTATTGCAGGTTATTGATGACGATGAAATTCTTGCGTATTACAGGAATAACTTAGGGCATTTTACAATAGACAACATGAAGTCGGATATTGTGGATGGTGGGGTGTATTCTGTAGACGGTGTAAAACAAGTTGGAGTATATCGCTATACGTCCGCATGGGGAACTGTAAAAACAGTTCCAGATTATACAATTCATAATGATATGGGACTAGAGGCAAAGTATAAGGAAGCGTTAGAAAAATACGACACAGACTTTCCAAAAGAAGAAAGAAAATATTACCAATCATTTTTTTGTGGCGGCGGTGCAACAATTGTTTATACACCACTTTCCGTATTATTTAGTCCAATATGTTTGTTAGATAAAAATTGTTATTTTAAATTAAACTGTTTGTCTGGTAGAGATAAGCGCGTTCCGTACAAAGACAGAAAAAGATAAAAAGGGGAAATAACAATGAAAAAATTATCGCCCGTTCTAACAATAATATTATTTGGTTGCGGATTGGCTCAATCCCCTATATCCGACAATACAAAACCGAACATCCCCATAGAAAAACCATTGGCTAAATATCAAGAATGTATGGGATATTCTGATAAAACAATTATATACACAGAAGAAAGTCCAGGTAGATACATTGTCATTGTTAGTGAAAAATCTGTTGACCAACCCTGGGCCAACAAGAAAGAACAAGGACAAGTTTTCTATACCAGTTTGTTAGAATGTTCCGCAGGAAATTCTATAGATGAGTGCATGGACCAACAACATCTTAGAGTTCGTAATATTGGCACAATGGATAAGTGGACGGTTGGGAGCATAAAACAGTTCAAAAATGCAGATTTTATGTTTGATAAAACCATACGCACCGAAAGACTAAACGATGGCAGGTTTGTTGACATAACAAACTATTGTTATACAGATAGAAAAGATATAACCAAAAGTTATTGTGGTCACTTTGTTTATACGGCCAACTGGCATTCTGAATGCAAGAACAAATTGATGGCTCCTGCCGACAACAAATAATCAATGGAACGAACACCCCATTGATTCATGAATGTTGTACCACATAATTTATACATTGTGTTAATGCATCAACTTGGTCTTTGTATTTACCATTAGGGAATCCTAATAGTTCTTTCTTGAAATCTGACAACCAAGGCGCCTCTTGTGGAAATCGTAATGTACCGTTTTCTATATAAGCACTAGCCCCCATTAATCTTGATGTCTTA
>JAFQOQ010000005.1 GCA_017403085.1 Alphaproteobacteria bacterium
TCAGCTCCACCAAGAAAAAAACTTAATGGAACGGGTTGGACACTTGATGACATGCAACACGCACTCGTCGGTTCGAGTCCGATCAGCTCCACCAAGAAAAAAACTTAATGGAACGGGTTGGACACTTGATGACATGCAACACGCACTCGTCGGTTCGAGTCCGATCAGCTCCACCAAGAAAGATTCAGTATGGCGGATATAGCTCAGTTGGTTAGAGCGTTGGTTTGTGGTACCAAATGTCGCCGGTTCGAGTCCGGTTATCCGCCCCATTATAAAAAGGCACCCCGACGGGGTGTTTTTTATTGATTTTTTGCGTGTTTTATGATATAATGCCCACATTCAGCGGACGACATTGGTCGTCTTTTTTTATTGCCCGCACACGCGGGTGTTTTTTATGGGGGAAGAAAATGCAAACACCAAAATTTTTACAAGAACTGATATCGTCGCCTGAATATGGCGATAAAAACAGCGAAACATATAAACGTGCAACAAGGTATATGAACATCCTGTATCCCGGAACAGTGGCGTTTGATGCCACAGGTCGTATGATGCACCCAGAATACGATATGACATTGGAGCAGTTTTATAATGCACAACATGAAATAGAAACGGAGTTTGAGTCCGATAAAGGTGAGGCAGAAGCAGAAGTCCTGGACACATACGGTGATTACTTTGAAACAATTGGTTTTGAATTTAATATCGAAGAATATGTTGTTCCTGGCGAGCCGATACCGGTCAAAGTTTTAATGCCGGGCGGTAGTGTTTCGAAAAAATATTTAGATACATATGAACTGGATATTCCAGAATTTAAAATCGCACCTAAAATATGGATATGGCACAGCGAGCATGGCGAAAATACATGCGATGAATGTTCGGGGAATGATGGGACGGTCTATGAAACCAAAGAAGGCATACCAGATATCCCCGTTCATCCAAACTGTCGCTGTTGGGTTGAAGAAATAGAGCTGGACAAAAACGGCAAGAAAATAGGCAGCAAGGTTTATAAAGGCCAAAAGCCAGAAAAACAAAAGGCAAGTGATATGAAAAATATATTAACTGATAAGTTTAAGAATGATGTGATGGCGCACGAAGGAATCAGAAAAAGTCCATACACAGATTCCAAAGGTTATTTAACAATTGGAATTGGCAAAAACATACATAAACTAAATGATTTTTTAAAGTTAGATATTATAAATACAAACACTGGTAGGGAATTAACCGAAGCCGAGAAACAAAATATTCATTCAAAAATGGTATCAGAAATAAATAATGGCACTTTTAGAGAATATGATTATGCACATATACAAATATCGCCAAATCAAATTTATAACCAGTTTAACCAACAACTGGAAATTGCATACAATGAATTAAACAAAAAAATAATGAATTTTATAGATATGCCTATATCTGTACAGCAAGCGTTGTTAGATATGCAATTTAATATGGGAAACAACAGGTTTTCTGAACGGTATTGGCCAAAGTTATTTGAAGCCATCAAACATAAAGATTGGAAAACCGCAGCAAAGGAAGCATCTGAAAGAAAAGATGTACAAAAGGCCCGTCGTGAATGGACAAAACTAATGTTTCTAAATGCAAACTAACGATAGAATATTTTGTGCAAAATCAGGGTGGATGCGGTCATTTTTGCATATTTGACCGCATCTGGTTCTGACATATGTAATGCATCAGTATAGTATTTTTTGATATTGTCTGCCATTGCATCATATATCAAAACCAGGCCATCATATTTTGCCAGTTCTGATAATAAATCTTTTGCATAAAAAAACTTTTTTTCTTCAAAATTAAGTTTTATGAATAAGTCGTCGTGTGTTTTGCCCTGAAAAAAAGAAGTTGGGTAAGTCAGCATCTCTATCATATCATGATAATTTGATGTGCTTAGTGCGAAACTTATTGTGCCATTGATCGGTGGTTCTTGGTTTATTCTTGACAACAGATCAAAACTTGGGGATTGAACAAAACGTCTTATCTGTGTTATCTCATACGGATTAAACGGTTTGCAAATGCCTGCAATCGCGGCATCCCGCGAACTGCCGAAATAGCCCTCTATCAATTCAAGCGCGTTTTCATTTTCTTTTATCATATCTATATAAACGCAAGGCAAAGTCATGTGAAATAAATGTTTGGCATCATCAAAATTCTTAAA
Source organism: Alphaproteobacteria bacterium (assembly GCA_017403085.1). Lineage (GTDB taxonomy): Bacteria > Pseudomonadota > Alphaproteobacteria > Rs-D84 > Rs-D84 > Enterousia. The sequence continues at coordinate 2,165 of JAFQOQ010000005.1, forward strand.
ATATTCCGGCCAAGAAACCTCGTCTTTGAAATATTCGAAATAACAAAAATTATCATATGTACCATGCGCACCATCGCAATCAGCGGCCATTATCTGTATTGCGTTGTGAATCAGTTGATTGGCATATTCAATGTCTTGGTATTCATTGTCTGACAAATAGATATAAGCCAGATACAACATAGAATCTGTGTATTTTTTATCATTTGCATCCAAGGTCGCTAAACATGCTTTGTATATATCAATCGCTTCCTGCTTTTTTGACCAATCAAGGGAATAAATATCGCCACATACAGTGTGGTTGGTCTTTTTGGGTATATCATAATTACATCCCAGCAGACATAACAGACAAAGTGTTTTGAAAAACGTTTTCATATTTCAAATCTTATGCGGATTTATATTGTATGTCAATGACCTTATACACAGGTCACGTTGAATCAATCAGGAACGTTACACAACTTACTGGTATGATTTTTTATTTCCGCTAACACCCCGTTTGGGGTGTTTTTTTCGCAAAATTTCGTGTTTTATGGTATAATACGTACATTCAGCAGACAACATTGGTCGTGACAAAGCACCCAAGATCATTACACGCCAATATATAATAAGTAGAAAACTAATCTTTTTATGGATATAAATTTGTCAATGTTGCAGATTTTTGCGGTTTTTGAATTATTGGCTTGACATAAAGCGCGGAATTCTCTACGATTCGAACAAGCAGAACAGGATATGTCCCTGATAATGCTGGACACCTTAGAAAATTTATGAAAGGAGAAACATATGAACAAACAGCAATTGATTGAAGCAATCGCAAACGAAGTAGATGTCACAAAGGCAACAGCCGCGGCATGCTTGGATGCATTTATCAACACAGTTACAAAAGTTTTGAAGAAGAAAGGCGAAGTTCGCTTGGTTGGTTTCGGCACATTTGCAACAGCAAAACGCAAAGCAACAACAGGTCGCAACCCACAGACAGGTGCAGCAATCAAGATTCCTGCATCTACACAGCCTAAGTTCAAACCAGGTAAAGCGTTGAAAGAAGCGTTGAACTAAGAATCGTTTGATTTGTATAAAAAAATCCCCCAATTGGGGGATTTTTAATAGCATAATAAGACTGGATTGCCGCGGTCGTTACACTCCCGCGCAATGACAATGGTGTTTAATCACCAAGGTTAGAAAAAAAATGGCGGCGCCCTGCGCAGGCAGGGACAGGGTCATAGAATCCCTATTATCGTGCGCATAAGTTGGAGAATAACACAGGCGCATAAAAAACGCCCCGTGGGGCGTCTTTTTTTAATTCGCAGTGGTATATGCACAGTCATTTTCAAATATAAACTTGTTGCCAGATTCGTCTGTGATAGTAGTATTTGCGGGTATATAACACGTAGATATCGGGTTACGGAATCCAGAAACAGTTGAGCGTCCTGCAAAATTACCTTCGGATGGACAGGGCGCGCATTCGCTGCCGTCATAGTACGTGTTAGAATCGCAACCATTGCATGCAACCCCAAAGTCCATATCGTATCCTGCGGCCACGCAATCATATCCCATGTAATCTGCCATATCCGCGGCTGACGCATCACCCACATCACATATTGCCGGGTAAAAAGAGTACCAGTCACTGGCTAAGGTATCAAAACATACACTGCTGCTGCCGCATATCGCGAACAACAAATCATCGCTCAGCATTGGGGCCGAACTACCATCGCATGGCAGATATTCTGCATTGCCACTGTTTGTTTCATACTCGGGCAAATAAGTATATTTTGCACAACTTTGTACCACCTGTATAATCGTCTCGCAATATGGTGATATATCTTCTACCGCTTCGCCGATTTCGCACCCTGTAATACCAGAATTTATGCTTGCGGTATATATGTCCGGACTATCACATACTGCGCGTACAAAACGTTCGCCCCCAGATACTAAGAACTGGACACAGTCGTCATAATCATTCACGGCACCACATGCACTTTCTATCCAGTATGTATCAAAGCTACCGTTTGAACAGGCATCGGCGCTCCATACTTCCGTATGTAATACTTCAAAATACTGACATCCATCAGGGTTGTATGGGGCGTCATAGGCACAATAAGTGCTGTCATACACACAACCGCCAACACAGGACCCGCCACTATATTGGGTACAGTAATAACAATTAGCGCACTCAAGGTTAGCTGCATGCGCCGGCATAGAAAAACAAAGTGCGAACGATACGGCAACAACCAGACGTTTAATTGTTAATTTTTTTAATGCATGCATAATATCCTCTCCGTCTTTATTTATGGCAATTACGCCAGAAAACTATGCCGAATCCAAACGGTGGTTTGTTTTAGCCATAAATTCATAAATATTTTAGCCAGATTTGCGCCCCCCGTCAAGCAGTAAATATGCCGAATCTAAACCACCGTTTAGTTTCGGCATTGGTTTTTGGTCTGTGTTTAGCAGAAATAAAGATGGAGAGGATACATGCGCATAGCAAATTTTTTCATTAATCGGCGTTTTTTATTTGGGCTGTCGTTTGGCGTGGCTATGGCGGTATCTTCGGGTGCATGGGCAGTCACCGTGTCGTGCGAAGCGTTGCAAGATATAGAATCTGGTGGTATTGACTGTAGCGCAAGTAGCGCAAGTGAATTTTGTACTAATGGCACATCCAGTGCGTATTATAGTTTGTGCACCCAATACTGGACAAGTATCCAGGATGCGTTTTGTTGCGATTGGTGCGATGGAACCCTTGAAGGTGCCGCAAATGAACTGGGGTTAGGGTGCGAATTTAACAGCGATGAAGAAGATCAAGTCACAGATGAAGTTCCGTTGAACTTTCCACGCGGGGCATATGGTATATGGGATTTAGACCCATCGACCTATAACTATTGCTATGGCAGCGAGGGGCCACGTATGGTCGTATGTGACTGTAACGGTATTTATGTCACAGAAAGCGCAACGAGTAATTATCCCACATGTGCCGAGGTGATGACCCTGGACGAATTAAATCGTATAGAAGACGGTGGCGAATTTGATACATGTACCCTTAATCCGTTGACGGATGACGATGGAGATACCCGGCGTGTTTTATGCGTTGCCCCAGCATATTATGACGAAGGCATGGGCGATAGCTGTTTGGCCTGTGAATGCGGTGCGAACGTGGGTGGCGACCCTGAATTTGAAGAGGGTTTTGCATCATCAGGCGAATGGGTATCCGCCAGTATTAATAATACATACGTAATGAGTGATTATTATTTTAGACGCCATGATACTGCGTACAACGGATGTCAAGTTGATATAACAAATCAATATTCGTGCGAGGCAGGTTATTACCTGCGTGGGGACAGCAGTTGTCAGCAGTGTCCGCCGGTTGAAGGCGAAGTCGGGTCCAGTCTGGCAACCACACCAGAATACAACCAAAGTGGAATAACATCGTGCAAGGTTCCGGCCGACCTGGAAATAACCGATGGCACCGGGAACAAGTATATGTATGTAAATGACTGTGCATATACACCTGCAAATTAAGAAAGACGCCCCACGGGGCGTTTTTTTATGCACCTGTGTTATTCCCAGACCCCAGGTTATGCGCACGATAATAAGGTATAATAGAACTGAATTGCCACGCTGCGCTTCGTTTGCTCGCAATGACTACGAAGTGCTGCGAAGCGACAAGAGGGATGAAGGGGTGAGAGTGTTGGTGGTGGATTTCTAAGCCCCTATCCCTGCCTGCGCAGGGATGACAAGGTATTTTTGTGGGCTTGAACAACACCACGCGACGACATGTTTCTTGGATTATTATTTAAAATTGTCACGCCATACTGATGCCAAATCAGCGTTAAAATCGGCACCATATGTCATGATTGACATTGCGCCATCAAAATAACCACGTGATTTTTCAATAACGTCTGATACGGTCACGCGATTGCGCATATCAATTGATGTTGCATAATCGTACAGGCGGCCAAAGTTGCGATAAAAATAAATCAAGTGGTCTGCACGACGACCGGCGGATTCCAGCCAATCTGCATCTTCGAGACGGTCTTTGCGGTTATAGCGGTCTATGGTTTCTGGGGTGATGTCCAGATTATTATATGTGTTATAACAATTTTGGGCAATTAATGCGACAACCCGTTCCAGGTTTTGCGCAGATGTCTGGGTGCTAAATCCGTTTATACAGAATTTTTCGTTGCCGACACCCCATGCGCCAAAGCCATAGACCAAGCCGTTGTCTTGGCGCAGAACGTTCATCAATTTTTTTGTTAAATGGCGTTCAAAACGGCTGAGGCACATGTTATTATAACGATTTTCAAATGTTTCTTGATATAATTGTGGGAATCCAATGCGCAATTTTACGTTGCTGTTGTCGGATTTAGAATAATGCGCGATTGATGGCGAATAGAGAATTTCTGTGTTTTCTGGGACGATATGCGTTGGCAAGAACGCAAATGTGGATTCTAGTTGAGATAACACAGCGTCTGTGTCCATAATCCGACCAGAAACACAAATAATGCAATTTGTTGCAGACAGGCGACGCGATATGAATTCCAGCATCTGGTCACGCGAAAATGACATTATGTTTTCAATGCTGCCTAATGTGCGCATCGATGCCGTCGCATAATTAAACAGGGTTTTGGATATAAAGTCTGAAAATTGACGGTCGGGGTTATCTTGGGCGCGACGCAATTCATCACAAATAACCGTGCGTTCCAATTCAATACGCTGTGGATCAAACAGCGAATTCTGTAATGTGTCGCCGATAAAGTCGATTAGTTTATCAACATTTTCGCCCAATATGCGGCCAAAAAATTCCAGTGTATAATTGCCAGTGCCTGCATTGCGTGTGCCACCCCAATAATCCATGTAATCGTCTATGGCTTTTTTATTTGGAAAGCGCGGCGTACCCTTGCACAGCATGTGTTCGCAAAAATGCGTTATGCCCTGCTCTTGCGGGGTTTCATCGCGCGAACCGGTGTTAAAATGAACCTTGACATTGGTGGTTTCTAGTTCCATGGGGTCTAAAATAACCGTGACGCCATTTGATAATGTATGTATGCTGGGGTTATAGTTCATTACACATCCTTTTTAAATAATAGACAACAATCGCCGTAACTGAAAAAACGATAACGTTGTGCAACGGCGTGGGCATAGGCAGACTTCATCGTGTCCAGCCCCGCAAACGCCGACACCAACATAAATAACGTAGATTTGGGCAGATGAAAGTTTGTCAAAAGAACATCTGCGGCACGAAATTTATATCCGGGCGTTATAAAAATGTCTGTACTGGCGCAGAACGGCGCAACACGCGCATACACCGCCGGATTACTGTTGCACATTGCCGCACTTTCCAACAATCTAAGCGACGTTGTGCCAACCGCAATTACACGTTTTGCGGCATTTATCGTTGCGGCCTGGGCGTCGGTAATGCAGCCCCATTCACTGTGCATTTTATGTTGCGATAAATCTTCGGTCTTGACCGGTAACCATGTGCCGGCGCCAACATGCAATGTGATATTTACAATTTCTGCGCCACGGTCACGTATGGCGTCTAATAATTCAGGGGTAAAGTGCAGACCCGCCGTCGGCGCCGCCATTGACCCCAACGGTTGGGAATATACCGTCTGGTAACGTTCGCGGTCTGAATCTTCGGCGTCGCGCTTCATGTATGGCGGCAATGGCATTTTGCCAACCTGGTTCAATACATCAAAAACATTGTCGCATAAGAAATGAATTTTAAGGCCACTGTCATCGTCGTGGCCCAGAATTTGAATCTGGGTACCATCATCCAGACTTAAAATTGTGCCGTCTGGGATTTTATTGAATTTCTTGCACAGACCCCACCATGTTTTATCATCAATTGCCGTATGCAATGTGATTTCATGTTTGCCGTCTGCCATAAAACGGGCCGGAATCACACGCGAATTATTAAAAACAACAACGTCGCCAGGACGTAAATAATCCAGAAAATCCCGAATATGTCTGTCAGACACATTGTCGTTATCAACAACCAGCATGCGCGATGCGTCACGCTGGGGTAATGGACGCGATGCAATCAATTCAGCTGGTAATTCAAAATCAAAATCAGACGTAGTTAGCATTTTATCGTGTCCCGTCCTAGCGTAATTTTGGCAATCCCATGGCACGACGCTGCTGATTTGTGCGATATAGAGACTGGATTTCTTGGTAAGAACGATTATTTACCGAATCCAGCCAGCCATGGATGGCAACTAATTTAGGAGATGAATTTGTGTGAAACTTTAATGTGTCGCCAACCTGAATATAATCCGATATTTCTGGTCGGTTTAACCAATTGTTAAAATGAACCGCACGATCTGTAAAGGTGTCACCATTGGTGTCAATGTAATATTCAACGCCGTCAATTGATTGCACAACGCCACTCATAGGACGATGACCAAACTTACACCCCGTCAGCAACAGACCCGACCCCAGTGTTGTTAAAAATACTCGTTTATAAATACGCATTGTTTGAAACCTTTATTTTTTAAATTCCAGACCCTGGTCGGTGTAGTTTTCTGCCTTGTCCTGCCAATCAGGTTCAACACGTACAAACAGGTGCAGGCGCGCATTTACGTCCCACTGGTCTTGGATGTCACGACGTGCCGCCGTGCCAATTTGCTTTAACTGCGCCCCGCCCCGGCCAACCACGATTTTTTTATGGCCTTCGTTGCGGACCGCAATCTTTTGATATATATCCAGAACGCCATCGTCGCCAACATCAACACGTTCAGTGACGACGTTGATATGATACGGCAATTCTTGGTGAATATAACGATATATCTTTTCGCGGGTTAATTCTGATAAATACAGTTCATCTGGCACATCTGGCGCATCAACCGTATCAAATAAATATGGCGATTCAGGCATAACGGCCGCTAATGACGATAACATCTGGGTGACGCCATCATCTTTTAATGCAGAAATCATGAAAATTTCGCGCCATGGTGCCAGTGTTGTTAATTCTGCGACCATTGGCAACAGGTCAGGCTTTGCAATGGCATCAACCTTGTTAAGGGCGACGAATATGTTTGGACGGTCTGCGATTTTTTCCGACAATGTACGAATTGTTTCTGTTATGCCCTTTTGCGCATCAACCAGCAATAATATCGCGTCTGCATCGGATATAGCGTCCATTGCGGCGGCAACCATCGCCCTGTCCAGACGACGAGATGGCTTGAACACGCCGGGCGTATCAACAAATATCAACTGTTTTTCGCCCACCATTTTAACAGCGCGCAGGCGAGTACGTGTCGTTTGCACCTTGTGCGAAACAATAGACACTTTGCGCCCCATAATTTGATTTAATAATGTACTTTTGCCCGCATTTGTCGGGCCGATAATGGCAATAAAGCCGGAATATGTTTTTTCTGTCATGTATAAAACCATATCACACCATTTTCAAAAGTGAATAAAAATCTTGCAAACACTGTCATATATGATAAAAATGAGTGCGTGGGTGGGGTAATGCAAAAAAGGACGTAAAAAATGCAACTGACAGGGCCCGAAATACTGCGCCGGATGCAGGATAAAGAAAATCCAGATATTGTTATTAGACCGTTTGATATGCGATGCCTGGGACCAAATAGTTATGATTTACACTTGGCCGATACTTTGCGCGTGTATAAACACACTATTCCAAAGGGGATGATACCCGCTATTCCGTACAAGGGCAGTACCGGTATGCACCACATGCGCGACTGGTTTGAAGACAACGGATATCCCAAAATGGGCATGGGGGCCACAGAACCGTATTATTATCGTGATTATCTGAAACATCCGGAAAAATATGATTTGCGTAATCCGCGGTATTTAATTGACCCAACGAATCCTGCACACCATGAGACAGTTGAATTTAAAATTCCTGAGACGGGATTGGTTCTGCACCCGATGTTCGGTTTCTTGGGTTCTACGGTTGAATATACGGAAACGCGAAACCTGATTCCGCATATTGACGGCAAATCCAGTGTTGGGCGCAACTTTATTAAAAACCATTTTACCGCCGGTCGTGGTGACGATGGTTTTTGCGGGGATTGGACGTTAGAGATAGAAGTACTGTGCCCGACAGTTGTGTATCCGTACATGCGTATCGGACAGATTTACTATGAAGAAATTTTGGGCGAACGCATGCCGTATAACCAAATCAAAACCAGTCATTATAATGGACAACGTGGGCCGACTGCGGCGGCACCAATTCCAATTGATAATTTCTTGAAGGGAAAACAACGATAAAAAACCGCCGTTTGGCGGTTCTTTTATTCCAACGACGACTGATTTTGCATTTGTTTGTTCGGTATCGCCTGTTGCGCAACCTTGGTTTTGGCGCGTATAGTGATACAGTGTATATTGTATCTTGCCGTGCGGAAATATTTTTTATCTGGTATAATTATTATCACTTTATCTTAAAAAATCCCCCATCTGGGGGATTTTTTTAAATGCTGTCGGCATTAACCCAGCGGCCGTTATTTAATAACCCCGGGGCCATACCTTCGTTCTGGCGCAGGGCATCGATTACGCCACGTGCCTGGGATGCGTTCAAGTTAATAATGCGAACCTTGTACATATCGCCTTCGCGGACGACAACGGCATCACCATATGTTTTCATACGTTGCGCCAATGTATCTGCACTGTCTTCGGCATAAAATGCGGCGACCTGGACACTGTAATCACCAGCGACAGCGACCGGCTGGGCGGTCTGGACAGGCACAGGTTGAACTGCGACTGGCTGAGCCTCGGCCACGGTGGTTGTGACAACTGTTTCTGATGCAACTGGCTGTGGTTCTGTGACAATGGTACCCAACGTTGCGTTCTTGACCGCCATGGTTTGTTCTGGCATAACCTGAACCTGGACCTTGGCCTGGCCATTTAAGCCAATACGCTGGGCCGCAGCAGGAGACAAATCCAAAATACGTGTATTTACAAATGGGCCACGATTATTTATACGCACAACAACAGACTGGCCATTGTCCAGATTTGTCACGCGCGCAATTGTTGGCAGTGGCAGTGTCTTGCTGGTTGCGACCATCTGATTGATATCAAACGTTTCGCCATTGCTGGTTTTTGTGCCATTTAATTCAGTTGGAATAATACCCGCGACACCCGTTTGATTATACGTTAAATCTTCGACTGGGATGTATTGTACATCTTCGACCTTGTATGCACTGCCGATATAATATTTTGGGGCAGCCGCCAACAAATACGTATCGTTTAATGTCTGTTGTTGGGCCGCAGAATTCGTTGTGACCAAGGCTTCTTCGCCAAAGCCATCTGCGCCATATCCGTTGGTAGAACCAGTTGTGCTAAGATCCGCACAGCCGGCCATCATAGCAGCGACAACCGCCAGAGAAATAACTTTTTTCATATTATAGGACTCCTTACATTCTTATGTATCTGATTTTATCATATAAAAAGCCCACTTTCAACTTTATTTTAGCGAATTTTTCGGTCGATTAAATATGCCAGTGGCAGGTACAATACGCCATATCCACAAATCGCAAATCCCAGCACCCAAATACTGGTTATATTGACATAGGACAGCCCAATTCCCAAAATCGTCGCCAAAACAGCAAACGCCACAACAGAGCGCACCGTTCGACGATCGTGATGAATCAGCCCACGTGCGTGGCACGCATGGCGCAACAATGTATTCTTGAGGTATCCACTGGCCACCGTACCAATTGGAATCGCCAGATAACCAACCACAGGAAACAGCGCCAGATACATAATCGACGCCACCCCAAGTGATATCATACTGGTACGTACAGGCGTCTTGACGTCTTGGGCGGCATATAGTGTTTTGCTGTAAATCTGGCTGATTAACATTGCAGGCAGAACAAATGCCTGAATCATAATTGCCAGTGCGACCGCACGTGTGGATTCAGGTGTCCATGCACCATATTCAAACAGGTATTTTATTATCGGTTCCGCCAACACAACCAGCCCCACCACGCATGGAACAATCAGCATCAATGAACGACGCATTGATGAATTCTGCTGGATATAAACGCTGCGCATGTTATTTTCGGCCAGCGCATTCGATATAGATGACATCAGAACAGTTCCAACCGCCAGACCAATCATCGCAAATGGCAATTGCACAATTCGGTCTGCGTAATATAGCCATGAAACCGCCCCACTTTGAAAACTGGCAACCAAAGTACCCAAGATTATCGTTATTTGATAAAAACCACTGCCGACAATGCTGACCCCCAGGCGTTTAAACATACTTTTAATCTGGGGTGTCCAACGCGGAACAATCAGTCGCAAACCAAAGTGACGATGACGAATACGCGACCATAAAATCGCAAATTGCACCACACCAGACAAAACAACCGTTCCCGCCATTAGATACAGTACATATTCCGTTCCATATTGCCACGCAAACAGCAATGCACATATCAACATTATGTTTAGCAATACCGGCATAAATGCCGCCAACAAAAAGCGCGAAAATGCATTTAAAATCGCCGACAAGAACGCCGCGCCACACACAAAAATCACATACACGAACATTATACGCGATATTGTGACCGTCATTTCCATTTTGCCAGGCGTTGCATCAAACCCAGGCGCCAACCCCCATATCACCAGCGGCATAAATATTTCAAATAAAATCGTTAGTCCCAACAGGACAATTACCAACCACGAAAAAACATTTTTTGCAAAGTTGTCATCTTTCTTGGAATCTGCGTACATCGGGATAAAGATTGCGGATAATGCGCCTTCGCCCAATAGGTCACGGAATAAATTCGGCAACTTAAATGCCGCCAAGAATATATCTGACAGGCGCCCTGCCCCCAGGACGCGCGCAATCAGCATATCACGCACAAAACCAAAGATGCGACTGATGCCGGTCATGGCACCAACGCCAAAAATATGTTTGCCTAGTTTCATAGTTTGGATTATACTGCGTGCAAGATATAAAAATCAAGGCAGGAATAGAAATATGAAAAAACTATTTTTTATTTTAACAATGGTGGCAATGTTGGCAGGATGCGCAGGGTCAGACAATGAAATTGTCGCAGATCAGGCGTTGCCAGATATCTATGCGGCCGCATATGAACAATTTAACGACGAAAACTATGAAGAAGCCGCGGCAGAATTCTTAAAGGCAGAAACACAATATCCGTCAAGCCCATGGGCGGCAGACGCACTGATTATGGCGGCATATTCACAATATCTGGATGGGGACTTTGCGGGTGCAATATTGGCCGCCGACAGATTTATGCGTTTTCACCCGGGTCATAAAGACGTGCCATATGTATTATATTTGCGCGGGATGTGCTATTACCGCCAGGTCAGTGATGTGCGTCGCGAACCGGGGATGTCGGCATATGCACTGCAACAATTCCAGACACTGGTTCAGCGTTTCCCACGCAGCGAATATGCAAAAAATGCAGAAAACAAGATTATCATATTGAAAAACTATATCGCGGGCAAGGTTATGTATTCTGCGCGCAATGATATGAAGAAGGAGAATTGGACCAGTGCAATAAATCGCCTGCAATCGGTGGTGACGGACGCACAAGAAACCGCCATGACGCCCGAGGCACTGTATCGTCTGACAGAATGTTATACGGCAATTGGGTTGCCGGAACAGGTGCATGGGTATTCTGAAATGCTGCGTGTGAATTTCCCAGAAAACGAATGGACAAAAAAATTAAAATAAAAAACGCCCAAATCGGGCGTTTTGTTATACACGAATCCCAAACAGACGCAAATATCCGCGTCGATCGGTGCGTAAAAACGGGATATATGTTCGATTTCCCATATTTTTACTGCTATGCTTTGCGGAACGTTTGAAAGCCTCTCGTTCCAGTTTTTCAGGACTGACGCCGATTTCATCAGCATATTGGAAAAACAGCGAATAAACCTCACGCGGGACGATGGCATAAATATACGGCTTTACCGCGTAAAAGTGTGCAATTACAATATCATCATCTGATTTATGCACAAAACGCTTTGGGAAAGACGCGTCTATCGTTTTGACAGGAACACAATTATATTTCAATGGCAACTCACGCATTTTGCCATCCAATGCGATGTTTAAGATATCTTGGTCAGGATATTTTAGCCCAACTGGTGATATACGCAAATCTGAATCACATTCGCGCATTTTTTCTGTATTTATCAATAAAACACCTGAATTTACATACAGTTTTGGCTGACGAGGTTTATACTTTTTATTAAAGTTTATGATGTATTCACCAAACGGGTCGCCCTTAACGCTAACCGGTGACATGTCGCGGATGGCACCAATTGCATATTTTGAAATATCTGTATTAAATAATTCCGTCAGGTCCGAACGAACAATTGTATCAGAATCTAGATATAAAAACTTGTCCAGATGGGGAAATATATTATGAGCGAACAAACGATAAAATATAACTGGCGACCAACGTAAATAATCATGATTTTGGAACGGGTTTTCTTTGTCCCTTATTACACGCCAGACCAATTTGCCACCACGTGATGTCACAATACGTTTTATACGACGATATCCGCGCGTGTGAGGCGCAACCATGCAATAAACTGTCACATCTGTATCGGCTGCCTTATTACACATCAAAGAATGCATCGACACAAGTGCCATTTGCCAAAAATTCGTATCAAACGTATAAAGTACATTTATTTTAGACATGTCAAAAACCAACATAGGAATCGTTTGCGCAACGGCAAATACCGACGTGGAATATACCGCACAGATTCCAACAGAACCTTTTTTGCTTCGTTATAATACGTACCGGTCTGACGCGGACGGATAATCGTTTCCTGAATCATATAATTAAACATATAAGGATAAAACCGACGCAAAAACGTATTCGGATATTTGTCCAATATATTGTCACGCATATGACGAAATAGCGTTGGAAAAAAATCAAACATACGCGGGCTAAACGTACTGGCCATTACAGATTCCATATGGACACGATGAAAAACAGTCATGTTTTCTGTTTCTACCACGCGCAATGTTCGATGGCATAAGTCCAACATAAAACCAATATCATCGCCCACCGATGTAAATTCGGGGACAAAACGAACCTTTTCTAATAACTCGCGGCGATAAATGCGACGCCAAACCCAAACCCAATTAAATTCTTTGGGGCTGAATAAAAACGATGTTGGGTCACGACGAATCCAGCATTTGCCAACAGGAATAGAAACATTCTTCTTGGGCAAGAAACGAAACGCCTGGGGGACCTGCATAGCCTGACCACCAACAACATCTGCATCCATAGATTGCGCCAGATTTACCAACATTTCCAATGCGCATTCAGTATAACAATCGTCCGAATCCAAAAATGCGATAAAATCACCCGTTGCGGCGTCCAGTCCGGCATTGCGCGCGCGCGACACACCAACAGGTTCGGTAAATTTAATCAGTTTAAAACGTTTGTCGCCACGGATTGATTTTTTTATAACGGCAACACTGTCATCGGTTGATGCGTCGTCGATAATAAAACATTCCCAATCGCGCAATGTCTGGGCACGAACGGACGCAATGGTATCGGCAATATATTTGGAATAATTGCGATTTGGAATAATTACACTAACAATGGGCTTTGCCACAAAACACCCCCGAATATATTAAATTACAATGTATAGCCACACGATGGTGAATACTTGCCACCACCCGTCTCGTCTGCGAACGCATTGGTCTCGCAATCCTCAATCGTGAGGCCAGAAAGCTTGAAATTGCAGACACCGACATCTTTACCAACCCCAGCAATAATGGAATAACCATCTACCATCTGGCAGTCGTGCCAGCCCCCCATATAGTTCCCATTTGGATCCATATCACAGGCCCATGCACCATACCAATGACGTTTGGTACTATTGTCTCCATCAACAAGCATATATGTTTTTGTTTCTAAATCAGTAAGATATCCGCCACCCGGACAGGTATCATTGCATTCACCTGTGATAGGATTCCAGAAACTACCGCTATCACATGCCATATAAGACGGGCCACACGACAAAGCGCCAAAGAACGCACACGCTTCGCCACCAATGTCCAATGAATAAGTATTGCCATTTGCATCTGTACCTACGGCCTTATCCCTGCTGATATAAGAGCATGCCGTACTCAACCCGCCATCACAACGCGTGCAACGGTAATAAACGCCCGCGCTTGACACATAGATATCCGCCAATGTTTCATGAATATAATACGCAAAATTAATCGCGCCACTGACACATGCAAACAAAAGTTTATAGATAAATTTCACGGTTTTTGCCCCCTCCCTTGGGGATAATCAGGCTTAGTATTTTTTTCATACTTATTCTACATAGTTTTATGCCCGACGTCAATTGGAAAATATTTTCCCCGATTTTTGGGCGCGTTGGCGCGATGGGCCCCATTCACTACGTAAGGTTCAAATGTCGCATACGCTTGTTTTCACCAACTGGCGTTCCGAACCCACGCCACTGACGTGGCTTTTACGGGTTCTTCGTCCCGTGTCACAGAAATAAAAAAAAAACGCCTGACGGCGTTGTTTTATTTCTGGTGGGGACACAGGGACTCGAACCCTGGACCCAATGATTAAAAGTCATTTGCTCTACCAACTGAGCTATGTCCCCAAAACCGGACCTGGAAAGGGAGAACGCAAGGTTCTGTTTCCAAGGTACGGGGGCAATTTTGACATATAAAAAAACAAATTGCAAGAAAAAATATGCTTTTTTTATTTATTTTTTATCGTCCGGCAATGGGGCATCGGAATTTAAATTCTGACGCAAATGCAAGGCCGCAACCGCATCTGAATCCAACCAATCCAAAATTCGCGCCATTACAGATGATACACGACGCGCCGTTTGATGCCGATCGTGACGAAATTTATTCTCGTTAATCAAATGCGACATGTCACGTGATAACGATGCCAAAATCTGAAACTGGTCCGATGATAAGACGCCAGACTGGCCAGACCGATATAGCAATTCGTCTAATTCGTCGTGTATATCATGAAAGCGCTGCAGCACGGACGCCGTCAGATGAAGCCGACGAGTTATCTGGGACAGTGGCAACGTTAGCATTTTGTTCAGGCCTTCGACTGATAATTTAGTGCGCGTGCCCGTCGTTTGGCGCAATAGCAATATAAGACTGAACATGACTGAATTTAATTTGTCGGCCATGCTGTTTTCAAGATGGCGGGTCATGCGACGAGATACAAGGTAATTTGAATAATCGTATAGCAAAAATACCAGTGGTATCGATAATAATGATGCAGATACGTTTATAACCAAATCACGCAGATTGTCATTGGGTGCATTGTCAATTGCGCCCGTATATAAAATAATACCACCCGCAATCGATAGCAAGTATGGGACACTTTTCAATAAGATGTTCGCAAATTTCATAATCGCATATTATAGAAAAATGCAACACTTTGACACAGGAACGTTGTCTTTATTGACGGGAACGAAATGTGTTGAATGTGCAACTATGACGAACAACAAATAATGCCCATGCGCAAACAATAAACATTAAACCACCAAGTATCATTATACTGAAACGCCAACTGCCCAGGGTGGCACCAAGCCCTATGACGCCACAGACCATCATATACAAAATGTAATTAAACGTCGTATATAGTGACAATATAACCGAACGATGACGTGTGGGTACCATGTGTTGAAACCGCGAATACAGCAATGTATAAATCCCATAAAACAACATATACGCAATACCCATCGTCCATAATGCACTAATGTTATAACTGTGCCCAAACAAGACAAATAAAATGCCAACAACGCCAATCAAACTGTACAGCAACACGTCAGATACATTGGCAAATTTATATGCAAAGCGCTGGCCCAGGGTGGCACAGCCCAGCAAAAATAGTGGGACAATCCCGACATATTCGGTTGGAATACCAATCTGTAATCCAATCGGGCTGAGGAAGTCGTCTAAAAATGGAATATTTACCACCAACAAAGTCAAAATCATAACAGACAACAGACATGGCGTTCGCAGACAAATACGCAGACCCGTGCGAAACAATTCGCGCATTGGGATAGACTTGCTGGCCTTGGTGCCGATCCTAGATGGACGATATGGCACCATCATCAGACAAATAATTGATATCAATATCGCCATAACGGACGCCCATGTCACCCAGTCATAGCCCATAAACATCAGCAATGACCCAAATGCAGATAATGCCGTACCAATGGATTCATACGTCGATTTGCGCCCCAAAATACGTGAATATTCACGTCGCAGACCATATGCCGCCACAGAATCATATACCAAACCTTCGAATGCGACACTGCGAAAACCGGCCTGGACACCCCACAGAAACATACCAACAACGAATCCGGCATAATTTGGAAACACCAACCATAATAAAATTGCAGTGGCTTTTAAAACCTGGCCAATTATCATTGACCAACGCTGGCCAATGCGATTGGTGATATAGGTTATGGGAAACTGGCCCAGAATCGTGCCAAATGCCGATATAATAAACATTGTGGATAATTGCAGGTCGGACAGACCATTGGCCTGCATGAAAATTGCATAGACGGGTGTTAATAGCAAAAACTTGTTAAAAAACGCAAATCCGTACAAAGAAAATAACAGTCGTTTCAATTTCACTTCCTTTTACGGTAAGTATATACCCTTTAAATCAAAATTTGTACCGAAAAGATTGATTTTTTGTCTAAATTGCACTATAATAATTGGGATAAGAGCAAAGGCATAACGCATGGCGAAAAATATGGACGAATTTTTATTAGAGTTTTATAAGCGGCAACATTTTCGCAGTATGCCAATTGAACAGTTTGTCACGTTTTGCGGATATGTAAAAGATAAAGACTATAACGGCAATATGAAGGAATGGGTCGAAGATTTCGACCTGTTGAAACGAGATGCCGCGGGTGAATTAGAAACAAATGCTGGGCTATATGTGCGCAAAGATTTACCAGACCCAACAGAAGTGGGTGGTGAATGGGAACTGACCGATGAAGAATGGGCGAAACTATACAAGGCGTTTAGAAACACATTTCGTGAAATGGACGCGAACAGAAAAGCGTTCAAATATGAAAAGAAAGCAATTGAATTCTTGGACAAATATTTTGGCGACCAAACCAAATTATTTAGTAATGCAACCGCCAGTCCAATGGCAGAATCTGCAATCGACCAATTAAAGAATTTATTAGACAGTCATCCAGAATTGGAATTCGCACTGATTAACCGTGGCGCATTGAATGACGATTATTCGTTTGCGGATTTAAAATCTGATATACAGGACAAAAAATACAATACAAACCAAAAAGCACAGGACAGATTGGTTCGGGTTGTGACCGCATTACGTAACGAGGCATCGTATGGTAATGATGAAAATAAACGGCTGTTGGCCGGGTTTGATTTTGAATCAATCGAAAAAGGATTCGAAGACGAAGCACTGTTAAACAGTAAAATCGCAACATTTAAATCGTTTGATTATAAAGAATTACTAAAAACGCTGTATAAAAATTCCAAGATATATGACGTTTTTAAAAATTATGACAAGGGCAAAATTTCTGGCAAACTGGAAGAAGCCAAAGATCGCATAAAATATAACGATGATAAAAGCGACGATTATGTTAAGCCAAAAAAAGAAGATGATTTAACACTGCCGGAACGTATATCTGAGTGGTGGGATGAAACATATGAAAACTATCTGGAAAAGTACGAACAGATGAAGGGCGATCATATGTTCTTTTCCGATAACGCCAAGGTTATTGTCAGTGCAATTTCCAACCCCACAGATTCCAAGAACAAAATTAAACCCACGGATGGATTGATAAAGGTTCTGGCTGAGTCAGAGGAAATTATCAAAAACATCGGCGATAAATTTACCGCAAAAAAGCACTTTAAGTGGATGGTCGATACGATAAACAAATTGAAGAAAACGATGCCCGAGGCGGTCGAAGGCGCACTGCAATCGGGACACAAAATGAAACATTTGGTTTCTAAACTGATTGTAGAGGCGGTACAACAAGGAAAAGAAGAAGAAGCAAAGACCGCGATGGAGGTTTTAACCGTTATCAAATATGGCTATACCACCAGCAAAATCATGGACATAATGAACAAAACAGATTTAACACTGTTTTCGGATAGTAAGTATTCATGGAATAAAAATGCGGGCGTACAATTGATTACAAATGCCATGGATAAAACACTGAACTGGGCATTTCGTGCAGTTGGATATGGACTGACAATCGCAGGCAATGCGTACAGATTGCGCGGTGCAAAATTTAATGACAAACGGAACAAATTCTTGAAAGCAGCCCAAGAAACATGGCAAAGGGATACAGACGCCGCAAGGGTACAGGCAACCAACGAACTGCATGAATTTGAAACGGGCAAAACAACCGCAGAAACAACCAAGGCAGGCATTACCGCAAGTCATGGTATAGACGACACAAATATCGGTGCAAAACAGACTGATTTATCCACGCACTTGGCAGATTTGGCAACAAAAAAAGATGAATTGGATACGTTAAAACGCGAAAAACAAGAACTGGAATTCGAACTGAACGGCATAACGCAAAATTATCAGTTTTTTGACGATTGGTTAAATGATCCTGCAAATGCAACATCGCCCGATCGTCCCGCGTATGAAAATGAACGTAATACGTTATTGGCACAAAAAAGCAGAATCGAGGGCAGGATATATAATATCGAGGACGCAATAAATGGTACGGGCCACAAACAGGCCGACTATGATGCGCTAAAAACGCTGACAGATGATGAGCGAACAAATATTAACGATTTCTTGAATGCGACACGCGATATCGAATTCTATAACGCAAAAATAACCGAACAAAACGATCTGTTGGCAAATTTTGATGACAAACACCAGGATATGTACGCTCGGCTGATGCGATATTGGGATACGCTGCAGAATAGCGAAACAAATTGGTTTGGTTCAAAAGAAAGGGCGCAAGAAGACTTTAATACTCGCAGGGCGGCAATTATTGCAATGCACGCCCCAGGACATGGATTTGCATATGCGGCTTGATTTTTATGCCGTTTTATGATATAATGTTGGACAAGCGGTGTCGGAATTGACGCCGTTTGTTTTTTATACCCCTGCCCTGATAGTGGCAGGGATTTTTTATTTAGCTAAACAAAAAGAGGAATAATAATGTCAAGAACATTACAAATTAGACGAGGAACAAGTGCAGAACATGCAAATTTTACCGGACTGTCCGGCGAAATAACGTTTGATACAGACGCAAAAACACTGCGTGTGCATGACGGCGAAACGTTGGGCGGATTTGCGTTAATGCGCAAAGATGATGCGGCAACCAACACCGGGGGATTTGATATAGAAAGCGTATCTGATGAATTCTGGGCACAAAAAATACCACAATTTGCCAATGCGCGAAATTCCATGTATGAAACGGATGCAATACCGGTGTCTAGTTCGGTCAGTTATATAGAATACATCGCAGAAATAAGCAACAGCCCCATTACTGTTCAGGCGTTTTTAATATGCCAGAATAGTGACGCAGGATACGCAGTTGGCGATATAGTCACGGCGTTTGGTATTGGCAATCGCGCCAATCCACAGCCAAATATATTTATTGATGGCGACGGGATGCATATATGCCAAATGGTCGGACGCGAAAGTTTCTGGGTCAGTCATAAAAACACAGGCCAGACAACCAACGTTGCAGACGAAAATTGGGCAATAAAATTCCGAGTTTATTATTGAAAATGTGAAAATCATTTGCTATGCTGATGCCCGTAAAAAAACAGAAAGGATATCAAATGTACATACTTGCCCTGAATTGCGGTTCTTCATCGTTGAAGTACCAAGTTTTTGACGCAGATTCTAAGACAGCAATCGTTGGTGGAAACGTTGAAAAAATTGGTCTGCCAGATTCTTTTGTGACACAAAAATACCCAGATGGGACCAAGCAAAAGAAAGAATGCAGCATGCAAAATCATAACGAGGCATTAAATGTCGTTATGTTCATGTTGCGCGAGGCGTCTGTGGATATGAACGAAATCAAGGGCGTTGGACATCGCGTCGTTTTGGGTGGCGAAAAATTCGCGTCATCTGTCGAAATCACAGATGAAGTTATTAAAACAATCGATGAATTGTCCGCAATTGCGCCACTGCATAACCCAGCCGCACTGGTCGGCATTGTCGCAGCACAGCAGTTGTTGCCAAACGCAACACAGGTCGCCGTGTTTGACACTGCGTTCCACCAGACCATGCCAGATTATGCATTTAGATACGCGGTGCCACGTGCATGGTACAGCGAACTGGGCGTGCGCAGATATGGATTCCACGGGACAAGCCATCTGTACGTATCAAAACGCGCAGCAAAAATGTTGGGCAAGCCAGCAAATGAATGCAATTTAATTACACTGCATATCGGATCGGGCGCATCTGCCACCGCAATCCGTAATGGCGTGTCGGTTGATACATCGTTGGGTATGACACCATTGGCCGGTCTGACCATGGGTACCCGCCCAGGTGATTTGGACCCAGGCGTCGTTCTGTATGTGATGAACAGATTGGGACTGACCCCGGACCAGATGCAGAAACACCTGAACAAGGATTCTGGATTGATGGGTATTACAGAATGCTTTGCGGATCGTCGCGATGTCGAAGGAAATAAAGACACAAACGATTTGTGCCGTCTGGCCATCGATATGGAAGCACACAATGTTAAAAAATATATCGGCGCGTTTATGGCAGAATTAGGCCATGTGGATGCGTTGGTATTTACAGCCGGCGTTGGTGAAAATGATGATTATCTGCGCGAAAAATTCTGTGAAGGTTTAGAAGAACTGGGTATCAAACTGGACAAAGAAAAGAACGCAGCGGCATTGGCGCGCAAGGGCGTAGATCAGGCGGTTATCAGCACTGATGACAGTCGTGTCAAGATATTCATGGTTGCAACGAACGAAGAACTGGTTATCGTAGAAGATACACTGGCCATTATGAACGGCACATATAATCCAAATCATTTGGAAATGGATTACAGTTTTTCTAAGTAATTAAACAACGCCCCGATTGGGGCGTTTCTTTGTGCGAACAAACAAATAAAAAAAGGTCCCGATAATTCGGGACCAATATTTATTGCGTCTATTAACGAGAATAGAATTCGACGACCAATTCTGGGAACATCTGAACCGGATATGGTACGTCTTCGAACGCAGGAACGCGAACAAATGTCGCTGTGAAGTTTGCACTATCAACAGAAACATAGTCGGCAAAGTTGCGTTCGGCAGATTCCAGTGCCAATACGACCAATGGCATCTGTTTTGCCTTTTCGCTGACTGTGATAACGTCACCTGGTTTTACGCGATATGACGCAATCTTTACACGCTGGCCATTAACATAGATGTGGCCGTGGCTGATTAACTGGCGTGATGAGAATACAGTTGGTGCCAATTTTGCACGATATACAACCGCATCCAAACGACGTTCCAGCAAACCAATCAAGTTTTCTGGTGTGTCGCCCTTCATATTATCTGCTTCCATATAATATGCACGGAACTTCTTTTCGCCGATATTGCCATAGTAACCCTTTAATGTCTGCTTAGCGCGCATCTGTTTTGCGTAATCCGAAGAATTACCACCACGAGATGTTGGGCCATGCTGACCAGGTTTATATTTACGTTTGTTAAATGGAGATTTAGCCTGACCCCACAGATTGACGCCCAGGCTGCGTCCAATTTTCAACTTGCGTGTGCTGCGCTTTGCGCCTGCTCTTGCCATAGTTTTTTTCCTTTGTTTTTGGTTTTTATTGTGCCGGACGTTTAGAACAGAATCCTTATCACGGGCGGGACCAAAAAAGCACCGCCGTTTAATCAGTTCTGATTACCCAGCGGGGCTTAGTTTATAGTGTTTTTTTATGAAAATCAAGTAATTTCTGTAACGAAACAAAGTTTTTAATACCGTTGTTCCGTGCCTGAACGAATGCCAGTTGAAAATCACGCCCAATGCGGTCGACGTCGTGTGCATCATCAGATATCAATACCGGAACATTATATTCGGCAATCATTTTCATTATGTTTGTCCCCGGATACGGCTGAAGGGTTCCGATTTTATATCCACTGGTGTTAATTTCGACGGGTACGCCGGATTTAGCAATTATTTTAATCGTTTCGCGTTTTATCGCGTCCCATTTTCTATGTTCCCCCAGGTTCTTCTTCTTGGGTAAATCCAGGTGCGCAATCCAATTAAACATACCGCTTTTTACCAGTTCTTGGATGTTTTTCCAATAAATATTCAGCATTTCGTCGCGTATTTTCGCATCCACCGCCGCCATATCGTGCACATTACAGACCGTGCCACCATATTCAACAAAATGTGCCGCCCCGATTAGATAGTCTGGTTTTAATATTTCGCACGCACGTGCAAAGCCATCCGCCCAGGCATCCGTTGGGAAACGGTCGGCCTCCATCCCACGTAAAATGCGGATGTCTGGATTTTCATCTTGCAGACGTGCCAATTCATCATAGTGTGGCTGAAACTTGGCCAAGGCCTCATCAAAACTGGTGTTGTACATTGTGCTGTATCCGCCCGCCACGGCCGCGCCGTATAATTTTGTATGTCGAATTTCGGGATGCACGATAAAGTGATTAGATATCCCAATTGTCTTGAATCCGGCATTGCGTGCCGCGGCAATCATATGTTCGGGTGTATTTTTTCCGTCAAATCCAATTGTATGCGTATGTAATGTAAAATCTTGTGCCATTTTTATATAATTCTTTTCTTGATTGCGCCAAACAATGCAAAACCAACCAACAACACCATAATTGCAATAAATATAGAAACCGCCATTTTTGGGTTTTCTGCGAATGGTAACTGCATATTCATTCCATAGTATCCAACAATCACCGTCGGAATAACCAACACAATGTTCCACATTGTTAAACGGTTAATGTTGGTATTAGAATCCATATTGATAACACTTTCGAATGTTTCTTTGATTGCTTTCAGCATTTTGCTATACGATGTCACAACTTCGGTTGCCTGGGCTAATTCGATGCGTGCATCCTCGGCCAGTTCTTTGGCCTCGTCCGTTTTAACGAAACCCCGAACCTTTTCCAGTTTGTCCAGCACCGCAATATTTCCCCGAATTCCCGCCATATACAGGGTATAACTGTTTTCAACCTCTAATAAATCCATCAATTCTTTTTTGCGGATGCGTTCCAACAACACGCGCTTTGACGCCAGAACACGCTTGTTCAATTCCTTTAACATACGCAGGTACGATTCCGCGATATAGTACATAACATTCAAGATAAATTCTTCACGTGACGTCTTTTCCGATTTTTTAATTTTATCCAACAAATCACACCGCTTGCGACAGACGGTTATAACGCGGTTAGACGTGTAAATAATAGACAACGGCTCTGTATGCCACAGGGTGTCATTTTCACGGTTAATAATTGGGAAACGAACAATTATAACCTTGTAATCATCTTCGATTTCAAAGCGTGGCTGTTCATCCGGGTCCAGAATGTCGGAAATAGTATCTTCGTCAATTTTGTATTCGTTTTGCAGTTTTTCAAAATCTTTATGATCGGGATTGCCAACATTTACCCACGAAAAATTTTCCAGTTTTTCTGTTACAAACATCCGCACCCCCTTTGATTATGATTGTCGTCATATTTTACCCCTTAAATTTTAAATTGCAAGATTTTCCCGCGGAATATAAACCCGTATAATGTTTATTTTTCCCGTGCTATGATTTACCACAACAGGGGGGACAAAATGGCCAAGAATATGGAATATCAAACCAATGTCTTTACAATTGCGCA
>JAFQOQ010000032.1 GCA_017403085.1 Alphaproteobacteria bacterium
AAAAACTTTACATAGAAAAATGGTTAAAAAATGGCGGAAATGTGAGTGGTGTAGCGATTTTTGTTAAAGTGAATTTTGTATTTAATATGATTAACGCTTATGGACAATTTTACATATACTAGACATAGAAAATTGGTGTACTGGTGAAAGTGGCGGATTTCTGGGGAGTTCGTGTGGAGAAATTCCCCAGCGCTGGTATATCATAATCCTTTGGTCGGGGGTCCGAATCCCTCCGCTGCTACCAAGACAAACAGCCCCTATTTCGGGCTGTTTTTTATTTTTGTCTTGCATTTGTAAATCGCATTTCAGTATAGTTCAATTCAAGGAAGGAAAGGATAACTGTCAGATGTGGTTATTGATCTGACCTTACTCTGGTTTTACAGAGAAACAATGACAAAAATGGCGACCATCTGGCCGCCGTTTTTTTGAATGCGTTATTTCTGTTTGCTATTCGCAAGTTGCCGAATGCCCTCAAGATTTGTTTTCACAAATCTTGAATCGTTGTTGAAATATCCTAGCTTAGTAATACCATCGCAAGCCCCATGATAGTCAAAGTAATTGAAAGACCGAATAGCATCAGATTCTGCAGGAAGATAGTGGCCGCTGCTTATTTCAAGATATTTAATAATACCATTGTCAATTACGAAAGAGCCGGCACCGATAATAGGCTTTCCTTTGGAAAGAGATGTGTGTTTTTGGCGTTCTGTATTAACACATGCTTTTAATGAGCCGTCATCGTTTATTACATATATTGTTTCAACGTCTGAACCTGTAGAATATGGAAGACCATCACGATATACAAAACCATTTTTAATAGTTAGATTATGGGTTGTTTTTAACTCATAATCAACCATCGGAAGCCAGTCCCAAGTTGCTGATGATTCTAACCATACAAAAAATGGTAATTTAGAACCGCTTTTTTCCCAAATTTTTCTTAGACGACATACATTTAGGCGATGAGATGGGTCAATTATTTCCAGCCAATAATCGCCAAAGAACGAATTTGTTTCATAATCAAAATATGTTTTTTCAACAACGTTCAATCGTTCTGGATTATCTGATCTGCAATATTCTTGCATAATATCTCGGTCATATAATGGATTTTTGGAAGATATTACCTTATTATCTAGCAACCAAATAAGACAACTTAAATGCTTGAATTTTGCTGTACACAATCTTAGGAAATCACGTTTTTCATTAAAACTTAAACCTTGTATAGAGTCAATACCGTCTTCAAGCAATGCGTGTTTTTGTCTTATTGCGTCTGGGGTTTTGAACTGTGTTGAATGGTATTTTTCAAAAATTTTGAGGGCATTTGTCCCCTGCTGTCCCAATATGTTGGTCAGTTTCTTTATGGACGGTATATCATAGTATGCCGCACCGTGTGTCAAACTTATATAATCATCTATCATGGTCAATCAACGTCTGGGTTAAAATCTAGCAGTGCGTTGTCTAACACAGAAATTGTATAATCTTTTAATAGAAAGTCAATTATAAAAGGTAGAGATTTCAGCATTTCTTTTGGTCTGTCTGGCATCTCGTGTAATTGGTCGCTACCATCGTGAAAGGTTAAAATAGAACCGTTTTGTACGTTGTTTTTGCAGTTTGTTAAAATTTCTTTTGCGCTGATTCCTGTATAATCATAAGTTCGTGCATCCCCTAAAATAATTGTACGATTATGAAAAAAGTGTTTGTCTGTACAATATTTTGGGTCAAAATATGGTGGACGGACAAATTGGCTTTGTATGCCATACTGATTTAGTATTTGTTCGCACTTGTCAAAATCTGCCAAAGAATGAGAATATGTATGATTACCTATCTTATGACCAGAATTTTTTATTTTACAAAGCAGGTCTGGATATTGTTGGGCGCGTACCCCTAGTATAAAAAATGTTGCTTTAACTCCAAATTCATCAAGTATTTTTAATACTTGTTCGGTAAAATATGGATTAGGTCCATCATCAAAGGTTAAAAACACTCTTTTTTGGGTTCTGAGGCCATGTGATGAAATGCGCAACATATTTTATTTCCTTAATAACATAAAAAAGTCCATACCAAAGAATTTGATTATAGGCAGTTTGCCAAGCAAAAAGCATGGGTGTTTATCCATAAATTTATAATTTTGATAAAGCCATGGTATCCATGATAGCCACGCATTATAGTAATCTGCACCACGTAATTTTTCTTTTTTGAATCCTTGGTGTTTGCATAATCTGTATAATTTCAATGCACTTATATAACTTTCATAGCTGGAATCCAAAGTATGTGTGCCCCATGCGTCCCAATTCTTTTTCGTAAATGTTTCATATATAAATTTGACCAGCGCAGAAGCATTCATATGATTTTGTGTGCTTAATATTAAATAACCACCAGGTTTTAATACCCTGTATAGCTCATGCACTACTTTTTCTGGCGATTTGCAATGTTCCATTGCCTCTGTGCAAACAACTATATCAAACATATCTGATTGGGTTGTTATTTCTTCCAGATTAGACTTAAAAAAATTTACATTTTTATGTCGTTGTTTTGCATATTTTAGTGGAATGTCAGATATATCAAATGCTGTAATATTTTTTGAAAAGTGTTTAATTGTGTTCAAATTATTACCAATCCCACATGCCGCATCAAGTACAAGGCTATTTTTATTGATGTTTGTACATCTTAAATACTCTTGCAATATCTGTTGTTGCCATGGTGCAGATGTGTGTGGAATCAGCTCTTTTTTTAGCATGTTTATGACCTTTCTGTTTTATATAGTGTAATTCTGCCACATAACTTATACAAAATAATTTTCATTAGTCCTAAATATGTGCCAAGCCAATCTATCATGTACAATATTGGGGACAGAAAAATTGGAATAATAGCAGATGATACATTTATTTTGGCAATATGTATTTTATTGGTATATGCAACAATCATAATAGATGGTATAATAGTTCGTAGTAATAGAGAGCATATTATAATTGACAATATCGTTGTATCGTTTGCCCACAAAGCAATGATTATTATAATAAGATGTGCAAGTCCCTCGTTTAACCATCTAAATGTTTTAAATATTGCATAAATAATAAAGGCTAGATTTTTACAGGTTATATGCTTTACACCAATTGCTTTCATAGATTTGTAATCTTTTATGAATAAAGAGGTTCCAAAAAACCAAACAGATAATTGTTTTATCAAAATTGTTAGTCTGGGTGCGCTGTCTACATTCCCAAAATAAGGTATGATTCTGCTGCTAATATTTGCAAAACTGCATAATCTGCCAAATCGCGTGTCTTCAATTAGAGATGGAAATCCATTAAATTTTTTTAATACACTGCCACGGATAGTAATACCATTGCCAATAAAATGTCTGATTCTAATAGGGTTAAACAATTGTTCTATCATTGGGATTTCGTACGCAATAGAAAAGTAGGTTTGCAACAAAGGAAAACTTTTAACCAATGAAAAATTAGATAATTGGTTAAAATTGCGCAACCAAGCAACAGGTTGCTGATATACTTGTATGTTGGGAACAATTTGGTCGTTTATGTTGTGTAAATAGTTTTGTGGCACATCAGAGTCCGCATCCAATAACGCAAAAAATATAGAATCTATATTTTTATAGTTCCTAATTATATTTTTGTATGCGTAATTTAATTGTTCCGCTTTATATCCTTGTGTATATGGATAATGTATTATATGAAAATTATTTGGCATTTTTAGTGCGTCAAGAATCTCAATTGTATTTTTACCAACGGCTGGTGTCAATTTTTCGCGTTCAGTTGTTATAAAGTAAATATCATATTTATTAGTGGGGTATTTTAGTTTTTTTAATTGGTTGTAAAACCGTAAAATGTTTGTTTCTTCATGATAAACAGGACATAACAAAATAAAACGGTTTTTATATGAATTATGATTTGTTGTACGTCTGTTTTTTATCAAACGCAGGGCATAATAGTATTTGAACAATAAAAACAATGTGTTTATAAGCAATACAACAGATATGATAAATAGCGTTGTTTGCATTAGTTTATCCCCATAATCCTAAGCATTTGTGTATGAACGTTTTCTGGTGTGTCTTCACCGTTAATTATATGCCAGTTATGCTTTTGTGCATATTTACGGTAAAAATCAACCGTTTTGATAAAGAAATCCATATCTTTTATAGGAATCGCAGATTTTTGTTTTTCTCTATCTATATAGCGCAAATAGGCTGTTTCTGGCGAAACATCTAGCAAAATACTTTTATCTGGCTGTGTGTTTTTAAATGTCAAGTTGTCTAATTTCTGTAAAAACTCATCACCCAATTCAGACAGTTCACCGAACATTGAATGATATGCTAAAAAAGATACATTCCATCTATCTGCAATTATCAAATCAGTATTATGAAGTGCGTCTGCAACTTCTTTTTGCTGAATGCAATACAGAGCCTGGAATAAAAAAGTTATAGCTGTATCGTTATCTGTTAATGTGTAATCGCGAACAAATTTATCAAATATTGATTTTTTATCTTTTTCATAGGCGGATGATACCAGACAGGAAATTCCTGAACTGTTGCATTTTTTTAATATTAGGTCGGCCTGTGTGGTTTTTCCTGCGCCGGCAACCCCGTCTATTGCTACAAACATAACATCACTTTTCTACACTCAATAACTTTGTTTTGGATTCGTACCAATCTGTCAGACCTTTTATTAAGAAATCTGGACGTATGTCCAGTGATGACAAATCGGCAATATTATGAAATTTGAATTCTAATTTTTCTTCCTTGGATGCGATTGTATCAGGAGTTTCGGCATTAACCGCGAATAAAATTGTGTACTCTTGATGACGTGATGATTCAATATCGCCATAAATGTTTTCAAAAAAACCTATTGGTTCACCGATTGAATAAGTAGAACCAATGGTTTCTTCTTCTAATTCGCGCACCAATGCATTAGTTGCGGTTTCGCCAAATTCAACATGACCGCCAGGTAAAAAATACCAGTTTTTACCCTTTACATTAGCCAATAATACTTTGTCGCCATTGATAATTACCGCACGAGATAAAATTTCAAATTCTTTATTCATTATATTCTCCCAGCTTTTCATTGTACAAGGAATTGTATCTTGCAAAAGTTAAATTGTCAATTGAACATAATATTGACTTTTGCTTTTTTTATATTATGCTTTTTCTTGACTTAAGGGGATAAACATGGCTTTTGTTACAGGTATTGATTTTGGAACTACGAATTCTTCGGCTGCAATATCAAATGGCGGTACACCAAAAATGGTGTCTTTGGAACAGTCTTTTGATACGATACCAACTGCCTTATATTTTCCAAACAACAAGCCAGGTGTTTATTATGGCCGAGATGCTATGGCGCGTGCCATAGATAATGAATCAATTGCTGGTTATAACGACAAGGAAGAAGATAATGGTCGTTTTATGCGTAGTATTAAGCGAGCATTAGGAACAAATCTTATGACTAGTGGCACCCTTGTTAAAGGTAAAATGCTTACATTTGATAAAATCATATTGTATTTTATGCGACACTTGAAAGAAAAAATAGATATGGCAGCTAATGAATCTGTTGAAAGTGTTGTTGTTGGTCGCCCTGTGCATTTCGTAGATAATGACTTATCAGCAAATCAGCGCGCCCAAGATGAATTGAAAAAAATTGCAACAGATGCCGGTTTCAAAAATATTGAATTTCAGTATGAACCGATTGCCGCAGCATTTGCTCATGAACGCACATTAAATGAAGAACAATTGGCCGCAGTTATTGATATAGGTGGTGGCACATCTGATTTTACAATTATTAAATTAGGCGGTGATTTAAAAAATAAGTTTGACCGCAGTGATGATATTCTTGCAAATTCTGGTACTCGTATTGGTGGAAACGACTTTGATAAAAATTTGGCTTTGGCAGAGTTTATGCCAGAATTTGGCAAAGGAACGCTATACGGTGGACGAACTAAATATGACCCTGTTTTGACAGTTCCCGTAGGACATTTTCACGATTTGTCGGATTGGGGACGTGTAAATTTGTTATATACATATAAAAACATAAACAACATAAAAAAATGTTTGTGGCAGGCACATGACAAAGAACGTTATGGTCGTTTGTTAGAGGTTATTGAAAAACAGCTTGGACATAAGGTTTTATCTAGTGTAGAAAAGACGAAAATCCATCTGACCGATAATGATGTGGCACATGTAGTATTAGATTTTCTATCAGATAGCCCTAAGTTTGCTGTTCAACGCACAAAATTAGAAGAATCAATAAGTCCATTGATTACAAAAATATCTGACATTGCGAACGATTGCGTAACAATGGCAGGGATAAAGCCATCTGATGTTCGTTTGGTTGTATTAACTGGTGGTTCTACCGAGGTGCCGTATGTTCGTGAGGTTTTGTGTAGTCTATTCCAAAATGCCAAAATTTCTGCTGAAAACAAATTGGCAAGTGTTGGATTAGGGCTTACATATGATGCGATGCGTAAGTTTAAGACAAGGTAGTTCATTCTACTTTCCTTTCAAGAAATGAAAAGATGACAAAAATGGCGACCATTTGGCCGCCGTTTTTATTTTTATAATTCCTTGTTTTACTCTGTTTTTACACAAAATAATCTGGGACATAAAAAACGGAATGTCCAGCGAAATGTTTTTTATTTGGTTTCAACCTTATTTGTGGCTAACCATTTATCTACATCACTCTTACGATAACGCACCAGACGGTCGTTCAAACGAATGTAATTTGGTCCGGTTCCTGAACAGCGATAGGCATATAATGCGGCCTCGGATATTCTTAGATAATTAGACACTTCTTTTGCGGTCATCATTTTTTCTAAATCTTTTACTTCCATGTTTAATCCTTTTGGTTGTTCTACACTATGAATGATAAGGGGAATAAATTGAAAGTCGTGGCAAAAGATTACAAAGGTTTACAAAGGGATACAAAAGAGATGATGTAATTGTATAAAAACTTTACATAGAAAAATGGGTCAAAAATGGCTGAAATGTGGGGTGTGCAGCGGTTTTTATGTTTAATGATTTTGTATTTAATCTGATTAAGACTTTTGGATTGTTTTACATATTCTAGACATCAACTATTACAAAACAAATGAAAGTGGCGGTTTTTTGCGGGGTGCGTGTGGGAAAATACTTTGTGCGCTGAAATATCATAATCCTTTGGTCGGGGGTCCGAATCCCTCCGCTGCTACCAGAATAAACAAACGACCCGATGGGTCGTTTTTTTATTCTGTGCGTCGGGGTGGTGATGGACACCCAGATGGGGGTCCGACCCGCAGGCAAAAGGCAGACGGGCGGATGCCGGTTCGCAACGCGAATTTGCCCAGGGGAATGAAGCGCAGCGGAATCAATCCCTCCGCTGCTACCAAAATTCAAACCGCCCATGTAGCGGTTTTAATTTTTGTTGTGTTTGTAAAAATCCTACTTTATACTGAATGTGAATCTGTAGGGATGCAGGTTCGGGACTTAGAAAATCCTAATCAACGCGGCATTTAAAAATGTCGTTATCCAAGTATGCGGTGTATTTACACCGCGGGCTTTGCCCGGCCATTTGGTCGGGATGCTGTGGTTATGCAATAGGCGTTTTGCTAAAAACCACGGGGTCTTTCGTTGATTGATTTTTCTAACTTCCCGACCACCAGATTTTGGTGGTTTTTATATATTAAAAAATGAGGATTGTTGGTATGAAGTCAGATAAATCAATTGCTGTTGCGTTTTGTTTTGATGAAAATATGTGGATGTTGGCAGGGGTTGCAATTGCATCTTTGCTGTATCATGGTATTGGGCATGCGCCATATAATATTTACTGTGTTGTGCCAAAAGATTTGGGGTATGCAAAGCGTGAAGAATTATCTGATTTGGTCCAATCGATTGATGCGCGCAGCACAATTGTCTTTTTAGATGCAAATGATGATTTTGATGCGTCGGTGACAAAGCAATATACGGTTGGAATTTATTATAGATTTATGTTGGCGAAATTATTGCCAGATGTTTCAAAAATTATCTACTGTGATGCGGATGTGTCGTTTAGTGAATCTTTGGAAGATTTATATGACTATGATATGGGTGAAAATTTAATCGCGGGGGTGCGTGATGCAGATCAGGGACGCCCCTATCCGAGTAATCAGAATGGGTATGTGAATAGTGGTGTGTTGTTAATGAATCTGGATGAAATACGCCGTAATAAAATGTATGAAAGGTGGATGGATATGTCTAAAAGTGACGAGTATGCGTATCCTGATCAAGATATACTGAACAAAACATGCGATGGGCGTATTTTGTATTTGCCACTGAAATATAATTATATGTGTGGTACGGGTGGGCGGTTAGAGGCGCGTGTGGCGCGTGGTGTTTATTCGGCGCAAGAAGTGATAGAGGCAAAGAAAAATCCGGTGATTGTTCATTATATCTTGCGTCAGCCATGGAAGGGACGGGCGAATTTATATGGGCATTGGTGGTGGCGGTACGCGGCGATGACACCATTTTTTGAGGCTTTTCGGGCACAGGTGATAC
Organism: Alphaproteobacteria bacterium; assembly: GCA_017403085.1. GTDB lineage: Bacteria > Pseudomonadota > Alphaproteobacteria > Rs-D84 > Rs-D84 > Enterousia. The sequence goes on from JAFQOQ010000032.1 coordinate 8,507, forward strand.
AAAAGCCAGATGTAGAAGTTAGAAAGGTTTTACTGTTTAACTTTATCAATATAATGACAATTAAAATTCGCCAGCATAATATTAAATGCTATTTGTTTGGTAAATTGCCATTGTGTCGTATTAAGACAGTTTGGTAATTCTGCATATTCCAGACATAGAAAAAAAGCGCGCAGTGGATAATGGTGCGGTTCGTGCGCGCGCGAATAGAAAGATACAACTATTGACTTTTGAGATGCGATTTTAATATAATGCCACGAGAGTATATATTTGTCGAAAGGAAAAGGTGATTTTATGAAAAAGTTGTTAATGGCGTTGATTGCGCTGATGCCGGTGTCGGCAATTGCTAATCCGGCGTGTGCGGTATGTACGGTTGCAATTGGTGCGGGGTTGGATATCGCACGTCGTCTGGGGGTGCCGGATAGTGTAGTTGGCCTGTGGGCGGGGGCGATGCTGACGCTGGTTGGGTATTGGACACTGAAATTTATGGATAAAAAGAATTGGCATTTTCGTGGGCGCGATACAATCGTTATATTGTTGTCTGTGGCAATGATTGGGTTTGTGTATATGGGAATGGTTGATTATAATCCTGTGTCGATTTGTGGCGTGATTGTTATGGATCCGGTGTTGTTCGGTACAATGTGTGGTGCGCTGATATTTATCGGTACGGCGAAGTTGTATCAGTGGATGAAGAAAAAAAATGGCGGGCATGCGCATTTTCCATTTGAAAAAGTTGTCATCCCAGTTGTAGCATTGGCTTTGGCCAGTTGGGCAATGATGATTTGTTTTTAATAAGGGGGTGTGAAAATGAAAAAAATAGAAAGCGTACAGGAATTTGTTGAAAAGTTGGATGCGGCAAAAAAAGTTAATCCAAAAGATTTGTCCAGTGACCAGGATTTGACAATCGGTATTATGAATCTGATTTCAATCGAAGAACATTTGATGTTTTCGGGCGCAAAGACAGGCAAACACCAATTCTATGATTTGATTAACGAAGTGCGCGAAATGCGTAAAAACGCAATGCTGAAAATTATCCCGTCGTACGAAGGTGAAGTATGGTGTATTTCTAAACATTTGTTGGCGGCATCTATGCGTGTGTTCGAAGTTGGAACCAAGGCATTGGCATCAGGCGATAAAAAGACCGCATACGATTTGTTTGATCAGTCATATGGATTATACTGTATGTTCTGGGGTTTAAACATGGGCGCACTGACCGGTGACGCGCCAGACGTCAAACCTGTTAAGCCACAAAAATCGTCAAAAGTTAAACCGGCGGCCGTTTCCGCACCCAAGGCAGAAGGTAGCATGTCTAAGCTGAAGAGTTGGGTTAGGAATGCTGTTAATTGCTGTATCGAATAAAATAAATTATAATAATTCATCTAAAAGTAAAACCGATAGCTCATGTATTTTTATACACTACGCCATCGGTTTTACTTTTATCTAAATCATTATAATTTATTTTATCCCATGGCAAGGGGTGGAGAGCTGGCTCATGTATTTTTATACACTACGCCATTGGTTTTACTTTTATCTAAATCATTATAATTTATTTTATCCCGTGGCAAGGGGTGGAGAGCCGGCCCATGTATTTTTATACACTACGCCATCGGTTTTACTTTTATCTAAATTATTTTTGTTGGGAATTTTTCTGGTGCCCTAAGCAAGAATCGGACTTGCGACTCGTCCTTACCAAGGACGTGTTTTACCACTAGACTATTAGGGCGATTGATTCTGCGCCAATTATACGGAATAGGGCGCGAAAATCAAGAATAAAATAAAGTCGTATTATGCAACCGATATTTTACGACCGTTGCCATGTGTTTCAATGTAAATATGGATTGTGTTTTTGGGCAACATTTCTGATGCAATATCAGGCCATTCAATTAGCGTTATGTCATTAGAAATTGCGTGTGATAGGCCGATTTCTGTTAATTCAGATGCGTCTTCGACACGATATAGATCAAAGTGTGATATGCCGTCATAATTCTGGACGATGGTGAATGTTGGGCTGGGGACGACGGTGTCTGCGCCACGTAATGTTTGGATAATTGTGCGTGCGATTTCTGATTTGCCCATGCCCAGGTCGCCATGTAATGCGACAACAGTTGGGGCCGATAATGTTTTTGCAAATTCTGCAGCCCATGCACGGGTTTCGTTCAGGTCAGATGATATGTATGTTTTCATGTTTATTCCACCAATAGCAAGTCGTCTTGTAGTTTGTGTATGGCATCACGTATTTCGGCCGCGCGTTCAAATTCTAGGTCTTCGGCAAATTTATGCATTTGCTGGGTCAGTTTTTTGATTTCTTTGCGGATTGAATCTGCGTCCATGACACCACCGAATTTATCATAAACGAATTTATGGGCTTTGTCAGTTTTTTCTTGTTTGTCGCCGACCTCGGCAAAAATTGCCTTGGTGACGGTTTTTGGGGTTATGTTGTGTTCGGTGTTATATGCCATTTGCTTTGCACGACGACGTTCGGTTTCGTCAAGGGCCGCACGCATAGAATCTGTGATTTTGTCGGCGTATAATATTACGCGCCCATTTGCGTTGCGGGCCGCGCGGCCGATTGTCTGAATCAAAGAACGGGTGGAACGCAAAAAGCCTTCTTTATCGGCGTCCATAATTGCAACCAGTTCGCATTCGGGTACGTCCAGGCCTTCGCGTAGTAGATTGATGCCAACCAGTACATCGAATTTGCCCAGACGCAGGTCGCGTAATAGTTCGATGCGTTCCAGGGTTTCAATGTCGCTGTGCAAGTATTTTGCGCGAATATTGTTTTCGGTCAGATAGTCTGTTAATTGTTCTGCCATTTTTTTTGTCAGGGTGGTGACCAATGTGCGACCGTGGGTTTGTTTGATTTGTGATAGCAGGTCATCAACCTGGTGTTCGGTGGGTCGAACGTCACATTCTGGGTCAAGCAGGCCAGTTGGACGGATAACTTGTTCTGATACAATGCCGCCAGATTGGGCCAGTTCCCATTCGGCAGGTGTTGCAGATACAAATATTGTCTGTGGGCGCAGTGCGTCCCATTCTTCGAATGTTAGTGGGCGATTGTCAATGCATGCCGGCAGACGAAAACCATATTGGGATAATGTTTCTTTGCGTGCGCGGTCGCCACGTGACATTGCACCAATTTGTGGGACAGTGACGTGACTTTCGTCAATGAACAAGATTGCATCGCGTGGCAAATATTCAAATAGTGTTGGTGGTGGTTGGCCTGGGGCGCGTCCAGATAAATATCGTGAATAGTTTTCAATGCCACGACATGTGCCAGTTGATTCCATCATTTCAATGTCGAAATTGACGCGTTCGCGCAGACGCTGTTCTTCGATATATTTCATGTTGTTGTGAAAGTATTCCAAGCGTTCGGACAGGTCGCTGCGTATTTGTGATATTGCCTGTAATATGCTGGGCATAGGGGTGGCATAGTGAGTGTTTGGGTAAATTGCAATGCGATCGATTTTATGTAATTTTGCACCGGTCAGGGTGTCGAATTCCCATATCTCTTCGATTTCGTCGCCCCAAAATGATAGTTTCCATGCGCGGTCTTGGGCGTGGGATGGAAATATGTCCAGTGTGTCGCCACGAACGCGGAAATCACCACGTTCAAATGCGGTGTCGTTGCGTTTGTATTGTATATCAACCAATGCGCGAATAACATCCTTGATGGAAATATTGTCGCCAGAATTTAATACCAATTTCATGCCAGAATACTGTTCTGGCGAACCCATACCATAAATTGATGATACAGAAGATACGACGATGACGTCGCGTTCTTCCAGCATGGCGCGGGTTGCGCTGTGGCGCATGCGGTCAAGTTGTTCGTTTATTGATGCATCTTTGTCGATGTATGTGTCGGTTGTGGGCAGATACGCTTCGGGTTGGTAATAATCATAGTATGACACAAAGTATTCAACATGATTGTTAGGAAAAAAGGCCTTCATTTCTGTGTATAACTGGGCGGCAAGAATTTTGTTTGGTGCCATGATTAACGCAGGGCGACCAAGGTTTGCAATGACGTTGGCCATTGTAAATGTTTTTCCAGAACCAGTGACACCAAGCAATACTTGGTTTTTGCGGCCGTCTTGGATACCAGATGTCAATTCAGAAATGGCGGCCGGTTGGTCGCCCATGGGTTTGTAATCACTTTGTAAATCAAATATCATTTTTTTATTCACAAGTGTAATTGTAATCCATTATAATTAAATTACAAGGAAAGAGAGAATGGCATTAAAACCTAGGTATAAACGTAGATTTTTTTGGGGTACGCTGTATGCGTTGGGGGCGTTGTTGCTGGCGATGGTGATTGTGCCACCAATGATAACGCTGAATAGTTTTAGACCATTTCTGGAAAAAGCCATTTTAGAACAAACGCAGGTGCCTGCAAAACTGAACGGCAATATTCATTTTAGTTTGGTTGGTGGTGCGACAATTGTTGCGCATGATGTCGAAGTACCAACTGCCAAAATTGGGTCGGTGCTGTTGTCTGTGCCTTTTCATAATTTGTTCGATTTGAAAAATGCAACGCTGGATAGGACTGTTGTTGTGTATGATGCAGATATTAGTGTCGATAAATTAGCGCCCGCGGCGTTTAATCACAATATTGAAATATATGATTCTGATATTGATTTCGCAGGTAATAAATTTCATATAATTAATGCAGAATTCTCGGATGGCAGATTTAATGGAATTATTCGGGCGGGCGGTCACAAGTATGATGTCGAATTTATTGGCGATACGTTTCATATCAGAAATAAAAATAATGATATAGATATTACAGGAAAGATGTTCGAAGATGGTATGGTGCGTGGGTATTTGTCACTGAAAACAGATAATCTTAAAAAGTGGCTGAATATAGACGGGATAGAAGGCGCGTCAGATGGACCAATTGAATTGAGTATGAATTTTGAGTGGGATGGGGGTGATGGATATAAATTTACAAATATAAGCGCAAATAATTTTGCAGGCAGTTTAGAAATTTATCCAAATGGGGACAAAGATATCCAATTAGTGTCTGAAAACTTAAATTTTGATTTTTCGTTCTTGTTAAAGCCAAATGCGCATCTGACGCGGACGAATATCAATATGGATTTGTATGGCGAATTGAAATTGGCGGATTATGTGTTTGAACACCTAAAAATTCAAGCGGTTGGTACGCGCGATAAATTTCAAATCGCAAATGTTGTTGCGGATAATACAGCGATAACAGGTGGGTTTATTGATAAAAATGGGGCGCATAATGTGCTGATAAATACGCAAATTGATGGAATTAATTTTATGTGTTTGGCGTCTGGGGTGCCAGATAAATGGCAATGCAGCAAATTTGCCTATGCAGATATGACAGGCAGTTTTTCTGTTGATAATGGTGTGTTTGATATATTTGTGCAATCAGATAAAACAATGCCTGATTTGGCACAGTTTTCAGATTTAATTGCAAAATTAGGTCGTCGTGGGGTTATACATTTTGAGTTTTCTGATATGGCCGGACAATATAAAATAACAGATAATGGTGTGGTGCCGTCTTATACATTTGTGCGCGGTCGGCCAATGCGCTGGTTAAAAATAGGTTTGCCGTTCTTGCCGGATTATATGAAAAATGCCACGGGTGATTTTGTGTGGGAAAATTCTATGATGACATTTACGCCAAATGATAAAAAATGGCAGTTGTCTATGTATGATAATTATTTCTATTTGGCGGGGGATAGTTTTAAGTCGTGGTTCCCTAATTTGGATTTGCGTGCGATACGTGATGCAAAGTATAGTGTGGCCGGATTTTATGATGCGGGAAATATTTCGAATTTAATTGTTAAAATTGGTAATCAAGAATTTGTTGGAAGTGTGGCTGGGAAAAATATAACGCTGAAAACACGAGAATTAAATATAGATGAAATTGTTAGCCAAGGGTTCTTGGATAATTATGAACAATTAGAATTTTTAACCAATGTTCCAATTCTGATACCGTTTGGGTTGCCGGTGAATGTGTCGCTGGTGGCAGATGCGTTGGTATATGATGGGGCGGTGTTTAATAATTTTGTGTATTCACTAAAACCAGATGTTCAAACATTTTCTATTACAGATGCCAGTCGTGGAAATCTGTTGGCAACAATTGAAAAAAATCAAATATCGTATGATGTGTTTATGCAATTGAATAAGTTTGTTATTAGTGGAAATCTGTTGTCACAAAATATGCCACTGAACGTAAGAGATGCAATGATTACCGCGGAAATGAATATGACAACATCTGGTCAAATTGCGCATGATATATTTTATAACATGGCAGGCGATATGGATATTGTATTTAATGGTGGGTATTTAATAGGAATGTCGTTTGATGATTTCTATGCCAGTGCTGAAAATATAACAACATTGAATGCGGAATATGCATTGGCGCGCGCACTGGAAGGCGGTGAAACAAAGATTAAATCTATGCGTGTTGTAGGGTATTATGATGACGGAAACTTTATTACAACCCAGCCGATTGAATTGGCGATGCGACATACGGATGCGGTGGGCGGATTGGCGATAACAGATGGTATGATGACTGCGGAATTTGATTTGACAATGCGTGGCACAGCACCAACGCCGGCGACAATCGCACTTAGTATTTTGCCTGATGGTGGGCGAAACTATTCTTTGTCAGAAATTATGCAGGATATTGATACTGGGTTTATGCGGGCATTTGTTAAAACCCATAGTCAGTTTTAATTATGGCGTGTGAATTTTTCACGGGTGATGGCCGTGCCAGATGCATCTGCGTAATATTTATATTTGCCAATGCGAACACAGTGAAATCCATTTGTTGTAAATGATATTTTGCGCTGGTTGCACAGTAGTGTTTTTGTTGGCCCGATTAAATCAGCAGGGGTGCCGAAAAGCAGTCTGGTAAATTTTTGGATAAATCCATGGGATGCATGTGGCGCATATAAAACACCACCGCGTTTTACCAGTCGCGACATATTATATTTATTATAATTATCTTTTAGTGTTTGTGATTGATATGGACTTAGTCGCAGAAAAAAAATCAATTGGTCAAAATTCTTATGCATGATGTGTATTCTTTTTTTTATAAAATTATACACATGTTGCGTGTTGTACCCAATAGGTATGAAATCAAATCGAAAAAATAAAATGCCCCGAAGGGCATTTTTTTAGTTCTTTTTACGTACTTGGATATGGACGTCACGAAGTTGTTGTTCGGTGACTTCGTTTGGACTGCCCATAAGTAAGTCTTGACCACGTTGATTGGCAGGGAACGCAACGGTTTCACGAACACTGTCGCCAAAGCCGATGATTTCAGATACCAATCTGTCAATACCAAATGCACATCCGCCGTGTGGTGGGGCGCCATATTGGAATGATGTGTATAGGCCAGAAAAATTCTTTTCGACCGCTTCGATTGGATAACCAGCGATTTCAAAGCATTTTTCCATAACACGTGGGTTATAGTTGCGCAGACCGCCACTGCAAATTTCTAGACCGTTCATTACCATGTCGAATTGTGCGGCCTTGATTTCAAATGGATTTTTTGTATCCAATTCGTCCATTGTCGCCATTGGGTACGAGAATGGATTGTGTGTGAATTTTGGTGCGCCACCACGTTCTTCGTCGGGTTCAAAAAATGGAAATGATTCAACCCAACAGAATGCAAAGTCACGCTTATTTACCAAGCCCAGGTCATCGCCCAGTTTTGTGCGTAATTTGCCGGCAGCCTTGGCGGCAGATTCTGGGGCGTCACATACAAAGAACAGTGATGCGTTGTCGCCGGCAATTTCATGTAATTTTGCAATGCGGTCGGCATCCAGTTTTTTTGCAACGGGCCCTTTGGCTTCGTCTGCGAATACAATGTATCCTAATCCACCAAGCCCCAGTTCTTTGACCGCGAAATCGCCCAGTTTATCAAACCATGAACGTGGTTTGTCAGCAGAATTAGGCGCAGGAATTGCACGAACAACACTGCCATTTTCAATTGCGTTTGCAAAGATTCCAAAGTCAGAACCACGGAATATTTCAGTCACATCATGGATGATGATTGGGTTGCGTAAGTCTGGTTTGTCAGAACCATACTTTAACATTGCGTCATCAAATGTGATGTGTGGTATTTCTGGATATACATTTGCGTCTGGTGCAAATGTGCGTACCAAATCAGGCATGATGGCTTCGCCGACGGCCTGGATGTCTGGTAAATCAACGAACGACATTTCTAGGTCAAGTTGATAAAATTCTAGTAATCTATCTGCGCGCAGGTCTTCGTCGCGGAAGCATGGCGCAATTTGAAAATATCTGTCGAAGCCAGAAACCTGTAACAATTGTTTGAACATTTGTGGTGCCTGGGGCAGGGCATAGAATTTGCCATGGTGATAACGGCTGGGGACCAAAAAGCAGCGTGCGCCTTCGGGTGAGTCAGCAGTTAAAATTGGTGTCTGGAATTCTGAAAAACCAAGATCCCACATTTTGTCACGTAACCATTTCATCATTTTATTGCGTGTCAAAATTGTGTTGTGTAATTTTTCACGACGCAAATCCAAGAAACGATATTTATAGCGTAATTCTTCGCTGACTTCGTCGTCACCAAATACTTGGAATGGTAATACGTCTGAATTCGTTAAGACTTCAAAAGATTGTGCCTGAATTTCAATGCCGCCAGTTGGAATTTTGTCATTGATTGCCGCAGCGTCACGGGCAACAACAGTGCCGGTGATTTTAATTACAGATTCTGGGCGAACTTTTTCTAGTGCTTCGTCACCACCATCAAACACAATTTGGGTTATGCCATAGTTGTCGCGCAAATCAACAAATAATAATGCGCCGTGGTCGCGTTTGCGATGAACCCATCCAGACAAAACAACCGTTTCGCCAACGTTTGTGGTGTTTAATTCGCCACATGTATGTGTTCTGAACTTTGATTTCAAAGATAACATTTTGGTCCCTTTTTTATTGTTTCGCAGGGGCTGAAAAAATATATAGGATTTTCGGCACCCAGTGATTGCTGAATTCAGGGGCGCAAGATTCGTTCTGCGCGGTGCCACCCTGATTTATTACTTTGGTGTGGGGTTAAACGCTCCGTGGGTGTCAGTCACATCATTGCATTTGTGCCCATAGTGATTGGGATTTTAATTCAGAAATTGCAAGTTTGCAATAAAATAAATTGTAAAAATCGTCTGGGAAAAGACGCCTGTGGAATAAGTGATACGAAACAGGTATGATTTAAATGCGAACACTGCGTAAATAACACCGGACTGTTGTACGGCCCGAACCCACATCCCTAAAAAGCGTTGTTTGCAAAAAAATAAATCCAGTTTTATCTGGATTTATTTTTGTTCATGGGCTTTTTTTAACAGGCTTTGTACCGCCAATGGAAAATCGTTTGATTTGGCCAGGTATGATCCGCTGACCAATAAATCTGCGCCGGCATCCCAACATGGTTGGGCCGTTTTGTCGTTTATGCCACCATCAACAGATATGACAAATTTTAGACCGTACTTTTTACGGGTGCCTGCCAAAATGGATATCTTGTGCAGGGTTGCAGGATTAAACTGTTGGCCGGCGGCGCCAGGGGTGACGGACATTACCATAACTTCGTCTATGTCGCGTAAAATTGGCTTTAATATACTGACAGATGAATCTGGGTGCAGTGCAACACCAACACGACGGCCGGCGTTTTTGACAACACGTATCGCGGCACGCAGTCCAGATGTGTTGGTTGATAATATTATCGTGTCAGCCCCAGCCGCAATTGCGTCAGATGCCCAGACGGCCGGACTTTCTGTCATTAGATGTACGTGCAGGTGTGCGTTTGTGTGCGAACGAATAAGTTTTAATTCATCAATACTGCCGGCGATTCTATCAACATAAAAGCCGTCCATTATATCGACGTGTATCATAGATATGTTGGCGGAATTAAATAATGTGTATGTATCGCCACGCTTCATATTAAAACATAATGTGCTGGGTAATATTGGAACAAAGTGTGCGCGTTTTTTCTTTTTGCGACGAAAGATTTTTTTTATCCAACCAGAACGACGGGCCCAACGGTCTTGGCGGGCAAGGTATGCGTCGCGATGTGGGCGTTCGCATTCCCAAATGTATTGTGACAGGGCGCGTACCGTCGCATCAGGGGGCAAGACTTCGGTCACGATGGCAAATGCGTTTTCGATAAAATCACGCAGGCCTTCGACATCGGCACCGCCGCCAGACATGATGATTTTTGTCGGATGATATTTTGTAAATGATGGCAGACATCTGTCCTTAATCTGGCCAATAATATCGACGATAATTGGTATTATTATGTCATTAACGTCGCCACGTGAAAAATCATATGCGGTATCCGCGGGGGTAAAACGGTTCATTTCTTTGGGTATCAGTGATGCGACGTTGTGTTTGATTCTGTCCGCTTCGTAAATATCGATGTTTAATTGTGATGCGATGGCGTTCGTTATGTCTGTGCCACCAAGTTTGATTTTTGTGTGCCAGACCGGACCACGGTCGGTCCATATGGATGCGGATGTATATTCTGCGCCAAAGTCTAAGAATAATGTTGTTTGTCGCGCCGTGCGATAGGCCGAGTTCTGTAAAAAGTGTGGGTCGAAAAATCCGTCAGACTGAATGTGGGCGGCCCGCAGATGTTCATAAATATTACTTAACCCAGGTTGTGAATAATATATTATGCCAAATGCAGATATTAATTGGCGGTCAATGTGGCCAATTGGGGTGCGCATATTGCGCGCCGTGGGTGTGTCATAACGCAATGGAATAATATGCATTGGAAAATAATCGTCTGGGGCCGTAATCTGAGATGTTTGGGCGCGAATATCAGATGCCGTGATTTTGTGTTCGCCGCCCCATGCAGTGCTTTTGGCAAGCATTTCAAATTCAGATGGCCCAAGATTCCCAGTAATGTACGCAGAATCAAAATGGGTTCCGATTTGTTTTTCTAGTTCGTCAATGACAGATTTCAGTCCGTATGATGCGTCATTTGTATCAATTGAATAAATTGCAGAATTATTGATTTTCCCACTGCGGATGCGGTGGGCGATGCCACGTACGCAATGCGTGCCAATGTCTAGGCATAGAAAAGAAGAATCAAGTAAGTTCATCGCGTTTTATTTTACCAATGTGCGTGTTGGGTCGCGCATATCAATAAGGGTTATGTTCTTGGTTAAAATGCCATGGTTGCGATTTAAGGTCATCAATGTGCCAATCGCAGATATAGGGTCGTTTTCAGGTAACATAATAGTTATGCCGCCCAGTGTGTGCAGATTCCAACGTCTGTTTTCAATCCATTCAAGATAGTCCAGGTCCTGGACCAGGTTATGTGCAACCTTGGTTATATCGGATATGTCGTTTGGTAATGTGCCACGAAATACAACATTACCTTCGTCGCGGGTGTCGGTTGGACTATTCACAATTGTGCCGTCCGCAGATAATGGAAAGAATTTTTCGCCATCAGTCCATAAGGCAACGGCGCGGTATAATGATACCTTGATTGCAAGGTTGCCGTTCGGCAGGCGGCGTACCGCAGATTTATTTACACCGGCAACATCATCAATGCGGGCGTTTAATGCAGATAAGTTTAAAGAGTATGCACGTGTTTTTGGGGCAACTGATGCCGCCGCTGCAATTGCAGACAGGTCTTTGTCGCGAATGTCTGCGGATATAGATATGTTTCGAACTATCGATATTTTGGTGCGGCCCATGCCAGTCATAATAGTGCGGGTTGCAAAATATACCGCCAATATAATTGCCAGAATAAAATACAACCAAAACCAGATAGAACGTTTCATAAACTTGATTGTATCATAAATTTAGCAAAAGTGCAAAGCGCATCATTACATTGCGCGCAATAAATATCCGCGACGGAACATGCATCTGCGATATGCACCGACCGATTTAGATGTGGTGTTGCGTGGAACAGACATCAGGCTGCGTTGGCCAACGTCACGATATTCGTTTGATTGAAATGTTACCCACAGGCCGTCCCAATCAGGCATTTGGCCACTTTGATTTGGGGCCAATAATTTTGATATGCGGGAACGTGGCTGGTGTGCGGGGCGGGTAATGCCCAGACAGGCCTTGTGATCGCGTACAAATTGTTCGGTGGTGACGGATTCATTTTCCCAGTTTAATACCGTGGCGTTGTCAATGTTTCCGCGATTTACGGATGCACATGACGCCAATGCGAGGGCTAAAAAAATGGGTAATATTTTTATTCTCATGTTTTCTATTATAATTTAATTGCGTTTTGGGGGCAATAGTTTTTATAATGTAAAAAAATGGAGCAAGGACAGAGACATGGCGATAACAGTTCAGAATTTTATCAAACTGGCGAATTATTATAACCAAACGGCGATGATGATGTCGGCAATTTGTGTGCAAAAGGGTGGAATTGCCATGGAAAATTATGTGGGGCGTTTCTTTGCGGCAGATGTGCTGGAATATGTTGTTGAATACGGCCGGCGTCTGCAAGGTAGTGGCGTGGCGGTGCCGGGTGAAATTGTGGCGCTGATTAACAGGTTTGCGGCCCAGTATGAGCGGGTACGTGATTTAACGACGCCAACGCAAAAACCAATTCATGAAATGACGTTGGAAGAATTTGAAAAAGTGATGAATATTTAGTAGATTGATATGGAAAGGAGATTTATATGCTGCGTTTGAAAAGTTGGCTGATTGGGGTTGTGGGTATTGCTGCGCTGGTTGGGTGTGTGCAGCGGCCGGATGTAAATGGTATGCTTTATGACAATGTGACAGTTGTTGATCAATTGGTGATTGACGAGAATTCAGTGCCAATCTTTCCAAAAAAAGCCGCTTTGACCACAGATACAGCGCGCAGGTTTTCTATAGAATTGCCAAAACGGTGCGAGGTTGATTGGAATAATCAAAGTGTTGTGTCAGTTGTCCCAGCCGAGAAAGTGGAAATTGTGCGTCTGGGGGTGGGGGATGCGTTGCCTGAATTAAATGTGTCTGATTATGAATTTAAAGATTTAACGGTTAAGCAGGCGTTGGATAAACTGTTAGACGGTACAGATATTGCAGTTGTTGAAGACGAGGCCTTGTACGAAAAAATTTCCGGTACGATTTCGGCGGGGGGGCTGGAAGATGCGGTTGAATTGATGACTAAGATGGGGCGTGTGTATTATTCGTATGATGACACGTTGGGGGAATTGCATTTAACACATCGGGCAAAGTGGCTGATAAAGATGCCAAAGGATGAAACCATTATTATGGCTTTATTGGATGCGATGCATGGCGCGGATATGCGAAACCTGCTGGTGAATTGGCGGGATAAGACGGTTGTGTTCGAAGGAAACTATCAGACAGAACGTGAAGTGGCCAAGATTATCGCAGATATGTCCGGGAAAAAGTATATGATTGCGTGGGATATTGATGTGTATCGTGTGTATCCGCGTACAGATAATCCGATTGTTTGGATGAATTTATTGCCGGCGTTTGGTGAAGAAAATGTGCGTATGTCAATCCCAGGGGTTGTTGGGCGTGCATTGGTTGTTAGTCCGGAAATAAATACTAAAACGTTGCAAGAATTCTTGGGGCAACAGGCAAATGTGGTTTTGATATCGCAGGGTACGTTTGCAATTCCAAATGGATGGCAGTCGCGATTTGATATCGGACAATGTGGTAAAGAAGAACGTTTGGAAACTGATTTGATTATCGGTGCGACGGGAAAATATGGTGATTTTGGTGGGACTAATAAAATTGATGCGAAAATCGTTCTGCGTACAAGTAATGGTGAATTGAGTTCTTTTAATATCCCGTCGTCTGTTGGGGATAATTATGTAATAATTGGGATTCCAACACATTCGTTTGTGACAACGCCAGAAACACTGGTTAGTCCGTTTGCAGAACTGGTTGTGTTTATGTCGCCGCGGGTTATTTCAATTGTAGATGGTGCAGGTGAAATTCAAGATGCAAATGAATTGATTGGTGATGCATTGCGTGATTTTTTGAGTGAATAAGGATTGTTGATGTTTTCAAAGTTGGAACGGAAAATAGCATTTAGATATTTGGGGGCCAAAAAACGTGGTTTTGGTTCTGTGATTTCGTGGGTGTCGTTGATTGGTATTATGCTGGGGGTGGCGACACTGATTGTGGTGATGTCTGTGATGGGCGGATTTCATGACACGTTGTTGGGACGGATTGTCGGTATGAACGGTCATGTGGTGGTCTATCATCAGGATGGGGCGATTGCTGATTTTGATTTCTTGATTGATAAAATGAAACAGAACAAGGTTGTTGCGGCGCATGCAACGGGGATTGTGCCAATCGCCGAAGGTCAGGTTATGGCAACCGCCAATGGCAATAATACAGGTGCGATGATACGTGGTATTAGAATGTCAGATTTGGCAGAGAAGACAAAAAATGGAACACGTATTTATGGTAAAGATTTGTCTGTGATTTCAGATGGCGAATTGGTTGCAGGGTCGTCATTGACGCGGGCGTTAAATGTAACGATGGGGGATAAGATTTCATTGGTGTCTGCAAATGGTGCAACGCCAACGCCGTTTGGTACGATGCCAAGAATTATGTCGTATCCGGTGATGAGCTCTTTCTTTATGGGAATGTATGAATATGATTCTGGGTATATATTTATGCCATTACAGACTGCGCAAAAATATTTAAATATTGGTGATGCGGTGACGCATATTGATTTGTTCTTGAAAAATCCAGAAGATACAACCGCGGTGGTGGAAAGTTTAGGGCGACTGTTGCCGGATGGTTTTGTGGTGCGTGACTGGCGCGATTTAAATCGTGGGTTCGTGGGCGCATTACAGGTGGAATCAAATGTTATGTTTTTAATCTTGTTGCTGATTGTTATAGTGGCGGCGTTTAATATTGTGTCGTCGTTGGTTATGCTGGTCAAAGATAAAAATAAAGATATTGCGGTGTTGCGTACGTTTGGGGTGTCGCGTAAATCTATGATGAAAATATTTATGCTGTCTGGGACATCAATTGGTGTGATTGGGGCGTTTTTTGGAACGATTTTTGGGGTGTTGATTGCAATTTATATTGAACCGATACGTCAATTTTTCCAATGGCTGACAGGACGTGATTTGTTCCCGGCAGAATTATATTATTTGTCGGAATTGCCATCTAAATTGGTTTGGACGGATGTGTTGGGGATTGCATTGATTGCAGTGTTGTTGGCATTTTTGGCAACATTATATCCTGCGTGGAAGGCGGCCAATACAGACCCAGTGGAAGTGTTGAGAGGCGAATAAAGGATGTGTTAAATGGCGGGTATTTTGAATTCTTTGTCAAAAATACAAAATGCAGATGTTGTAATGTCTGTGCGGGATATTAAAAAGACTTTTATAGAAGGTGGCCAGCCGTTGCATATTCTGCGTGGTGGTGGTTTTGATTTACACCGTGGGGAAATTATTGCGCTGGTTGGGCCGTCGGGCAGTGGTAAATCAACATTGTTGCAATGTGTGGGGTTGTTGGATAAACCCAGTTCTGGCAGCATTTTAATCGGTGGTGTGCCTGTGCAAAAAATGGATGAAGATGTGCGTACGAATATCAGGCGTCAAAAAATAGGATTTGTTTATCAAAAGCATAATTTGTTGTCTGATTTTACCGCGTTGGAAAATGTTATGTTGCCGATGTTGGCAAATGGCGTGGCAGAAGAAGTGGCGATGGCGCGCGCGTTGAAACTATTAAAGTCTGCAAATGTTGCGCATCGTGCATCGCATCTGCCGGGGGAAATGAGTGGTGGCGAACAGCAGCGTACTGCCGTGGCACGTGCGTTGGCGAACAACCCAGATATTTTGTTGGCCGATGAACCAACAGGTAACCTGGATCCTCAGCATGCGATGACGGTGTTTGATTTGTTATTGGAACTGGTCAGAAAAAATAAAATGGCAATGTTATTCGTGACGCATGATATGAATTTGGCGGCGCGCGCAGATAGAAAAATTACAATTAACAACGGTATCGTTGCGTAGTATAATATAAAAAACTAAGGAGAGAGTTATGGCACAACAAAATAAGCGTTTTCGGGTTGTTCATACCAAGGCACAACGTCTGTGGGGGATTGTTGGATTGGTGGCATTGTTTATATGTGGGCTGATGGTTGGTTGGGGGCTGAATAGTAGTCATGTGAATAAAAATGCACAGGTTGCACAGGTTGTTGAACCTACGCCAAATCCAGATGCACAGACAAAAGAAACCTGTGCAATTATCGAAGATTTGTTAATGCAAAAATTGTATCCAGAAGATGCGCCTGATGTTATGGCGCATGAAAGCAATATTGTTGTTTATGAAAAGTTGATAATGAACGGTTGTTCTGAAAATCAGATGAAATATCATAAACAGATTCAGCGCGAACAAGAAATTGTTAAGGCGTTGCAACAATCAGGAACACTGCAAGAAACATGCGAACAGATTGAATCTTTGCTGATGGCAGAATTGCCGGATGCAAATGGTTTTGCAGAAAATCGTATTGTGCGTGCAAAAATATTTGCGAATTTGTCAGAACGTGGATGTGCTGCAAATTCAGAAAAATATGTCGCAATGGCAAAACAAGAATTGGAAATCGCGCGGGCGTTGGAAGATGATGAATTTGATAAAGAAGAGACAATCGAAGTGGTCGAAACGTACAAGCGTTTAAATATGCAGGCGGCCGCCGAAGAAATATTCGAGACTGCGAAAAAATTAACAAATCCGGCAATAGATTTTATCTTAGAAGTTGAAAAAATAATAAATGAAGACTAAGGATAATCGTGTGAAAATTCTGGGGCTATTTCTTTCGTTATTGTTTGTAATGCCGTTGTATGCAGACGATGGGGCAGCGGTTAAAGAGCGTTTGTCATGTGATGATATGATGCAACAAATAAACGAATTAAAATCGGCGCAAGACGAAACTGATGAAGATGCGGATGCGTTGGAAAAGTTGCAGGCGTCTTATAGAAAACAATGTGTAAAATCAACCGGTGGTCGCAAAAAATCATCGCGGGGCGGGGCAGAGGTTGCAGCGCCCGTGATAGAAGAAGTAGCGTCGTCTGAGGAAGATATAGCAGAAGCCCAGGACGATGTTGTGGTGCCGGAATACACCCCCGAACAGGTTGCGCAATTTATTCAAAATGGGTTATGTGCAGATGGTACCGAGCCGAATAAATTTGGTTGCTGTACAGACGAATTGTTTAAAGACCTGGGCGATTCTGTGTTTGCGTGTTGTCCCAAAGATGGTGGTGATTGCTTTCCGCCAATGAAATAAATAACCATAAGGTGATTTGTATGAAAAATAAAATATTATGTTGTTCTTTGATAATTATTTCCTTTGTTTTGGGTTTTGCGCTTGGTGTTTGTTCCCATGTTGCGCATATAAAGTTTGCCCCCAGTGACGTTGGTCTTTGTTCTGATGGTTCTGACCCGGACAAGCACGGTTGTTGCGCCGGTGAAATATATACCGACATGAATGATTTAGGGTTTAATTGTTGCCCAGAAGTTGGTGGTGATTGTTATCCGCCCCTACGCTAAAATAAATTATAATAATTCATCTATAGCCAAAAACACCGGCTCATGTATGTTTAATACACTATGCCGGTGTTTTTGACTGTATCTAAATTATTCTAATTTATTTTTACCCATGGCAAATTAGGATTTCTTGTCTGTTTGTGATATAGTGATAGTTAATAAATGGGGGAGAGATTATGAAAAAAATATTTTTATTGTGTGCTATGTTTGGATTGCTTGGATGTGATAAGACAGAACAAAAAGTCGATTTGTTGTGTCGCTTGGCGGGTAGCAGTTATTTAGTTAATGCCAATATATATGAAGATAGGGCTGATTTAGAAATTAAAGTTTGGGATAAAGATGTACGTCATAAAGAGCGTTTGAAAAATCATACGTGGTTGGAAAATAAAATTCCACAAATTGATGATGTATTATTTGTGTCTTTACCGAAAAACAATAAGGGGGATTTTGAAGAACCCGGACATATAAAGTTAGAGTTGAACTCAGTAGGGGTGCCATCTGGTTATGCGAATTTTGTGTTGTGGTTTGCAGCTGATAATAATTTTATGATATCGGATGGAATATCGGTTGAAAATGGTGAGTATGTTGTGGGCGAACGGTGTGAAGTTTTGGTGCCATTTAATTCGGATAAAAAACAAAATACGCTTAATGTGTCTGATGAAGAATTGAAAAAGATAAAAAATTGTAATGCTTATATAGGAAGCTTGTTGCGGTCGGAAACGGTTGCGCCAAGGTATGCGGAACTGCGGGTATATGACCCAGATACAGGACGAGAAACATTTATGGATGATTCACAGTTGGAAGCGGTGCTTGGTGAAAATGAATTGCACTATTATCACAATGCTAATCTTAAGCATTATGCGGACAAGGTATTAGATTCTTGTGTTGTGGCAGAAAAGTTAAAACAAATAATAAAGCAGGAGTTGGGCAAGGTAAGATATATGTCTGATTTAAAGTGTCCAGATACGGGTATTGTTATAGTGCATGATGTAGAGCAGGTAGGTGCGGTAGATGTTTATGATGATTATGCAATAATTAAAAATATAAGCTTTGGTAAGGATAATATGCTGGTTAGTGAAGATGGATATGATTTCTTGATGAAGTTATTTAAGATAGATGAAGTTGTTAATGGTGATAGTAAATTTCTAACGTTTGAAAATGCTGTTGAAAATATTCAATTGAGCGTGCAGGTTGATATTACGACAAATACGGTTACAGAATTTAGTTGGTCAGATAAAACCATATTAAGTGAAGATGGGTATAGAATCTGGAATGTTTGTAAATAAAAAATCCCCCAAACGGGGGATTTTTTTATTCGTGTCTGTTTGGATATTTACCATCGATTAAGTTTTGTCGTACTATGTGGTGTTTTACCTTTTGAGTACTGGTTAATGGTAAATCATCGGTTGTCATTGCGTAATGGGTGACCCATTTATAACTGGCAACCTTTTTATTGGCGGCTGCGATTGCGGCGCCTAATTCTTCCATTGTCATACCTTCTTCGACACTGAATACACCGTATGTGACGGTTTTGTCTTTGACCTTGTGTTCAAAAACTGCGACGTTTTTAACCCCAGGAATTGTTATAAACAAACCTTCGAGTTCGTCTGGATAAACATTTTTACCGCTGTCCAGAACAATTACTTGTTTTTTGCGGCCGGCAAAATGCAATTCGCCGTTTTTATCCATTGATACCATGTCGCCAGTGTTAAAGAATCCGCGTTCGTCAAAGATTTCTGCGTTTGCATCTGGGTTATTCAGGTAGCCACCGAATACCTGGTGACCGCGCAACCATAATACGCCAACGCCATCTTCGTTTTTGTCGCGAATTTCACATTCGTTATTCATGGTTGGGCCACCGAATGCGAATGGGAAACGTTTCTTGGTTGGTTTAGAAATACAGATTGGTCCAACAGTTTCTGTTAGGCCGTATCCCTGGATAAATGTTAGACCCAGACGTTCATAGAATGTTTCGACTTCTGGTTTTGTTGCGGCGCCCCCTGCAACCAGCAAGCGGGCCCGACCACCGAATACGTCCAAGATTGGTTTTTGAACCTTGCGTACCAATGCGCCCAGACCAATTTTTTCCAGTGTTTTGCCGTATTTTAAAATAAACGATACCAGCCACCATTTCTTTTGTGCCTTGATGTTATCGATGATTTTATTACGGAATACTTCCCATAGGCGTGGAACCGCCGGGATGATTTGTGGGCGGAACTTTTTAAAGTCGGCCATGATTTCTTTGGGATTGATTGTAGGCTGTAATAATACACCCGCGCCATAATGTAATGTCGCCAGAATTTCAACCGCAAAACCAAATACGTGATACATTGGCAGGAAACCATAAAGGAAATCACCAGGTCTAATCCATTCGGCCATGTCTTCTAGTGAATTTGCACATTCAATCAAATTAAAGTGCGTTAATGGTACGACCTTGGGCACGCCGGTGGATCCAGATGTAAATGACATTGTTGCAACATCCAAAGATTCTGTCGCGGCGGGTTTTAAATCTGGGTCTGCTTTGCCATCTTTCTTGGTGATGTCATAGAATTTAAAATTGTTTGTTTTGTAAAAGAAAGATTTTTCAGCGCATACGATATGACAATCGGTTGTAGATGTCATGTTGTCATATTCAAATGGGGTCAGGTTGGTATCCAGTAATAATACCGTCCCACCCAAAAACCATATTGCAAATAAGGTTATCGGAAATTCTGGTATGTTATGCGATAAAATTCCGACAATGTCGCCTTTCTTGACGCCTTGGGCGGCCAGAGATGTGGCACGCGCCTTGACCAGTTCAACAAATTTTGCATAGGTGACGCCTTCGCGTACCAGATATAAATTATCTGGCCATGTTTGTGCGCTGCGTTCCAGTAATTGATACATATTCATTGTATAAAATTCCTTGTTGTTTTTATATTGGACAGTCGATATTATACTGATTAGAAATAGGATTGCAAACATGAAAATACTGACATTGAATATTAACTCTATTCGGGCGCATGCAGAAAGTTTTCTGGAAATCCTGCGTAAAGGCGAATATGACACGATTATGGTTCAGGAACTGAAGGTCGAGACCGCAAACTTTCCGCATAACCTGTTTGATGAATATGGATATAATATCAAGGTCTTTGGACAAAAGTCTTGGAATGGTGTGGCAACGTTTTCTAAAAATTCCATAGAAGATGTGACGATGGGGTTGCCGACGTATCCAGATGTTAATGCGCGATTCTTGGAATGCGTGGTTGATGGCCGTGTGCGCCTGATAAATGTCTATATGCCAAATGGTGATACGGTGGATTCGCCAAAGTTTCCATATAAATTAGAATGGATGCGGGCATTTACAGATTATATTGCGCAATATATAAATTCGCCGGAACCGGTTATTATTGGCGGGGATTTTAATGTTGCAATAGAGGATAGGGATATTTGGCGCCCCAAGAATTACGAGGGGATTGCCATTTCTGCGCCCCAGGCACGTGATATTATGAATCAGTGGATAGAACAGGGGTGGATGGATGCATGGCGTACGCTGCATCCGGATGATGTCGATTATACGTGGTATGGGTATCGTGGGCGCGACACGGTCGCGAATAAACAGGGATTGCGCCTGGATTATTTCTTGTGTAATCGGGCAGCATGGGCATTGGTGAAAAATTGTGAAATTGATATTGCGCCGCGTCTGGCAGATAAACCAACAGATCATTGCGGTTTGATGATAGAATTGAAAAAAGAGTAATGAAAAAATACTTATTTGCCCAGGCATAGTTGGGAAAATGTTTTGTCTAATACTTCGGATGTGGTGATTGTGCCAAGTATTTTTCCAATTGCGTCAGATGCACGGCGAGTGTGTTCAGCGAATATATCATAATTTTCATTTGCGTTCAGGGCGTGCAATAAATCGTCGCGTGCAGATTCCAGTAATGATTTTGTGCGTGCATTTAGGGTCAGTTTATCTTCGGTGCCATCCGTAATTTCATGAATTTTCTGGCGCAGTGCGCGTGTTAGAATATTCATGCCATCGCCAGTTTTTGCAGATGTATAAATTACGTTTGGTATATTTTGTGTTGTTGTTGTGTCTGATTTGTTTATAACAACGATTTCGTTGTCGCATAGTTTGTTGTGTGTGGCGGATTCTGGCGTATAGACGTGAATAACGATGTCTGCGTTTTCGATTTCGCATTTTGTGCGTTCGATGCCAATTGATTCAATTGTGTCATTTGTGTCGCGCAGACCGGCGGTGTCAGACAGGTTTATTAAAAATCCGTCAATATCTAAATTTATTGATACAACATCGCGTGTTGTTCCGGCGATATCCGATACAATTGCACGGTTAGATCCCGCCAGATAATTAAATATTGATGATTTACCAACATTTGTTTCACCAACCAGTGCGACATTTATTCCGCCGCGAATTGCGCGTGATGTGTTATAGTTTTGCAGCGCGGTATCGATTTCATGATATAGTTTTTCTGTACGCGCGTGAATTGTTTCGCCAATGTTTTGTGGCAAGTCATCTGTGTTATAATCCAAGATTGCCGCCGCATAGGCAGAAATTTCAACCATTTGTTCGCGCCATGTGCGATAAATTTCACTGTCGTGTCCCAGCATAGAACGCAGGGCATGTTTGCGTTGTGCGTCTGTTTGGGCACCCAACAGTGCCGCCAGTCCATCGATATCGGCCAAATCCATTTTGTTGTTGTAAAATGCGCGGCGTGAAAATTCCCCAGGGGTCGCCAGGCGCATGCCCAATGTTTTCAGGTATTCAAATGTTGCATTTATTGTTGCGGGCGCGCCGTGCGTGTGTAGTTCAATGACATCTGTGCCAGTAAAACTGTGTGGGGCAGGAAAATATATTGCCAGGCACTGATCAATCAGTTCGCCCATGCTGTCGCGCAAATTACAAAAGTATGCACGGCGTGGCGCAAAATCTGATTTATTTATAAATGTTGTAAATGTGTTTGCCAGACTGTCCCCAGAAATACGAATTACTGCAACGCCAGATTTGCCGTGGCCGCTTGACAATGCAAAAATTGTATCGCTGTTATTCATTGTTTTGGGGTAAAAGAATATGTCTTTGGTTCTTTGTTGTTTTGTGATACCATTAGTATAATCGAAAAGAGGGAAATGTCAAACGATTTATTTGTCAATTTTTGTCAAAATTATATTGAAATAACTTCTTGAATTTATTAGATATTGCATTGTTGATGCAAAAAAAGGGGGCTTAATGTTTCGTAAATTGATAAACAGACGTAAAAATAATAAACAAAAGTCGGTCGGTGTTGATTTTCCGGCGACTGTTTTTGGTTTTTATTGGTCGGTGGTGCGACGGTTTCCGTTGTTTTATAGTGTTACCAGTATTGCAATAATTCTGACATTTTCATTTGATTATATTGTGTTCCCGTTTGCTAATAAGTGGGCAGTGGAAATATTTGAAAGTGCGTCCCAGGGGATGTGGAATGAAAAGATAGTATGGATTGCGATTTGGTTTGCTGCAATTTTCCTGATGGGCAGTGTAAGGCAATATATGAATCTGTATTGGCGACCGATTATTAACAGATATACTGGGTTTGTATTGTATAAGCGTGTGTATAAAAATGATACGGACTTTTTTATAAATAGGCCGGCAGGTCAGGTGACGAATCAAATTGGAACAATTCGTACAAATCTGAACAAGATGACGCTGGAATATTATACAGATATTATAAAATATAGCTTGTCTATGTTGGTTTTGTCGGTTGGTATTTTGTGGCAAAATATGTGGATTGCGTTAATGATTATTGTTGCTGCTGGGGTGCGTACGGGTTGGCGATTTATATGGCAGCGCAAGATTAACGCACAACAAAAAATCTTGCAAGAGGTCAGTTCTAGAATATCTGGTATGCGGACAGATAGTCTGGGAAATGCGATGACTGCTAAGCTGTTTGGGAATGTGGAATATGAAAATAAATATATCTGGAATCAACAGGCAGAACAAATTGAAATAGAGCATAAAATTGGATTCTTGCGCCGTGTCCAAGATAGGCCTTCTTTGGCATTGTGGTATGCAATTAGTTTTATGTTGGTGCTGATGTGTTGGTATTTTATCAAAAATGGCACAATGGCGTTGGCAGATGGTATGTTTGTCTTTGTTGCAGGACGCCAAATTACAAGTTCGTTTGATTATCTGGTTTCTGTGTTCGTTGAATACAGTGAAAACAAGGCAAAGTCTGTGCATGCGTATGATGATATAATTCAGCCGTGTTCGATTGTTGATGCGCCGGGGGCAAAAAAATTAACCAAGGTCAAGGGGCATATTGAATTTGATGATGTGTCATTTAACTATGGCAAAAAAGATGTTATTAAACATTTTAATTTGAATGTGCGACCACGTGAAAAGATTGGTATTGTTGGATTGTCGGGGGCGGGTAAAACAACGCTGGTTAATCTGCTACTGCGTGCGTATGATGTTAATTCTGGTGCGATAAAAATAGACGGGGTGGATATTCGTAATGTAAAGCAGGATTCGCTGCATAAGAATATTTCATTTGTTCCGCAAGAGGCGGTACTGTTTAATCGGTCGCTGATGGAAAACATTCGCTATGCGCGTCCGAATGCCAGCAGGGCAGATGTTATAAATGCCGCGAAACGTGCAAATATTCACGAATTTATTGATGGGTTGCCAGATGGATATGATACGTTGGTTGGTAATCGTGGGATTAAATTGTCTGGTGGGCAAAGACAACGTATCGCAATTGCGCGCGCGATATTAAAGATGTCGCCGATTTTGATTCTGGACGAGGCAACGTCTGCGCTGGATTCTGAAAATGAAAGGCTGATACAAAAGTCGTTAAAGACTGTGATGCATGGTAAGACGACCATTGCGATTGCGCATCGTTTATCAACATTACGCAACATGGATACAATTATTGTTCTGGACAAGGGGCGTATTGTTGAAAGTGGTACGCATGCACAATTACTGCGCGCAGGTGGGGCGTACAAGAAACTGTGGGATATACAAACCGGTGGGTTTGTTGGTGAATAAAAAAACGCCCGGGCGGGGCGTTTTTTATTTTCCAGAACTAATTTCTTTTAATGCCATCGGGACCAGTTTTGATACGTCGGTGGTTGGATTTTGATTTACCAATCGTTGTGCCATTTCAATTATGTCCAGACGGCGATAGCCTAATGCTTCTAATGCCATTAGTAAATCGGGCAGGGCAGACGACGCAGATGTTGTGGCGCCCGCGTCAGGTGTGAATAGTGTTGCGGACACACCGCCGATTTTGCTTTTTAATTCAACAATAATTTTTTCAGCCACTTTTTTGCCAACGCCCGGTGCGGTGGCGATTGTCTTGGCGTCGCCGGTTGCGATTGCAGACATCAATACGTCTGTGCTGATTGTGCCCATGATGGCCAATGCAACCTTAGGTCCGACACCAGATACAGTTGTCAGCATATTGAATAAATCTTGGGCGGCAAGACTGGTAAAGCCAAATAAACGAATAGAATCTTCGCGGACAACGGTTTCAATCCACAGTTCTACCGTTGATTTGTGGGTTAGGTATTCGGGGGTATAAACCTTGTATCCGACGCCGTGTGTCATTAAAATTACGAAGCCGTCACCAATATAATCAACTATGCCTTGCAATTTGCCAATCATTTGTTATCCTTTTGGGGTAATTTTAATCTAATTAAATAAAAAGGTCAAACTATGAGTGGGCACAGCAAATGGCATAATATTCAACATAAAAAGGGCGCAGCCGACGCAGCACGCAGCGGATTATTCACAAAATTAGCGCGCGAAATTACAATGGCGGCAAAATTGGGCGATAAAAATCCAGATAACAATCCACGTTTGCGTCTGGCAATTTTGACTGCGCGCAAGAATTCGATGCCGAATGATAATATTAAACGCGCAATTGAAAAAGCGTCAGGTGCAAATACAGAAAACTATGAAGCCGTTCGTTATGAAGGCTATGGCCCAGGTGCGGTGCCAGTTATTGTAGAGGCTTTGACCGATAATCCACGTCGTACAGTGCCAGAAATCCGTAACATATTTGCCAAAAATGGTGGTAATATGGGCGAAGAGGGTTCTGTTGTCTTTATGTTCCAGCGTGCAGGCCAGATTATGTATCCGGCATCAATTGGCAAAAGCGAAGATGAAATGATGGAAATTATTATGGAGGCCAATGCCGATAATCTGGAAACTTCTGAAGAAGGCTTTATCATCACAACCAAGCCAGAAGATTTTATTACCGTACAAAAATTCTTGGCCGATAAATTGGGCGAACCAGAACAGGCAGAATTAACCTGGTTGCCAAACATGCCAATGGATTTAGATGACGAAGCCTATGCAAAAATCGAAAAATTGGTTGATGCGCTGGATGCCAATGATGATGTGCAGAAGGTATTCACCGCCGCCGCCTAAATAAAAATAAATTATAATAATTCATCTACAGCCAAAAACACCGGCTCATGTATGTTTAATACACTACGCCGGTGTTTTTGACTGTATCTAAATCATTCTAATTCATTTTACGCTATGTAGTCTGAATTTCTTTGTAATAATCACTTGATTTTGTTTTCATTTAGTATATAATCACAGGGCTTTGAATTTGTTGCGGGCATAGTACAAAGGCTAGTATGCAAGCCTTCCAAGCTTGAAATGCGGGTTCGATTCCCGCTGCCCGCACCAAGGATTGGGCGTGCGCCGGAGTTGGAGAGCCGGGGCAGACTGTAAATCTG
>JAFQOQ010000033.1 GCA_017403085.1 Alphaproteobacteria bacterium
TGGACCGTCCGATGCGATTATGGTTGATAACTATGATTGGATGAAGAATTACAGCCATTTGGATTTCTTGCGTGATTTTGGGACTGATTTTACGGTGCCACGTATGTTGTCAATGGATTCTGTAAAGCGTCGCTTGGATAATGGGATGACGTTCTTGGAATTTAATTATATGACGTTTCAGGCCGTAGATTTTTTAACACTGTATCGCGAACATAATTGCATTTTGCAGACCTGTGGGGCGGATCAATGGGGAAATGCGATTATGGGTATTGAACTGATTCGTAAAAAGTTGGGGAAAGAAGCGTTCGTTTTGTCGACGGCCCTTATTACGGATGCAAATGGAAATAAAATCGGCAAGTCGGCTGGGAATGCGGTTTGGGTTAATGAAGATAAAACGTCGCCGTATGAATACTATCAGTATTTTCGGAATATTCCCGATGATTTGGTGGAAAAGTTTTTGAAAATCTTTACAGAAATTCCGTTGGATGAAATTGCGCGTTTGTCCGCACTGCAGGGGGCGGAATTGAATCAGGCGAAAAAGATTTTGGCATTTGCCGCAACCGAAATTGCACATGGACATGATGCCGCGGTCAAGGCACAGGAAACCGCCGATGCGTTGTTTGGTGGTGGGGCGAATATGGAAAATATGCCGACAACAGAAATTGAAATGGCGGGTGATATGGGTATCTTGGATTTCTTGTGTGCAACAGGTTTGTTCCCGTCAAAGTCAGAGGCGCGTCGTATGGTTGAACAGGGCGGTGTTCAGATAAATAATGAAAAAATTTCTGATCCGCGTGCTGTTGTTGCGGTTGCAGATGAATTTATGGTGCAAAAAGGTAAAAAGACATTTCTGAAGGTAGTCGTAAAATAATGAAGAAAGTAATTGTTATATTTTCTTTGTTATGCGCGTGCGTCGGGCCGGTTTATGGTGCCAGCGAACTGTCAAAAATAAATGCACAAATTAAACAGACAGAACAGCAAAATAAAAAACTGGAACAACAGGTTAAAACGTCTGAACGTGATGTTGCAAAGACTAAAAAAGAATTGGTCAAGGCCGCAGATAAGGTTAGTTCGCTGGAAGAGCAACGCGCAGAAATGGCAAAGAAAATTGCCGAATTGGATGCAAAACGCGATAAAATAACCAAAGAAATGGACGATAACCAGGAACGAATTGCCGATGCTGCGGCTAGTATTTTGTTTGTTGCGTCGCACCCCAGTTTTGATGCGGATTCTATGCGTGAATATGTTTTAACGTCTGCGGTGTTGTCGGGGGTGGCGGATTTGCTGGACGAAGAAATTAAGCGCGCAGAAAAACAGGTTGCAGAACTGGAAAAAATTCGTCGGACGCGTGCCGTTGAGAAAGAAAAGTTGGATAGGACCGCCAAGAAATACGCAAAAGAAAAGACGGATTTGGATAAATTATTGCGTACGCGCAGTGCGCAGAATGAAAAACTGAAAAACGAACATTCTGCGTTGCAAAAAAAATTACGTGATTTGTCTGCGCGTGCAAAAAGTATATCGGAATTGTCCGCAGGGGTGGGAAGTTCAGAAATGTCAGAAGATTCTCGGTTTTCACGTCGTAAGTTAAATTTGCCGGTCAAAGGAAAGGTGGTTGTAAAGTTTGGCGAAAAAACTGCGTTGGGGCTTAGTTCTGATGGGTGGCGTGTGCGCGTGCGTGGTGATGCGTTGGTTATGGCACCGGCCGATGGCGAGGTGAAATTTGCGGATAGTTTTCGCGGATTTGGCAAGGTTGTAATTATGTCTCATAAAAATGGATATAATACTGTTATGACAAATCTGGGAAATATTGATGTTATGCTGGGCCAGGAAGTGTTGGCGGGCGAACCAATTGGGCGGATGAACCCGGATAAGCCAGAAATGTATTTGGAGGTACGTCGTGGAAACAAGGCGGTTGATCCAGCACGATTGTTCCGCGAAGACTAAAAATTCGTGTTGAAATGGGGGATAGATTTAGTTTATTCTGTGTCTTATAAGCGAAAGGGTGGTATTGATGTTAAAGAAATTACTGGTTTTTATGTTCTTGTTGTTACCAATGGTGGCTGATGCAGCGCCAAAAAATAAGAAAAAGGAAGAACCAATTGTTCATTTGACTGATGAACAGATTTATGAAGAATTAAAGAAACTGGCATTGGTTTTTGAAACGGCGCGCGATAATTTCGTAGAAGAAGCGGATGAAAAAAAGATGCTGGAAGCCGCGATGAATGCAATGTTGGGGGCGCTGGACCCGCATTCTTCGTATTTGTCGGCGGATGATTTCAAGGAATTTAATGATAAATCACATGGTGAATTTGGTGGGTTGGGGATTCAAATAACCAGTGATAGGGGCGCGGTTCGTGTCATTTCGCCGATTGATGACACGCCGGCAGAAAAGGCCGGCATCAAGGCAGGCGACTATATTACACATATTGATGATGAACAGGTCTTTGATTTGACATTAAATCAGGCGGTAAAAAAGATGAAGGGACGCCCCGGGACCAAGGTGAAACTAACGATTGTTTCTGATGGAGGAGATTCACGAACGATAACCTTGAAACGTGCAATTATTAAAGTTAAGTCGGTAAAGTTTGATGAAAAAGTACCTGCGGGTATGGATATAGAAGATAAGGATACGCCAAAGATTGGATATGTGCGTATTTCTGATTTTGGTGCAACGACTGCGCGTGACTTGGAAGATGCGTTGAAAAAATTAGAAAAGAAAAATGTTGTTGGGTATGTTGTTGATGTGCGTAATAACCCAGGGGGCTATTTGACTGCGGCGATTGATGTGTCTGATGCATTTTTAGATGGTGGTGAAATTGTATCAACGCGCGGCAAAGAGAAGACGGATATTGAACGTACGTACGCAACTGCGGGTGATTTAACCAATGGAAAACCAGTCGTGGTGTTGATAAACCATGGGTCTGCGTCCGCGTCTGAAATTGTGGCGGGTGCGTTGCAGGATAATGGGCGCGCGTTGGTTATGGGATCGCAGTCGTTTGGCAAGGGCAGTGTGCAACAGCAAAAACCATTTGGTGATGGTACGGCAATTCATATAACTGTGGCGCGGTATTATACGCCATCTGGACACTCTATTCAAAACGAGGGAATAACGCCAGACGTAGAAGTTTTGCATAGCAAGGTTGAGGTGCTGGAAAAGAAGGAAAGTATGTATTCAGAGGCGTCCTTTAAAAATTCATTGAAAAACGATACGTCTAAGAAAAAAGAAGATAAAAAATCATCTAAGACAGATGAAGAAAAAGATGAAGACGATAAAGATGAAGAATTAACAGAAGAGGAAAAGGATGCGCGTGATTATCAGTTGCAACGTGCAATGGATATGGTGATTGCAATGTCTAAATTGCAAAATCGCAGTATAATGACGCCAACTGATTTAATTGAAACATCAGATGCCCAAGAAGATGCGGCAGAAAAAGATAAATAAAAAAATGGGGCAAACGCCCCATTTTTTATTTTGTGTGTTGTGCGAATAAATCTAGCTGTTTTGTAACAGGTTTTGCCTGTGCCATTTTAACCATCGCATTTAATGTGCGCGCCCATGCAGATTCAGACGCACCAATGTTGTTGATTTCCAAAATAACGCCTTCTTTGACTGCGGCCGATAATATGTCAATTACGTCACGGGCGCGTGAATCAATTGTGGTGTCTGGGCAATTCAGATGAATTTTAATGACAGGTTTGTCATAATTTGGCGAACGTTCTGCAACAATCGCAGACATTAATTCATCTGTGTAATTGGCTAGTTCTTTTGCGCGTGCAATAGCGGCACGGGTGCGCGCTTTTAATGCGCCAATTTTTGCGCCGCTTTTCTTTGCAAAAGAATCTAAGATATAAATATCTGTGCCTTTTACAAAAATATCTTTTTTGGCCAAACGGTCCGCTTCGGTTTCTGCTGGGCCGAAGCCTGTTAAAAATGTCCCAGGTATAATTTCAATAGGTTTATCAAATTTTGTTATCTGTGTCATAGTGTTACTCCTACGGTTGTATTATCTTACACGCTAATATATAGTACAAATATATACGTTTGTCAAGTGTTTTTGTTTAACAAATTCTTGCCTTGGATTCTTTTTGGGGGTATTATTTAGCCAATGTATAAATTTAGCGAAGGGAATAGGTATGTCTAAATTGATTGTTGATGGAAACTGGGCGGCGGCGGATGTTGCGTATAGATGTGTTGATTTTGCAGCAATTTATCCGATTACCCCCAGCAGTACGATGGGCGAATTGGCAGACGAATGGTCGTTCCAGCACAAGAAAAATATTTGGGGGGCAATTCCAGAAATTATAGAAATGCAGTCTGAGGCAGGGGCCGCAGGCGCAATGCATGGGGCATTGCAGATGGGCAGTTTGGCGACAACATTTACTGCGTCCCAGGGGTTGTTGCTGATGATTCCGAATATGTATAAAATTGCGGGCGAACAGACGCCGTTCGTTATGCATGTGGCGGCGCGTGCGTTGGCGACACATGCGCTGTCTATTTTTGGTGACCACAGTGATGTTATGTCTGTGCGCAGTACGGGATTTGCATTGTTGTCTTCGCATAATGTGCAACAGGCGCATGATATGGCGGCAATTGCGCATGCGGCGACATTGCGTACCCGGGTGCCGTTTTTGCATTTCTTTGATGGGTTCAGAACCAGTCATGAAGAATCCAGACTGACGCGTATTGATGATGATGTTTTGCGCGAAATGTTGCCAGATGATTTAATCTTGGCCAATCGTGCGCGCGGTATGACGCCAGATAATCCAACAATTCGGGGTACTGCACAGAATCCAGATGTGTATTTTCAGGGGCGCGAGGCGGCGAATCCGCTGTATGCGCAAACACCAGAAGTTGTGCAGGATATGATGAATAAATTTGCAGAACTGACGGGACGTCAATATAACTTGATTGATTATGTCGGTGATGAAAATGCGGAACATGTTATTGTTGCGATGGGCAGTGGCTGTGAAACGATTGAAGAAACATTGCCACATTTGCCGGCGGGATTAGGATTGGTAAAGGTACATTTATATCGTCCGTTCCCAGTAGAAGCGTTTTTAAAAGTTTTGCCAAAGTCTGTAAAAAGTATTGCGGTTTTAGACAGAACCAAAGAACCGGGCAGTATTGGCGAACCGTTGTATCAAGATGTGAAATCGGTTGTTGGCGACATGGCAGTTGTTCTGGGTGGGCGTTATGGATTAGGTTCCAAAGAATTTAAACCCAGAGATGTCAAGGCAATCTATGAAAATATGATGTTGGGGACGCTGAAGCATAATTTTACGGTTGGGATTGATGATGATTTGACGGGGCTGTCGCTTAAAACTGATCCAGCATTTGCGGTTGAAGATCCGAATTTTAAAACGGCGATTTTATATGGCATCGGCAGTGATGGTACAGTTGGGGCAGTAAAAAATATTGTTAAAATTGTTGGTGAAAATTCTGATTTATATCCACAATCGTATGCAGTTTATGATTCCAAGAAGTCGGGCGGATTGACTGCGTCGCATATACGTTTTTCTGACGCGCCAATTAAAAGTCAATATTTGGTTGAAGTGGCAGATTTTATCAGTGTTTCTAATTTTATGATTGCCCAGCGTTTTGATGTATTTCGTGGGCTGCGTTCTGGTGGAACGGTTATGATAAATACGTCCATGGCGCCAGATGTTGCCTTTGCAAATTTGCCACGTGATGTACAAGAACATTTAATTCGTATTCGGGCCAAGGTGTATTTCTTGGATGCCAATCGTGCCGCAGCAGAATTGGGACTGGGGAATCGTATTAACACATTTATTATGTTGAATTTCTTTAATTTAACACATGTTATTGACCCAGAAGTTGCTGCGAAAAGTGCCAAGGTTGCAATTGAAAAGACATATAAAAAGAAGGGGATGGATGTCGTTCAGGCAAACTGGGCCGCAGTGGATAAGGCGGCAGAATACCTGGTTCAGTATAATTTGCCGTCGTCTGTTTCTAACTTTGCGCCTGATTTTGTGCCGGCTATGACGTTAGATACACCGGCAGAGATTGCAGGGACGTTGGGTGAAATGGCGGCCCAGCGTGGTGACGCAATACCGGTGTCGCGTTTCCGTGTTGATGGTCAATTTGGTGGTGGCCAGTATCCGGTTGGTACATCTAAGTATGAAAAGCGTGCAATTTCAGACAAGGTTGCAACGTGCGATTTGTCTAAGTGTATTCAGTGTGGAAAGTGTTCTATGTTGTGTCCGCATGCGGCAATACGTATCAAGGCAATGACAGAAGAGCAGGCAGAACAAGCGCGTGCAAAGGGTATAACAGTTGTCCCAATGAAGACACCGGAATTGGGTCCAAATATGTATTTTACATTAAATATTTCGCCGGCTGATTGTACGGGGTGTAATATTTGTGTGAAAAATTGCCCAACAAGTGCATTGTCGTTGGTGCCAACGCAAGATGTTATTGCGGATAATCAGGCGGCATTTAATGCGGCGGAAAAAATACCAAATATAGAACGTGAAAAATTAAATCTGAATATTCCAAAGCATGTTGAATTGTTGCCTCATTATTTTGAATTTCCCGGGGCGTGTGCAGGATGTGGTGAAACGCCCTATGTCAAAATGTTGTCGCATTTGTTTGGTGATCGTATGGTTGTTGCAAATGCAACAGGTTGTTCGTCTATTTATGGGGCGAATTTACCAACAACGCCATGGACCAAGGATGCAAATGGACGCGGGCCAGCGTGGTCTAATTCGTTGTTCGAAGATAATGCGGAATATGGGTTGGGTATGCGGTTGGCATTGAATCAAAAGCGCAATATGTTAAAGGGATTGTTGTTTGAACTAAATATCCCAGATGTAGAGGCGATTTTTGATGAAAAAAATCCGTTAAAACAACGTGAAATTGAAAAAAGTCTGCGGGCGCAATTGGGGGCAATTGATGGGCCGCGTGCGCGTCTGGCGGAAAGTTTGGTTGGTGAAATTGTTGATAAATCTGTGTGGATTATCGGTGGTGATGGATGGGCATACGATATTGGATATGGTGGTGTCGATCATATTCTGCATAGTGGCGAAAATGTAAATATTTTGGTGTTGGATACAGAAGGTTATTCTAATACCGGGGGACAGCAGTCTAAATCAACGCCGTTTGGTGCCAGTATGAAATTTGCAATTGGGGGCAAAGAACATGCTAAGAAAGATTTGGGTATGATTGCGATGATGTCGGGCGCATATGTTGCGCAGATTGCAATGGGGGCCAATCAGGCACAGGCGATTCGTGCGTTTCGTGAAGCAGAAAGTTTTAACGGGCCATCGATTATACTGGCATACGCACCATGTATTGCACATGGATTTGCGCTGCAAAATGGGCCGGCGCATCAAATGCAGATGGTTCAAACAGGCGCGTGGCCGTTGTATAGGTTTGATCCGCGCTTGATTGCAGATGGTCATAATCCATTAACAATGGATTCTAGTGTTGATAACCCACTGCCGTTGGAAGAATTCTTGAAGACGGAATCGCGTTTTGGTGCGGCGCGCGCATCTAATCCGAATTTCGATAGATTGGTAGAACAGGCAAAGTCCAGCAATTTGTACAAGAGCGAACTGAAAAAGCATATTGCACATTTTGCAATGGTAAATTCACCAGAAGTTAAAGAAAATGGGGAAGGATAATATGAAAAAAATACTGTTGTTGATTGCACTTGTTGTTCTGGGGGCATGTACTTTTCAGACCAAACACCGCGGATATGTTTTCCCAGAAGATTTGGCGTCACAGGTAGCCGAAATTAAGACAACTGCGCAATTAATGGAAAAAATTGGTGCGCCACAGGTCAAGACTATTTATGGTGACGAGGTTTGGATTTACTTTGGTGCAGATGAAAATTATCGCGGACCATTGGCGCCGACATTTACAAACGAGACAGTCTTGTTGGCGTGGGTAAAGGGACGTCGGGTTCTGAAAACCCAGGTTTTACATGATGCGGATTTGCCAGATGTTGTCTTGGCAAATGGAGAAACACAAATCCCGGCCGCAATTGAACTGAATGCGATTGAAGAATTGTTCAATAATATAGGCCGATTTACACCAGCAGGTTTGGGACAATAATTGTACTTGCCTAGAAAGCGTAAAAAATGTAAAATGTTTTATATGAAGAGAGGATTTTTATTTTTTATCTTGGCAATGTTGGTTGTTTTGCCTGGGGCGCGTGCGGAAACATTTACGTCGTGCGGGCCAGGGTATGTTTTGGTGTCGCATAAAAATATTGACGGGATTAAGGCTGCGGAATGCCAGAAGTTGTGGTGTCGGGATTTAGAAACTGGCAAAATGATGGGCAGTGGGGACAAGGCGAATAGTGGGTATCAATCGACGGCGGGTACAGTGGAATTGTGTGACGCGGCCAATCATTGTGTAGAATGCTGGGGTGCCAGAAAGTGGTGCAGTGGCGAAGTGCGTGGTGATTGGAATCCGGCGTATGGCGCATATACGCGTGGTGGCGATAATGTGACATATCAGTCGTATCAAAAGGGCAGTTGTTTTGCCTGGCGATTAGAAAAACCACAGTGTCCAGATGGTCAGGCGGCGTTGTTGCAGGGCGATGAATGGGTGTGTGCGACGATGTCCAGTTCGCCAGAGGCGGTGCGTGCATCTGCGGTGCGCAGAACCGGTACCATACGTCGTATTAAGCGATAATTTTATACGGGGCGGTGCCCCGTTTTTATTTTTTGGCGCATTTATTTGTTTTTCTGGTTTTTTTGTGTTATAATGCCTGGGACAGAGAGAATGGCAACCGTAAAGGGTAATATCTTATGCCAAGTAAAAAATTAGATTTTAAGACGGGGCAATATGTTGTTTATCCAACCCAAGGTGTTGGTAAATTATTGCGTGTCGAAGAACAAACAATTGCAGGCCAGAAAATAAAAATGCTGGTTATTGACTTTGAACGTAATCATATGACGTTACGTGTGCCGATGGAACGCGCAGAAATATCTGGGCTGCGTCCGCTGACCAGTGCAAAGAAAATGGACGAAGCCATTGCATCTGCCAAGGGCAAGGCGGGGGCCAAACGTATGATTTGGGCCAGACGCGCAGCACAGTATGAAGAAAATATTAATTCCGGTGACCCAATGAAATTGGCCGAGGTTGTACGCGATCTGCAACGCAGAAGTGCGTCTGATACGATGACGTTTTCTGCACGACAGCTGTATTTGCGTGCGTTGGAACGCATGGCCCAGGAATTTGCGGTTTTGCATAAAATAGATTTGGATTCGGCGTCTGAAAAAATAGAAGATATTTTGGGTATTCCAAAAGAAATTGATTTAAATGCAGTTGATGTTGATGACGACGATATTGATGAAGATGATAGTTAAAAAATGCCCCAGTGGGGCGTTTTTTATTTCTTGCTGGCACAAAATAGGGCGTATAACCATCCGATAATAGACCAACCGAATATCCAACTGGCCAAACGTACAGTCATCATGGGGACTTTCCCTTTGCCGGTCTGACGTGCCAACCATGCAGGGGCCAGTATTATTCCAATAACAATAATAATACCAACGGCATATTTTGCCAAGACTATATATTCGTTCATGTTGTTCATATCTCTGTATATAAAAGGGGGCGTTTGTGCGCCCCCCGATTTGTTCATTCCGTGTGGAATTATATACCATACTTGGCAGATTTGTCCAGTTCTTCTTCGATGCGAATTAACTGGTTGTATTTTGCCATACGGTCTGTGCGGGACATAGACCCAGTTTTGATTTGACCCGCGTTGGTCGCAACCGCCAAATCTGCGATTGTTGTGTCTTCGGTTTCGCCACTGCGATGAGAAATAATTACGCCGTAATTGGCATTTTGTGCCATTTTTATTGCGCGTAATGTTTCTGTTAAGGAACCGATTTGATTCACTTTGATTAATATTGCGTTGGCGACGCCATTTGCAATTCCTTTTTCCAGACGTGTTGGGTTGGTCACAAATAAATCGTCACCGACCAATTGGCATTTGTCGCCGATTTTTTCGGTTAATTTTTTCCAGCCGTCCCAGTCTTCTTCGGCCAACGCGTCTTCGATAGAAATAATTGGATAATCAGAGATTAATTTTTCATAAAATTCAATCATTTCGTCAGATGACAATTTTTTGCCTTCGAATGAATAGATGCCGTCTGCGTAGAATTCCGAAGATGCAACGTCCAGGCCAATTGAAACCTGGTCGCCTGGGATGTATCCTGCAGATTTTATCGCAGCAATAATTGTGTCCAAGGCTTCGGCGCATGAATGAAAGTTTGGTGCAAAGCCTCCTTCGTCACCAACGTTTGTAGAATTGCCGCCTTTTTTCAAAATTGATTTTAGATTATGGAATATTTCAGACCCCATGCGAATCGCTTCGACTTCGGATGTTGCGCCATTTGGGATAATCATAAATTCTTGGGCGTCCAGACCATTGTCTGCGTGTGCGCCACCGTTGATAATATTCATCATTGGGCGTGGTAATACGCATGGGTTGTCGTTTCCGTAAATGTCGGCGATGTATTTATATAATGGAATATGTTTTGCGTTCGCTGCGGCGTGGGCCAGTGCCATTGATACGGCCAATATTGCGTTTGCGCCCAATTTGTCTTTGTTTGGTGTGCCGTCTAATGCCAACATCTTTTCGTCGATTTCTGTTTGCTGTGTTGCATCCATCCCAGTTAGGGCAGGTGCAATTATTTCATTTACGTTTTTAACGGCCGTTAATACGCCTTTGCCCATGTACGAATTGCCGCCATCGCGTAGTTCCAGGGCTTCGAATGTTCCAGTCGATGCGCCAGACGGGACCGCCGCGCGTCCGAATGCGCCGCCAGATAATTCAATATCGCATTCGATTGTCGGATTACCACGGCTGTCCATAATTTGGCGTGCGTGAATTTTTTTGATTTCAAACATTCCTTTTTCTCCTTGTTAATAAATGTAATATGTGTATTTAATTTCGTCTTGCCATAAGAAAACGAATTGTGCCATAATATAAACACAATTAGGAATGGAAGAAAATAGAAAAATGATGAAAAAGTTAATTTCCTTTGTTTGCTGCCTGTTGCCATTTGGCGCAGGGGCCGTGTCGCTTAGTCCGTTGCCTGGGGAACAGGCGGTGAATACGTCGCAATTTCCGACTGATAACAGTACGATTACCATTGTGTCGGGTACTGGGATTGATGCATATACATATACGGATGGCTTTTCGATTGCTGGAAATATGTATGTCGGGGCGACAGATGACCAGGGAAATACAAGTGGTGATTTATATGTGCTTAGCAGTGCAGGAAATCCATTTACGATTGTGTCAGACGGAACGGTTTCTATTAGTGCGTTATTAACCGTGCTGGAAGGGCGCACGTTGGGATTTCGTGCAAATCAGGGAACGTTTGATTTATCGTTTGGGTCGATTAATAATGATGGCACAATTGTAATGGAAGATATTGCCGGATTTACATCGGGGGCGATTGTAAATAATGGTGATTTTTCCCTGGATGCGAATACTATTACTGCGGGTGCGGTAAATGTTGATTCCGGGGATACTAAATTGACGGCGTCTGGGGATGTTTCTGTCGGGCAATTGGTGTCCGTGACACATGGCGATGTAACGGTAGATGCGTCTGGGAATTTTGTGTCAAGTGGCGCGGTGTCTAATGCGTATGGCGATATGAGTATTTCCAGTGGTGCGACCGCACAGATAACAGTGGATGGAAATTTATCTAATTCTGGGAATTTAATGGATGTGTCTGGTGGTAATGTTACGGTTACAGGCACAATGAAAAATGATAATGCAGATGGCACATTAAAATTTAATGTGGCCAGTTTGTCTGTTGTTGGTGGTGAAAGTGGTACGTATTCATTTGTGAATAATGGTGATTTTGATGCGGTTGTAACGGGAAATACTAATTTTGCAAATGGGATTAATTTGTCTGCGATGGGTGTTGATAATACATTCCGTTTGGATACAGGTACATTTACCATCAATACGAATAGTGCGTCTTGGTTTGATGCGTTTTCCAATCATCTGAATTCGTTTAGTGTTGCGATTCGTCAGGGTGATATAGATGCGACAACCATATTAAATGGTGGCAATTCAAGTGGTCAATTAAATGCAGGGGCGAATATGTCACTGCTGGCGCAAAATGTGACTGCAAGTGCCGTGACCAACAAGGGGGCGAATTTGTCCGTGTCGGCAACAGAGGATATCACGATAACCGGTGTTGTTAATGGCAATACAGGGACGACAACGTTGGTGGCCGCAGATACTTTGGATGTGCAGGATGTGGTATCTAATATGGCGCAGATGATTCTGAATGCGAATACAGTTAAACTGACGTCGATTTCTAATACAGGTACAGGGTCTGATTTAACAGTTTCTGCGCCGACAGATGCGTCTGCGTCGATTGCGGTGTCTGGCAATGTCACTAATTCTGTTGGTAATACAACAATATGGGCCAAAGATGTTAATATTGTGGGAAATGTGACAAATAGCAGTGGTACAACAACAATAAAAGGTTCTGATTCTGCGGGTGATGAAATGCAGATTGGATCTGTAAATGTTGCGGGTGGTGCGCTGAATTTGAATGCGTTTGCGCAAAGCGCCAAGGTTTTAAATGATTTGACGGTAAGTGGCGGTGCGTTAAATCTGGGCAGCAGTTTATATAATTTAGTTGTTGGGGGTGATTTACAGGTCGCGGGCGATATTACTATGGGTGATGCGATAACTGGCGATGGTGATGTTAATGTTGCGGCCGTGGGTAATCGTGTGATTATAAATCTGGATGCAGATACTGCGCAATCAACAGGAAGTGCGCACATTGATGGAAATATTATTGCAACAGATGCTGATAATTCGCGTGTTTTACAGTTGATTTCTGACAATATAACAGTTGGACAAACGGTTGATGGTGACAATGTTGGTGGTGTGACGGTATCAGGCCAAGGACAGGTTGTGTTTGGTGATGTGAATACACTGTCGGTTGGGACGTCTGCGCTGGATATTGCAGATGCGCTGAATGTCCAGGATGGTGGTGTTGCAGAAATCTTTGCAGAAAGCACTGGTGTTGGGGAAATGACGATAGATGGCGCGCGGGTGTTGGCACATGGGCGTTATATTATTGCAGATACTGGTGATATCACAATTGATGGAAATGTATATTTTGATGGTACGACAACTGGTAATGGGTTGTTCTTGGACGGAACGGCGTTTAATTTGGCGACGACTGCGGCAGAAGCAGATGTAAATGTTGGCGCGGTTTATGTCGGGACGAATAAAAATTTGTCTATTAATTCCAAAGATGAGATTGTTGTCGGTGGTGTTTTGAATAATGCGGGTCTGACAAATTTGACGGCAGATGGTGTGGCAACAGTGACAGGTACGGTTCAGAATTCTGGGACGCTATCTGTGTCAGGTGCATCTATATCTATGCAGGATATTACGGGTTTGGCGACAACAGATAATTATACAGGTGTTACATTGGTGGCAAATGGTGGCGATGTGGCAGTTGGAACATTGACCAATTCGGCGACGTTTAGTGTATCTGGTGCGGATGAATTTTCTGCAAAATCGATTACGAATACGGCAGGCGAAATGGATATTACCGCAAATTCTGTTGTTGCGCAGAGCCTGAGTGTATCTGGTGCAACGGATAGCAAGGTGACATTAAATGCGGCATCGGCTGATTTTGTGGGTAATGTTATTGTGTCGGGTGCCTTGAATCAGGGTGCGGGTACGGATGCAATGTTGAACATAGGTGGGATGAGTTCGTTAAGTGCCGCTAATTTAAATGTAGGTGGTGATTTTACTGCAGATAGTGGAAACGTAAAATATTCTATTTTGAATAATGTTGTAATTGGTGGTGACGTTACTGTTGCGGATGGTGCGACAAGTGTGATTAACGCAAATGCGGGAACATTGACTGCGGCGGATGTGACGAATGCGGGTAATTTAACCTTGTTTGCCGCACAGGGAGGGGCGTTAGCAAATGTTGCGAATAATTCTGGGATTCTGACGTTGGATTCCGGGTCGGGCAATTTTGATGTGTCACAGATGTTGGTTAATGGTGGAAATGTCTTGTTAAATGGTGCGGGCGTGTCTATTGATTCTGCGATTGATACGGGTGCAATGTTATATCAAAACTATACAGGGGCATTGGCAAACAAGGATATAAATGTTTTGTCAGATAACTATGTTGTTGATGCGACGTCGCTTAATCTGATGGGGATAAATCAGGCGTCTGGGGCGTTGCGTGTTAATACGGGTGATATTACAGTTGAAAAAGATATTGCTGCGACAGATTTAAAATTCTATGCGGCGTCGGCAAATAATTGGATGAGTGTTGATGTCGGTGGCAGTGTTTCTGGTGGTGTAGAATTTGTTGGACTGGACAAAATGAATATTGGCGCGAATTATACGTTTGATAATTCCAGCAAGATAAATGCGGCAATTTTAAAGTATGCAGATGGGACGGGATCGTCAGATATAAATTATTGGGCAGATGTTAGTTTAAATAACGATGATACATTGGGGCAGATTACAAATCGTGAAAACGCACAGGCCTTGATACAGGTTGGTGGCGAATTTATTACAAATCTGACAAATTTGGGGTCTGCAGATACATCGACGCTGGATGATGCCCAGATTGGAATTGATATATTTGATATAATTGACCAGGGCAGTGCGATATGGTTTTTACATGCAGACGAAGGTATTCAGGAATTGGCAACAAAAATTCGTAATTTGAATGTCAAATTCTGTAATGCAGATGGCTCGTTGTGCTATAACTATTTTGATTCTTTGGTAAAAGAAGGTTCAAACGATTCGGATGATTTACCGGCATATGTTTCTGTGCGTGATTCAGATGATAATGGTGCAGCAGATAGTCTGTATATCGTGTTTGATCCGCGATTTGGTGGGCCGGTCAAGGTGTTTGATATTCAGCCGATTGTTAATCGCGAACCAAGTCACACAACAGGCGAATATGTGTCGGCGGGCGCAATTGATGATTTGATTACAGGACGTCTGTATGCCAAGAAATTCTATAATGACACACCGATAGAGGTTATCCCGCTGGTGTTCCAGGGTACAAATCTTAGCCAGATGGCAAATGAGTTGTATAATCGTATGGAATATTACAGCATGAATTTTGAAGGCGAAGGTTTGGCACGTTTCAGTCGTCTGTTCCAGGCGCGCGAAATTGAACAGATTATGGGCAGCGTTGTTTTAAATGAACATACGTCGTTCCGTTCGTTCGAAGACCGTATGATTGATGAATTTATATGGCATCGCAATCGTAATTTGAAAAAAGCATGGCTGGATGTTGATTATGGCATGTTTAATCAAAAAGTGACCGATAATAAGCGCGCAGATGGTAATCGTTTTAGCGTATCTGGCGGATTTGATTGGCAGAAATCAAATACGTTGATTTTGGGGCTGACGGGGCGTGTGTCACATATGTCTGGCGATAATGGTGATACGATGGATTTGGGATATTTACCGAATCAGTCAATCGCAGGTAATGTTGATATAACCGTTTCTGATACTGATATTGGTTTGGGCGGTTATTTGATGAAAACATTGGGCGACAAGACACGTCTGTATGGGAATGCGTTTGTTGATTTGCATGTGTTTGATGTGACACGCAATCAGAACTTTGTGAATACAATTGATGGTGGCGGTACTGCGTTTAGTTTGATTTCAGAATGGGGCTTGATGCATGATATCCTGAATCAATATATTGTTGGCAATATCTATGCCCGTGTTGGATATAACTTTGGATTTGATGTCACAGAAAAAGTTAATGGCAGTGATTATATGAAAATGAAATCTGATGGTTATATGATTTTGACGCCAGGGTATTCATTAACCGCACAAAAGCGTATATATCCATCGG
The DNA here is from genome assembly GCA_017403085.1 of Alphaproteobacteria bacterium. Taxonomy (GTDB): domain Bacteria; phylum Pseudomonadota; class Alphaproteobacteria; order Rs-D84; family Rs-D84; genus Enterousia. The sequence continues at coordinate 15,871 of JAFQOQ010000033.1, forward strand.
CCTGGTTCCAGATTCGTCCGTATGCGTCGATTGGTATCGAATATGATGTGCTGGGGGCGCCAGATAATGCAAAGTATAAGTTTGCAATGGCCAATGGATTTACAAAGTACGATATTGATATTGACCCAATGTGGGCGAATATCGGTGGCGGTGTTGAATTACTGTCTGCGACCGGAATTCAGGTTGGGTTGGATTATCGGTATCAGTATAATTCGGATATCCAATTGCATAATATAAAATTATCTGGGTCATACAGATTTTAGATAAGAAATACCGCCGTATTCGGCGGTATTTTTAATGTTTTTTATGTAAAAATGTGGTAAAATATAATTCGTTATAATAAAGGGGGATTTTATATGCCTGCAAAAAAGACAAAGTTAGATAAATATGACATCCTGGCGGATGCTATGCGTGCGTTACGCGATGAAAACGAAGAAGTTATTGTGGAAACATTAAATTCTAAGAATACGGGATATAACACATGGTTTTATGGTGGCAGAAAGCCGCAGTTGCCGGTTAAAGAAGGTATGACATTTGATGCACGGGCATCAAATCGTCACTATGCGGATAGTATTAAAATCGGTAAAGATATTTCGATTAAGCGTGTTTATCGCCCACGGGCGCGTGTTAAAACAGACACAGGTGAATATGAAGTGGATTTGGGGTGGTATTATGTTGTGCGTACCAAATTAGGCGAGGCTAAATTTCATTCACAGGATGCTGATTTCTTGTCTGTTTGGAATTTTGCGTTGTCAAAATACGAAGACCCAGAACACTATCATTATGGTGGATATCATTTTTCAAATAAAAAGGTATATGAAGCGTGGGCTGGTCCAATGGTTCGCAAAAATACCAAATTATCAAAATATGACAAGGCCATGAAACAATTACAGGACTTGGGAATTGAACCCCGGAAATTGGCAGAATATATCGAAAAACATTATCAGAAAGATAAGTAGTCTGTGATTGATATAAAAAACACCACATTGGTTAAAAATGTGGTGTTTTTTTATTTTTTAATTAACAGAATAATAGCAGACGCCGGTGTATTTATACGTGCCCTTGTCGTTTGAAAATGAACTGCTTGATAAGGGGCGGAATCCACAATCGGCCATGGTCGTGCCATTGGTGCCGGCACGTGGGTATCGTGTTACGCTTGAGGCGCCGGAGTCTAGATGTTGGGGACATTGGTTGCATCCACTGGTGCCGGTGCTGTTTGAGGTTCCATAGTATCCGGCGGCGCAGGCATACAAGGTGTTTGTTGTGGTGCAGACATTATTAGTGTTGCATGCGCGTTGTTTTTTATATACATATCCAGTGTTGCCTGCGGTCCATGTTGTGTCATCTGTGCAGTTGGACGCGTCGCATATAATTATGGGAAGTGTGCAATTGCAAACTTGACCACCGGGACAATGGGGGGCATCCACGCATGTTAAGACCATTCCGTTTGTGCAACTTAATTGCGATCTGCAGTCAAGCTGTACAGAGATTGCATTTGCGTTTTGATGTATCAAGATTGCGGCCAACGCAAAAAGTATATAGTGCTTCATTTGTTCAAACTCCTGTATTTGTTTAATAAAACAAAACCACCAAAACATAGGTGGTCAGGAGGTTGAGAACAATTGTCAGAATTGTGCTGCTTATTCAGTATATTCGCAAGCCCTCCTGACCAGTAATCAGGAGTTTGTTTATCGTCGAACGTATTGGTTTGACGGGGTTCGACGCTGACATAAGGGTTCTCATACCCCAATATGGCAACACACCATATCAATGTAATGATATATCATATTTAAAATTATTTCAATTGCTTTGTCGTTGTTTTCAGGGATAGGGGGTGCAGGTTTTTTTATTGATTTTGACAAAAAATATGGTAAGTTTTGTCAAAACTTGACCTAAAAAAAGGATGATATATGTTTAGTCAGCGTAACAAAAATTTTTTTACTGGCTGGGATTCTGAAAAAAAATGTGATGGGTGTGAATATCACTGTGTAATCAGTGCGCAACCAATTTGTAATCCGTATGACAATGGTCGCCTGATTGGATATATGCCAAAGATTGGCAGTGTTGCGGTGTTTAAATACATTGATGCAGATTTAAATGAAAAGGTAGCACCGTTGTCACCACACAGTACCGAGGCAATTGATTTCGCGTCCAAGATTGTACATTTGTGCGATCACTATAAAACGAGATAGTATTTTCCCCCAATGAATTGGGGGATTTTTTGAAATAACTTGACTTTTTTGTCAAGATATATTATAATATGTGTCATCAATAGGCACGGTTCTGTTGCCTGAACTTCCACAAAAGGATTATTTATGCATATTAATGAATTAAAGGCCAAGTCGCCACAGCAATTGCTGAAAATGGCAGAAGACATGGGTATTGAAAATCCATCGCAATTAAATGTTCAACAATTGCGATTTGCGGTTATGCGTGTTTATGCCGCAGATAAAAAAGTGACATTGATTGGTGATGGTGTGCTGGAGCGTATGCAGGATGGATTTGGATTCCTGCGCGCACCAGAATCAAACTATTTGGCGGGGCCAGATGATTTGTATGTATCGCCAAATCTGATTAAAAAGTATGGTTTAAAGACTGGTGACTATGTCGAAGGGCAAATTCAGGCGCCGGCCGCAGAAACAGAACGTTATTTTGCGTTGGAAACAATTGAACGCGTTAATGGCGATAATCCAGAAAAATTAAAACATCGTGTGTCTTTTGATGATATGACGCCGTTGTATCCGGATGAACAATTGAAAATGGAAGTTGCCGATGACAAGGATAAAGGTCGCAATCTGTCGGCGCGTGTGATTGACCTGATTTCCCCAACGGGCAAGGGACAACGTTCGCTGATTGTTGCGCCACCGCGTACGGGTAAAACCGTTATGTTGCAGAATATTGCACATTCGATTGCAACAAATTATCCAGATGTAAAATTGATTGTATTGCTGATTGATGAACGCCCAGAAGAAGTGACCGATATGCAACGCAGTGTCAAGGGCGAGGTTATATCTTCAACCTTTGATGAACCGGCGGCGCGCCATATTCAGGTTGCAGAAATGGTTATCGAAAAGGCGAAACGCCTGGTCGAAGCGGGCCAGGATGTCGTTATTCTGTTAGATTCTATTACCCGTTTGGGGCGCGCGTATAATACATGCGTTCCATCCAGTGGCAAGGTTTTAACCGGCGGTGTTGATGCGTATGCGTTGCAACGGCCCAAGCGTTTCTTTGGTGCGGCGCGTAATATCGAAGGTGGCGGTTCGCTGACGATTATTGCGACTGCGTTGGTTGATACAGGTTCCAAGATGGACGAGGTTATTTTTGAAGAATTTAAGGGTACTGGAAACAGCGAAATTATTTTGGACAGAAAATTGTCTGACAAGCGTGTGTATCCGGCGATTGATATTACTAAGTCTGGGACGCGTAAAGAAGACCTGTTGGTGGGCAAGGATATATTAAGCAAAATGTATGTTCTGCGTCGTATTATTAACCCAATGGGTACGTTAGAGGCAATGGAATTCTTGTTGGATAAGTTGCGACTAACCAAGACGAATTCGGACTTTTTCAGTTCGATGAATCAATAATGAAAAAACCGCCAATGGCGGTTTTTTTGTGGGGCGGGGCGGTCAAACCACGGGATACAGGGCGCAAAGAGCCAAGAATGCGCACGTGATAAAAAGTATGATATTAACAATTGAATTTATTTTTAAAATATCATAAAATAAATATATCACAGGGTATTACTGTGATGGGGTGTGAGAACCTCTGCATAAGGCATCGAACAGGGTGCGTGTGTGCCCTGGGCGGTGTGTGTGGATGGCTCCTGATCTTTGGGTCAGGAGGGCTTGCGAATATACTGAATAAGCAGGCACAATTCCTTATGATTGTTCTCAACCTCCTGACCGTCAAATGTTGGCGGTTTTTTGGTATAATGTAGGGAGTGCGAAAAAATGAAAAAGATTTTTGCTGTTTTTGTGTTTTTGATGGTTGGTATAAATTGTAATCCGGGCTTGGCAGCGGAATTTTGTATCGTGTGTGCTGATGACACGTTTTAGTATGAAAACTCTATATATGGTCTGGATCCAACATATTATTGCAAATCCGATGGGACAACGCATGTGACGACGTCGTACGGATCATGTGTGTCGGGGTCTGGGTATGTATTAACGAAAGAGACCAATAAATGTTCAAATATTACCACATATACATGCGCAAAGGAATGTACGGGATGTACTGCTTGTAATTCTACAGTATGGTCGAACTATAAAACAGGTTATCAATCGGCGACTACTGCGACGTGTAATTGTAATACCTGTAACAGAATAACAAAGTATCGTTGTGCCGCGGGTTATTATCAGTTGTCAGGGCAACTGGTAAATTGTACCAGCGCGGGTGTCTGTACCGGATGCACGCCATGTGAAGAAACAGATATGGGAACGCCTACATCGTCGGCGGGCAGTACTGCCAGTACGGCATGCTATATCCCATCGGGTACAACGGGTACTGATGAAAATGGCAATAGCTGGAAATTGACGGCCAATTGTTATGATACGGACTAGTTTTATATCCCCCGATTCGGGGGATTTTTTATTGGGAGGATAAATGAAATTGTATTTATGTGTTGCGGTGCTGGGCATCGCAATTTTTTTATGTACGTATTTTGTTGGTGTGCAATATGGCCTAGGAAAATGTCAGGAACACACCAGCAAAAATGAAATGCATCAACAAACGCAAATTATGACCATACAAGGAGGTATTCATGCAGAAACTGTTAAGACCACTGTTGGTGATATTCGTCGCGTCCTGCGCGAAAAATACACCATTGCCGAATAATGTTTGTGCGCCGATTACCTGTTTGCCGATATATGGACGGGTGACAGATTGGGATGTAATCAGTGATGATTTGGCACGTAATATTTACCGGCATAACAGATTGTGCGAAGAATATAAAAAAATCCCCAAATAATGGGGATGTGTTTAGTTCGCCACAATTTGTATCAGTTGTTGCGCAATGCGGGCCGATTCGCTGTCGCCAGTTGGCGCGTATTCAACAAATTCGATGCTATGTGCCGTGTGAAATGCGCCAAGCAGTTGCTGGGCGGCGTTTGCGCTAATTCCATTGGGTTCTGGGACCAAGACGTCGCGAAAATATTTTGGGTCAATTGCGTCAAAGTCAAATGATACGACAAATTTGCGATTGCCGATTCGCGTTTTGATTTCAGAAATTGCATTTTGTAATTTTTCATCAGTGTCTAGTTGCGCTGGTGTGCGCATATAGATGTTCTTAGATGTGGCGTATTCAATTTCTGCGGGTTCGTATGAACGGGTGCCTAAATAAAATATGTTTTCTGGGCGCAGGGCAGGTCGTTTGGTCTGCAATGACAGCCATCGCGAATCGCCATCGCCCAACAGGGCGCGTACGTTTGTGCCGTGTGGCGCGCCAGATGCCTGGGCCTGGGACGATGCGGGGGTGTGTATATCCAAGTGTGCATCGATATAGACCAGGCAGATGTCTTCGTCAGGAAATTGGTCGGCAATCGCTGCAAAATGACCAAAGTTTGTAGAATGATCGCCACCAATCATAATGTGCGAAGTTGTGGGTGTTGCGTTATAGATTTTCTGTTGAATCTTGAAGTTTTCGCCAAAACGATCGGCAACGCATTCCGCCAGATTAAATGCATCTGGGGTGACAATTGTCCATTGTTTGTCGGGGAACATAGATTTTATTGCGGCTGGGGCCAATGCGGGCCCTTGGTCTGTGATGGTTGCAGTTGCCGCACGTCCGTATGCAACCCCCATCATGTTAATCATTTGTAAGACTCCACTATGCTTTCGGCGACGTCTTTGATTCTTTGTAATGATTGTTCGTATGTGTTGCAATCGCCCGCAATTTCAGAACGGTATGCGTCACGTAAATTTGTCGCCATATAAGAACAACCTTGTAAATGCTGGACACAATATTCGTGGCCGGTTGTAAATGCGTTTTGACCGCGAACACGGCTTTCGGTATTGGCCCAATCAATCTTTAATGCGTTTTCAATGTTTGTCCATGAATTACTGTTGCTGTATTTGCCAACAGTTGCCATCCAGTATTCGTTCATTTCTGCGTCGGTCCAGTTGTTTGTACCCTGAATCTTGGCCAGTTGCGTTATCAGATTGTTGATTTTGTTTTGATATTTTGCATCAATTTGGGATAGGCGGGAACTGCAATAACAACGGTTGTATGCCGTATCAGGACGCAGACAGTAATTGTTCATGCATTCTGTGTAATCCGCCAGACAACGTGTTGATGTGACGCGTTCGGTTATCGCAGATGTGGTGCCGCGTGCCTTTTCTTCGGCACGATATGTATAAGAATTGTTGTAACGATTGGACGTATCTGTTAGAAAATTTGTATTATCACGATTGGTGTTCCGTGGTGCGCCACCGGTTCGAATACCACTGCGTGCGACAACGCGACGCCCAGTTGTGTTTGGGGATGCACTGCGCGTGGTGTTTGATTTTGCTGTGGTCGTTTTTTTCGCACTGCGTGCAACAACGCGTCGTGGTTGTGATATTTTCGTCGTCTTGACCACAGTGTCGATTAAATTGCTGGATTGAGACGTTGTGACACCGGGATTTAAATTTGTTCGCATTTGATTGTTCATGTATGGATACATGTAGTTATAATTATATCCCGTTGTGTTTGTCAGACGCGCATCGCGTGTTGCCGCGTGGGCACCAGTCGTTACAACAGATACAACGATGAAAAATTGAACAATCCTTCTCATGCCTTATATGATAGAAAACTTAGCCTTGGCAGACAAGCATAAAATTTAAAGAAAAATTTGCATTTGAAAAAAATACTGTTATAATGGACTTCGTTTCGGGGTGTAGCTCAGTCTGGTAGAGTGCTTGGTTTGGGACCAAGATGTCGAAGGTTCGAATCCTTTCGCCCCGACCAGAGATAAAATGTTAGAAATCCAACACTTTTGTTGGATTTTTATTTTTTAGATTGGTCCCGACCAAAAATATTGAAACCCTGGGAAATCTAACACTTTTTGTTTTTCACTTTCATCAAAAACGATAAAAATAATGGAGTGAAAACAATGATTAAAAAGTGTATGACATATTGTAATACCGATAAATACATAAAGTTGCGAAATAACATTTTTTATTTTACAATGGAATTACCAAGACAAAATGGTAAAAGACGGTTTTTTTGTAAGTCGTTACATACATATAATTACTACGAAGCACGGGAAAAGGCAAAAATAATGGCGGAAAAGATACATAATTTTGATACTAAAAAATTTATAAATGAAATCAATACGTTATTGGGTTTGACCGTTTTCGATTATGAAACCGTTGGTGGTGGAAATTATGGATTTGCAGCACGTAGGGTATCCCCCAAAAATAACTTGGAGTTGTTAGAACATTGGGTTAATTTAAATTCACAAAAGGATTTGGTGCAATTAGACCAATTAACCCCTGGGGAAAAAATTATATACAACCAATTTAACTTTTTTTCATCACAGGTATTGGACATCCTTAAAGACATCCAAGGGAAGCAATTAAATCAACAACCAGTTCAACCAAAATTAACAAAAAATTATACAATTCACGATATTTTGGTGTTTTTGTTAAAAAAAGATGGGGTTGCAGAACCTGAAAAAGACCGTAAGTACCATATAATGCAGAATAATTTAAAGAGTATCAATATGGGTATAAAATCAAATTATACGGATTTTTATAAACCAAATGTAATTCAAGACCTGTGTGATGTGATAAGAAAAAATAATAAAATAAATGGTGATACAAAACGAAAACACGTAAGATACATCAAAGAACTCATCACTCATGCAAACGTTCTTGAACCAGACGTTTATAAAACTAACTTATTGAATATATTACCAAAATTTGACAAGACACCAAAATCCGAAAAGAATCCACATTTTCCGTATTCTGACGAACAATTATTACAGATGTTTGACCCAAAATATGATTATTTTAAAAACAATCCAGATCAATTTTGGGCTTGTATGATTGCATTATTTACTGGGTCAAGATTAAATGCAGTAATAACATTACAATATGGTGACATCATACAAAAAGACGGTGTTGATTGTATTCAATTTATTAAAAACCATCCGTTGAAACAACTTAAAACGGAAGCGTCTGAACGTATCGTTCCAATCCCAGAACAATTATTAAATATGGGATTTGTTCAATTTGTCCAAAAACAAAAACAAAAATTAAAAAAGACGGATTCTGATTTTATATTTCCAAAATGTCAGACAAAAAATGGAACGTATAACGGTAAATTTGTCGGACGTGGTGTATTAAAATTTATAACTGAAATTGGAATCAAAGGGTCAACAGATAAAAAATTAGATTTTCATTCATTCCGTAATAATGCAAGTATTAAATTACAAAACGCAGGTGTTACCCAATCTTATATCAACGATATTATTGGTTGGGAAGGCGAAAACACGATGTTAAAAAGTTATTCAAAACACACTGTTCCACAGATTAAACAACAGGTTGATAAGTTAAAATATGACTTTTTACAACCACATTTTGATAAATGGACGGAAATAATGAAAAAGTAAAATGTAGTAAAAAGTAGTATGTGGGAACCGGGAAAAGTGGGAACAATGGGAACAAATGATTCAGATTTAATTCCAGATTTGTCGAACCATAAACAATAATAAAATCCCCATAAAAATGTGTTCCGGGGTATCCAGTGTCAAATTTTAATGGTTTCTGTATGGTTCTAAGGGAAGTTCGAAACGAAGAACAATCCAACGAACCAGCGCAGAATATAATTTAATTTTGATTATTCAGAATTTTTTCTTAAATTAGTATTTACATTTCATGTTTGATATTTTATAATTGTCTTGAATCCAAGAGATTGGGTTCGGGGCTGTGGTAGCCCGTGAATTCGGTGCGAAAGCATCGTAATTTGATGTTTCGGTGTTTTTGCACCGTTATCATCCCTGATGTTATGTCGGGGAGCTGTTGGTTATAAAATACGAGCAATCGGAAAGCCGACGGAATCATTAATTCACTGATTACCAACTCCCTGACCGCTCTTTCTTGGGCGGTTTAATTTTTTAACCACTGGAGTTTTTATGAAAAAACATTTAATATTGATCTCTGCATTGACCGTAACCGGATGCGTTAACAATGGGCAAAAAGATATATATACAAATCAACATAACATAGATGTCGTTAAATTAGCAACAGAATCAAAGACGCAAAAAAGTTTAAAAAATGTTTTTGCTATAATAGACCAATTTGATGAATTACCAGAACTTGAGCGGTTAGATACAAAGGTAAATGGTACAAAATGGAATTTTACAACACAAAAATATGATTATGTTGCCGATACTAGTGCCGGTATATGTGGAACCACAATTAGAAGCGATGCAGATTTTTCTTTATCTGTATTTGTTGAAATTTATGGCTATTATTTCCGCAACGGCAAACAATACGAATTATCACCAGAATACAAACAACTGGCTAATTTGTTTTTTGATAAGAACATGATTGATAGTATAACCCCAAAAGAAAGAGCAATGTTACAAAAATGTATTTATACAGATTACTGCGATAACACATATTTTGGAAAACATTTTTGTGGTTTAGATTTTGAGCGTAGTCAAGAATGCACTGATTTTAGAAAAGAGTATTTTGATTCAAAACGAAACGAACTCTGTCTATTTAATTACAATGATTGGTTACCAGATGATATAAAAATCAGCAAATATGAAAATCTGTTAAAATTATACGGTGCATACAAATCATCTCTTAAAGAGTGTGATTCCAAAATTATCAAAACAGGTAATTTTGTGTGCGATAAACAACCAGACGGTTCACAGAAATGTTATGAACAAGAACACAAATTGACAGATGCTGAAAAACAACAATGTTATGATGAAGTAGAGAAAAAATTAAATGCATTAGCAAAAAGCGGAGACTTATAAAGAGGTATAAAATATGAAAAAATTTTTAGTTGCTTTTTTTTGTTTTTCTATATCTGTACCAGTATACAGCGATGCACTTGATAGTTTGAAAATCGACATCAATAAGGAAAAAAATGAAAAATTGGAACAAAAGCGAAAAGCCCAAGAACAAGAGCGCAAAGAAAAGGCCCACCAAGAACATCTTGCAGATTGTAAACAAGCACAAAAAAAGGCGAAAGACAGAAAACAAGAAATAGAACAAGAATTAGGCAAAGAAGTCGTTTTTAAGGGAATATCAGGTAAAATTGTTAGTGTAACAAGTGAAGGGGTTTTTGTTGAAAACGACTGTTATGAAAAATATAAACAAGCTGAAGCCGTATCTATGATGAACGATTATTGGGGAAATTGGGCTTATATGGGTGCAGCCACATGTCGCGAAAATCGCAGATTCATATATACAAATAAAGATAATTTATTCGTTGACCATAAGTTCTCTTCCGAATATTTATTTGTCCCAATGGATGGTTATAAATATACAACACTAGGCGGAACTACTTCAGTGCCATCTTATAAAGAAACCGCCTACAAGGTATCCGAAATAGAATACGAAACTTATTTAAAAGACAAATCAAACAAAACTTGTCCACAATAAAACAAAAGGAGTAAAAAATGGCTTTAGGGAAAAAAAGAGTTGATTATAAATTGTCAGAGGCAATAGCACCTTGTATTATCTATGGTATAGGTGCAGCTGTGATTTTGTTTTTCATTGTTGCTCTAATGTTTGATTCAGCAATGGCATGGATTGCAGTAATTGCATGGTGTGTTTTTGACTTCGTTATGATAAAACAAAAAGCAGAAATCGCTAAAAGATTTACAGTTAAACCAGATAATAAATTTACAATTAAAGATGTTAAAGAATATTTTGGAACACCTATAAATGTGATACAAGATAGTGAAAATTCTTATTACACATTTGAAGAACAGGCTTTTAAAAGTGGTTTGTTGGCCATATTCCAGACTATTCATACGTTTACAACAGACAAAAATGGTGTTGTTATAAAACACGAAATGGACTTATAGAACAAAAGGAGCAAAAAAATGAAAAGAAAATGGAAAATTATAATCCCTGTGGCAGTTATAGGTATTATTGGTTTTTTATATTACCAATATAAAGAACTTAAAAACGACTATGAATATACCAATTATAGTTTGTGCAACAAAGGAACGAATTTATATCAAGAATTAATGAAAAATTATGATTTAGCATATTCGGAACATTCATTGCTGAATCTAAGTGGTTATTGTTCTATGCTAGCAGGATGTATAGCAGACAACGGTTATAACAAATGGCTTGCCAATGACATTTTTGGAATCAACTTATATGATGACGGTGAACAAGAAAAAATTGTGTTTGATTGTGACAAACAAGCAATTGCTGCATTAAAAAAATATACACAACAAGAACGTGCTAAAATGAAACAAACCTCACAAAACACTACGACAGGTGGAAGTATATTTAATTCTAATTTTTCACATACAGACGGCTATTTTAAATGTTCAAGAGAGCAAGAACAAAAATTTCCATGGTTACCAGATTATAAAATAGACGAATTTTGTGGGTGTTCTGGTGACGTATACACAAAATATGATAGAATTTACCGTAACAAAGTCACCCCTGAAAACTATCAACAAATCATAGACGAAATCGAAGCCGAGGTTGTCAAAGTGTGTGATTATGACAGTTTTGTAAAATGGGCAGAAGAACATAAGTTTTAAAATACCCGTTTACACCGTGGTATTTTGGTATTATAATAATATATATAATGGGACGATGTGTAAATTTTCAGTCGTCCCATTTTTTATTAAATTACCCGTTTGCGACTATGGTTTTATATATTATAATTTTTCATGGAATCGGAGCAATAGTAGAAAAAAATGAAAAAGATAATGTATGCAAAACAAAGTGGTAATCAGGTCAGTTTATATGACAGTTCCAATCGTGAATATTGTCGTGTAAATGGGACGTTGGTATCATATACATCAGATTTTGTTATTACCAGTGGTGGATTTTTTAGCACCCATAACCACGTTTATGATTCAAACGGTAAATGGGTGCGTGATGTGCAGAAATAAAAAATTATAAATAAAACAATGTTTCAGATGTAAAAATACAGTCTGAATTGATGTGGAATTTATTATCGGACTCTAATTCTTTGACGTTATAATCATTCAAACGTGATCTAGTGTATTCAATTGGTTGGATTTCCATTACACTATCATCCAAATTCATATATTTTAACGTTTTGTCCACGGCAGTTTGTAATTCTTGGTCGGTATATTGAAAAGCCCACAACAAAAGATTCCAATGATAAATATGAAATTTACCTTTTTCAACAAAAGCAATAAAATGAACTGGTTTTTTATTCCAATGACGACCAACCAATTCTTTTTCAAACCTTTTAACAATAATTTTAAGATATTCCGTTGCTTGTTCAAATCCATAATGTTTTCGGTTAAATGGTAAATCAACAACCAAATAATGACTAAAATACTTATCATTTAACCATTCTGATACTTGTTTTTGAACAATTTCAGTTTTTTCTGTATTTATCATACCATCACCTTTTACATTCTGATAGGGCTAGATTTAATGAAACGACTTTGACCAATATAATTTATAATCAGATTAGATAACTTTTATCGGTGCTTAAAATTTTAACTAGGACGTTTTTAATAAATCCCAGTAAAAACAACACCGATGTCCAACAATTATTTTACTGTAACCAAGGTGAGTCCACATATAAAATAATGTCGTTTTATATACGAATTTTACCGATTGGGACAAAAACTAGTAGAAAACGTATACGTTGTCGAACTTCCACACGTTATAAGGCATTTTTTTTCAACCCGGGTAAAAACGGTTGTTTTATGAATTTGAAATGACGTCCTTTTCAAATGTCAAAAACACCGTGTATAAAGTAGAAGTCCCGGGGGTGGAAACCACCCCCGGATGTATAGAACTGTGATTTTTAATAACAATGAATAAAATAATTATTACTACAACATACCATGTGGGAAACAGGAATTGTGGGTATGTGGGAATTAAATTACATCATTGAACATTTTAGAAATATCAAACACGTAAAACCATTTATACAAACCGTCTTTCGGAGATTTCTTTTTTTGTTCGTATCGGTCTTTACCAGGGATAATCCAACCCCATTTTATCAATTTTTCGGTTGCTATACGTGGGCCAAAACCAATTATAATGTGGTCTTTATATATTTCAGGAAAAACTTCCCTGAAGCTATCTGTTGAACAATATTCACCTGTTTGTTCTGATACCTTATACCCTGGGTCAGTTTCAAAAAATTTACGAACCTGATGTTTTAATTTGTCGTCTTCGGACATACGTTCTGGGTTGTCTTTCCAATCTTCAAATAAAAATCGCATACTCAATGTGGCAAATTTTTCATCCCAACCAGTTATTCCCCATTCGGTGGCCTTTTCACCTGCAAAACCCACCAAAGCAAAACGTTTAAAAGCACGATTGGTTATACCGTCAAAAACGTTGGAATAATAATTTTTTTGTTCGTTAAAATATTTATTAAATTCAGATTCGATTTCGGATTGGTGTTCAACCAATTTTTCCAAAAAAGCAACAAATGGTGTCCCATAAAAATTACGGGTTTTATCATTAAGATAATCGGCAAATTTACCCCCCGAATCAAAATCATAGATATCATCAAAAACCCCATAATCAGCAATTTCTGATACAGCAGGAATACTTAAACACCGAACATCTTGACCTTCTTTTGTGGTTTTTCGTGCAGATTTCATATGTGAATATAAATCAATTTCTCCGGTGGACAAAAATAAATTTAACCATTTTTTATTTTTTCTTGGTTCGCCCCTAGTGTTTGCCCTGATTTTACCTTGGCCATTTGCCAACATATAAACCGTATCACCAATTGTATAACTATCCGATTGGCCGATTTCATCCAAAACCATAAGTGTATCATTTCGTTTTTCAGCAAGTCCTTCAATCCCATTGATGGTTACTCTCCAATTATTTAAAAAATCCCTACATCCACATACGGACGTGGCGACTTTTAACAATGTTGTTTTACCACAAGACGATTGTCCATAAAAATGAAATCCACCACCTTCAATCCCACACAACTTTAATAATGGTGCTGCAAAGGCACAACTTATTGCGAAATTTAATCGATAATTATTTTCACAATATTTTCCAATGTTTTCTTTCCATTCGTCTAATGAACCGTTGCAAGAAAAATCACTGTATAAAATAAAATTAAAATAAATATTATCTGGACATTGACCGATTATTTTGTTTGGTAAAATAAAACAATTTTTATACCATCCCGTGCAGGTTATTTCAGTTTGAAAAACATTTGGATGACATCTATATAAATATTCACGAAGTCCGCCTTCGTCCAAAATAAGAAAACCTTTTCCAAGTAATTCAACAAAACTGTCATCATACCAAGTCACCAAATCCGAAAAACTTTTTCTACGGATTAACATTTCTTGGGTTAAATTTTCCATGTTTTTGTACCTTATTAAAAGCCCCCAATTTTCATCAAAAATATTTTTGGTGTTTGATATGACTTTTATTGGGTCAGAAACTTTGTTTAATGTATAATAACATTCTTGGTTTGTTTTTCTTGGTTGAATAAGTTTTGCCTTATATACTCCATATGGTCGTATTATAAATTCATTCGGTGTTCCAGGAATCTGAAATGATTTTTCAATTTCGTATTCTTGTGGTGTTAAAACATACTTATCTAAATTTGGTTCTGGTTGTATTGTTGTTGAATTTTGTGGTGACGAAATAGCTTCATTTTCTGTTTTAATCATGGGATACCCCCTGTTTTTTTAAGTTAAATAATACACCGACCCCCCTGTATTTCTACGAAGGAAAGTGTTAGTGCTGTTAAAATTCAGAAAATGAACGGTCTAGTCGGGTTGACGATTTAGCAATACTCAGGAATAACACCCCAGTTCGTAACCTCGATGTAACTTTATCACATGCGAATATATAATAAAGATTTTTATAATTTCAAGTCCCCAAAGACAAAAAAATTAACAAAACCCGTTTACATTATCACAAAAGTGGGTTATAATTGTTTTAACAAGAAAGTGTAATACAAAGTGTATGACATTTTAACAAGGTTGGGAAAAGCAGAACATAAAAAAGGTTGGTTTTCTGGGATTTTGCAAGAAATGACCGGTTCCCTTTCGCCCCGACCAGAAAATTCAAACCGTCGCATTTGCGGCGGTTTTTATTTTCTGTTCAGGACGTGCGGATTCAAACGGTAAATTAAAATTTACCCGGGTTCGAATCTTTCCCTCGATTTTGCGCAGAATGCGCCAAACCTGCGGGGCATTCCTGACAATTTGCCTGCGTTTGGCACTTGGCAAATTTACTCATTGTCGCCCCGAGGCATGAGATAAACAAAAATACCGCAGTTAATGCGGTATTTTTTATGTGTGTATTAATTTGTATGGCCCCATCTATTTAGGTGGGGCCATGTTGTTATGGATCAAGCGAAATAATAGGTGTCAGGCTGACTGTTGGCTTTAATGCCGTGACGGGCAGTCTGGGTGTTTCTAATGTAAGTTCGCCTGTGTTCAGCTTTGTCACGTTGGTGTTCAGAAGAGTGATGTTGCTGTTCGCAGTTGATATTGCGGACTCGTGGTTTTCTAGAACATCTTCGTGATCTGCCAAAACGTCCTCGTGATTGGTCAGGACATTGGCGTGCAGTGTCAGGGTATCTGCCTGGTCAGACAATGTTGTTGTGTGTGAATTTACAACGTTGCCAAGGTTGCCCACTGTTGTATTCAGATTTGTAATTCTGCTGCCCAGGTTGGTATTAACACTGTTGATACTGTTTTCCAGTTCGGTTAATTCACTGGCTACGTCTTCGGATTTTGCATACACATTTGGTATGTCATTAACCTGTGTCTGCAGATTAGTTATAGATGGTAATACCGAAACTACAGTATTTAAATTGGCAGTTGGTGTGTAATTGCTTAGTTCGTTCGATACAAAACTACCAATTTCAGTGCGTCTTGGGAATGTGTCTTCTAATGTTGTAACCAATTCAGATGTTGGTGTATAAGCGTTCAACAAAGTTGTCACATCGGCTTGTTTCGCATACGTCGTGCCTAATCCAGCAATTGCAGAGTTTAAGCCCTCTGTTGTTGCGTAGTTGGTCAAATCCGCAGGTTTTACGAACGTTGTATCCAGGCCCGCAATTGCGGTGTCGATATCAGCCGGTTTCGCAAAGGTTGTGCCTAATACACTGGTCAGGTCTGCTGTCTTGGTGTAATCGTTCAATACCGCAGGTTTTACGAACGTTGTATCCAGGCCCGCAATTGCAGTGTCGATATCAGCTTGTTTCGCAAACTTGCTGTCCAGGCCGGCGATGTCGCTTTGCATTGTGGTGATTGTATCCAATGTTGCAACCTTGGTGCCTAAATCCGCAGTCTTTAAGTATGGTGTCAAGGCGTCAGCCTTTATGAACTTGGTATCCAGACCTGTGATAATTTCTAAGCCTGAAACCTTGTCACCTAAATCTGCAGTCTTTAGGTATGGTGTCAGGGCATCTTGTGTTAAGTATGTGTTGCCCAATCCGTTGAATCTGTTGTTCAAGGCCACAACCGTTGGCGTTTCAGCCAGTGCCGCGTCCAAGGATTCTGGTTTCAGATATACGCTATCCAACCCGGCAATTGCAGTGTCGATATCAGCTTGTTTCGCAAACTTGCTGTCCAGGCCCGCAATTGCACTGTTGATGTCGGCCGGTTTTGCAAAGGTTGTGCCTAATATACTGGTCAGGTCTGCTGTCTTGGTGTAATCGTTCAATACCGCAGGTTTTACGAACGTTGTATCCAGGCCCGCAATTGCAGTGTCGATATCAGCTTGTTTCGCAAACTTGCTGTCCAGGCCGGCGATGTCGCTTTGTATTGTGGTGATTGTATCCAATGTTGCAACCTTGGTGCCTAAATCCGCAGTCTTTAGGTACCCATTTAACATGGCTGGTGTTGCGTATTTATCGGCCAACAAGGTGTCTAAATCAGACGTTCTTGTGAAATCGCGTTCAAATCCATCCAGTCTGTTGCGGATGTTGGCAAATGATTCCAAGTTTTCAACACTGTTGGCTAAATCTGCAGATTTCACATATGTTGTATCAAATCCGTTGATTGTGGTTTGGATATCTTTGATTGTGCCCAATGATGCAACTTGGGTGCCCAAATCTGCTGTCTTTACATAGCCGTCAAGCAGTGCAGGGCGGACAAATTTGTCGTTTAGCAATGTATCCAAATCTGCGGTTTTTGCAAATGTTGTTTCAAAGCCGTTGATTCTGTCTTGTAAATTTGTGACAGTGGTTGGCAGGTTTTTAATGTCGTCACTTAAATCTGCCAAGACTTGTCCTTTGAATTCATCATTTTTCAGCAGTTCTGCCGCGACAGTATCACCAATGTTTGTAAATTTGTTATCAAATCCATCCAATCTGTTGTTTATAGTTGTGAATGTATCTATCTTAACGATTTCATCGCCCAAATCTGCGGTCTTTAGGTAGTTTGCAAGAACAGCAGGTCTGGCGAATTTGCCGTCAAGTAGTGTGTCAAGTTCGTCTTTTTTAGCGAATGTTGTTTCAAATCCATCTAATCTGTTACGCAGGTTGGCAAATGATTCCAGAGCTGCGACTTTGGTGTTCAAATCTGTATTTTTGACATATTCGGTCAATACGGCAGGGCGTATAAATGTGTCGTCTAACAATGTTGGTAAATCGTCTTTTCTGGCAAATGCGCTGTCAAAATTATCAACATCGCCACGTAATGTTTTTAGCCAGTCATTGTCTTTGATTTTGCTGTCAAAATCGGTAACTTTTACGAATGTGTCGTCAAATACTTTTACTTTTTCGTCGAATCTGCCATCAAATCTATTGTTAAAGCCGTCGATTTTTACAAATTTACTATCGAAACCATCAACGTCGTCACGTATTTTTTTTAGCCAGTCGTTATTTTGAATTTTATCAGCAAATATTCCGTCAAAGCGTGTGTCAAATTTGCCATCAAAATCAATGATTTTTACAAATTTACCGTCAATATCATCAACGTCGTCACGTATTTTTTTCAGCCAGTCGTTATTTTGGATTTTATCAGCAAATATTCCGTCAAAGCGCGTGTCAAATTTGCCGTCAAAATCAATGATTTTTACAAATTTGCCGTCAATATCATCAACGTCGTCACGTATTTTTTTCAGCCAGTCATTATTTTGGATTTTATCAGCAAATATTCCGTCAAAGCGTGTGTCAAATTTGCCGTCAAAATCAATGATTTTTACGAATTTACCGTCAAATTCATCCAGTCTGTTTTGTAAGTTGGTGACAGTGGTCGGCAGGTTTTTAATATCGTCACTTAAATCCGCCAAAACTTGTCCTTTGAATTCATCATTTTTCAATAAATCTGATGCGATTGTGTCACTGATGTTACTAAATTTATTATTGACATTATCTATGGTTGCGTATGTACTACTCAGTCGGTTTATTTCATTAGCGCGTGCCGCGGTTTCATCGTCAATTTTCTGAGATAGTGTGGTATGTAGCCCAGTCAATCCTGTTTCGCGAGCAGATGTTTCTGCAATCAGTGCCGTTTTACGTGCCGCGGTTTCATCGTCAATTTTCTGGGTCAATGTATCGCGCAGATTGGCCAGTTGCGTGTCGCGTGCCGCGGTTTCTGCACCAAGTGCGTTTGCACGTGCGGTGGCTTCGTTGCTGATGGCGGCAGTTACGTCAGATGTTTTTGCGTATATATTTGGGATTGCTGCGACTGTTTGTTGAACCTGTTCAAACTCATCAAGTTCGGCGACCTGGCTGCCCAGGTCAGTTGTTTTTACATAGTTATTTAAATCTTCGGTCGTGGCAAATGTGCCTTCGATAATATTTACTTTGTTGGTCAGGTTATTAACGGCGTTGGGCAATGTTTTTATATCGTCGCTGAGGCCAGCCAATACCTGGGTTTTGAAATTGTCATTTTTTAACAAATCATCGGCGATATTGTTGTTTATTTCATTTATCTTGGTATCAACATTTTGGATGGTTGCGTATTTATTGCCCAAATTGCTGATTTCGGTGGTACGCTGTGCTGCTTCGGCGGTAAGTGCGTTTGCACGTGCGGTGGATTCTGCATCAATTTTCTGGGTCAATGTGTCACGCAGGCCCGTTAATCCTGTTTCGCGGGCCGTTGTTTCTTTATTTACAGCTGCATCTACGTATTGTGCGGTGGCGTATGTTTTTGGAATTGCGGCAATTGTATTTTTTACCTGAACAAACGCGTCCAGTTTTGGCAATGATTCTTCGCTGACAACTTTCTTGGTGGCCAGTCGATTGTCAATAAGGCTTACGACGGCGCTTCTGTCAAATTCAACCTTTTCAAGGTCACCCTTGGTTGCGAAATTTTTAGCCTCTAATTCCCGTTTAGAATAATACATATTAGGAATTTCTTTGACGGTTTCCTTAATCTCTTCGTATTCTTTTAGGGATTTTTCAAGATCGGCAATTTTTTCATCTTTTTCCGCAATTTCTTCTTTTAAATCCATAATTTGTTGGCGTGTGTATCGAATTTCTTCTTCGAAGCTATCTTGCACTTTCTGCACTTCTTCGTATAAGGTGTCCAGTGCCTTATCAGATATGCCGGTAGAAGGCGTTGTGCTGGGCGTTGTGCTGACTTGAACGCGATTTGAATGTAATTTGTTAAGGCTGCCTGATGTTACCCCCTGGATTGGTGCGCGATTTGAAATAGATGATGTGACCGATTTGGCGGGGCCTGCTTGAATCGCGCTGGCACGAACAATAGGTGTCGCAGCAAACGATTCGTTAGAAAATAATGCAAATAATGCTAAGATTATAGCTTTTTTGATAAACATGAGCGCCTTCTTTTTCTGTGGGGATATCCTTTCCTGAATTTAATAGGTACTACATTTGGAATATTTGCGCAATAGTTTTTTAGGTGTGAATATTTATAAATTTAAAACTAAGAATTCATACCCGACGAAAAGTGAGATGTTTTCTGGCATAATTTATGGTATGAATGCCAAATGGAAAAAAGTCTTTTTTATATCTGTTGTTGGGGCTGTAATCGCGGTTGTGGTAATTGTTATTGTAAATTATTTTATTGCGCGGCGGCCGTTTGTATATGCGGGGACATTAGAAACAACAAAAGTTATGATTTCTGCGCGTGTCGCATCAGATGTGTCTGATATTCTTGTCGCAGAAGGCGATAATGTTGTTGCGGGACAAAAATTGATGAATTTGTCATGTGATGCATATAAAATTTGGGCGCGACAAATTGATAGTGACTATGGACGGGCGGTGCAATTGTTAGAGCGGGGACATTTGTCACAGGCAGAATATGATGTGTTGCTGCGAAATAAACAAGATAATGATTTAAAATTAAGTTGGTGTCAGATTGTGGCGCCAATAGATGGGATGATTGTGACGCGTTTTCGTGAAATAGGCGAAGTTGTTGCGCCTGGGACGCTGCTGATATCGATGGCGAATCCGTATGATATATGGGCGTACTTTTATGTGCCATATAGTATGCTGTATCAGTTAAAGGTGGGGCAAAATGTAATTGGTTTTTTACCCGAGGCAAATAATATGAAATTTTCTGGGCGTATCATTAAAATTAGCGAACAAGCAGAATTTACCCCAAAGAATGTGCAAACGCGTGATGAACGAACGCGATTGGTATATGGAATAAAGGTGCAGTTTGAAAATCCAGATTTGATATTAAAGTCAGGTATGACAATCGAAAGCACATTATTGGCAGATGAATAGTTTGGAAATCTATGTTGAAAATATATCAAAGCAGTTCAAAGATGTTTTAGCCTTGGACGATGTGTCAATGCGCTTTGAAAATGGGAATCTGTATGGTGTAATCGGGCCTGCGGGGGCAGGCAAGACGACATTATTCAGAATTATGTTGGATTTATTGCGGGCAAATACGGGGCGGATTGTTTATCGCAAAAGTGGTCGTGATGTCAGATATACACAAATACAAGAAAATATTGCATATATGCCACAAAGTCAAAGTTTGTATTCTGATTTGTCTGTTGCGGAACATTTGGATTTTTTTAGAAAATTGTATGGACTGAGTGATGCGGATTTTGAACATAAAAAACGCGAGTTGTTGCATTTGGCGCGTCTGGATGAATTTGCAGATAGACCTGCGGGAAAATTGTCGGGTGGGATGTATAAAAAATTGGGACTAATTTGTGCGTTGCTGCGATCGCCACAGATAATGTTATTAGATGAACCCACCAATGGTGTCGATCCAATCAGCAGGCGTGAATTTTGGGACCTGTTGCATGGTGCGCGTAATCAGGGGATTTTGGTCTTGATAACAACTGCATATATGGATGAGGCAGAACGCTGTAACCGCGTTGTTATGATGGAACGCGGACGGGTCTTGGCGGTTGGCGCCCCAGAAGAATTGTTAGATAAATATAATAGTCATAATTTTGACGAATTGTTTTTAAAACGGGCGGAGGCTTTAGATGAATAAATCAATCGTTCGTGTTAAAAATATGTCTGTTCGGTTTGGTAATTTTTATGCGGTTCGCAATGTGTCATTTGATGTGTCGCACGGGCAAATCTTT
This sequence comes from Alphaproteobacteria bacterium, assembly GCA_017403085.1. GTDB lineage: Bacteria > Pseudomonadota > Alphaproteobacteria > Rs-D84 > Rs-D84 > Enterousia. The sequence continues at coordinate 37,507 of JAFQOQ010000033.1, forward strand.
GGCTTTTTGGGGGCAAATGGGGCTGGGAAAACCACAACTATACGTGTGTTGTGTGGATTACTGCCGGCAAGCAGCGGCAGTGTTGTTATCGATGGTATAACCTTTGTCCCGGGACGTGAAAATGATATTAAATGGCGTGTTGGGTATATGTCGCAAAGATTTACATTATATAACGATTTGTCGGTTGGTGAAAACTTTGATTTTGCGGCAGCGTTGCATATGCTGGATGATAATGAATATCGGGCGCAACGTAAAAAATTATTAGATTTTATTGGTTTTGACAGGAATTTAAAACAAATTGTTCGGGATTTGCCCGGTGGGATTAAGCAAGAGGTTGCGCTGGGGGTGGCATTATTGCACAACCCAAAAATTATATTCTTGGACGAGCCGACCGCCGGTGTCGCGCCAATGGCACGTGTGCGATTTTGGCGATTGATAAAAGAATTGTCGCAGTCGGGTAAGACAATTTTTGTTACCACGCATTATATGGACGAGGCTGAAAATTGTAATCGGATTGCACTGATGCGGGCCGGAGAATTGATTGCAATTGATAGTCCGAGTGCGCTGAAACATAAAACATTTGGTGACAGTTTATATAGGTTGCGACCACGGCATAAAAACGCGTCTGTGCCAGATGCGGATTTTGTTGATATGTGGCAACCATATGGTGCGGGTTTCCATTTGCGATTTAAAGATGGTGTGCGGGTTGCGCCACATTTGCGTAATCTGAAACGCGATTGGCATATAGAACAGATTCCGCCGTCATTGGAAGATGTTTTTATTAGATTGGTTGAGGGGCAAAAACAATGAGTATTTTTTCATGGCGCCGTGCGCGTGCAATTTTGTCCAAGGAGTTTAAACATATTCTGCGCGACCCATTTACATTGATGATGGCACTGATGTTGCCATTACTGATTGTTTTGATTTTAGGCAGTTCTATTGAATTTAATATTAAACATATTGATTTGGCGTATGTTGATAATGATAAAACAATGGCGTCGCGCAAATTGATAGAAACATTTGGCAGTTCTAATTATTTCAAACCATATGATGTTGCAAATGCGGATGTAGGATTTGATGATGTTGTTGCAGGCCGTGCGCGTGCAGTATTGGTTGTGCCGCCTAATTTTGAAAAAGATACGTTGTCTGGCGATGGTGGAAATATACAAATAATGGTTGATGGTACGGAAAGTTCATCAATATCGTCTGTGTCGAATTACTTGGTGGCGATTAACCAAGATGCGTATTTTAAAATACAGGATATGCCGAAAAATTTTGCTGTAAAAAATCCGGAATATAAAATTAGATATTTATTTAATCCTGAATTAAATTCTAGATGGTTTGCGGTGCCGGGCTTGTCGGCGGTGATAATTGCACTGGTGGCGATTATGCTGACGACATTGACAATTTGTCGCGAGTGGGAACGTGGTTCTATGGAAATGTTGCTTTCTACGCCGGCAACGCGATTGGATATTATCGTAGGTAAAATTACACCGTATGCGATACTTAGTTTTATTGGCTTTTTATTGGTGTTCGTTGTGGCACGATTGGTTTTTAAAGTGCCATTTATTGGCAGTTATTGGCAATTGATTTTTGGGACGTGGTTATTTGTATTGGGGTATTTGGCGATAGGATTGATGATATCTGTTTCTACAAAAAAACAAGATGTTGCTGTTCAATATGCGGCCATAGTTGGGTTGTTGCCAACGGTTATTTTGTCTGGATTTGTTTTTCCAATTGAATATATGAGTCGCGGATATCGTATTGCGTCTTCTGTGTTTCCTGCGCGGTTTTATATGGATATAACCCGGGATCAGTTTTTGAAGGGCAGTGCATTTGTCGATATATGGTGGCTGTATGCGATATTGGCGCTGCAGGCGGTAATAGTGTTTGGGGTTAGTGTTTTTAGATTTAAAAGGTCACTGGAATGAAAGTGTTGTGGGGATTTTTTAAAAAAGAAATTATTGGGTTGCTGCGTGATCCAATATTGATGATTGCTGTTTTAATTATGCCCGTGGTTCAGATGATTGTGCTGTCGGGTGCGATTACATTTCAGGCAGATAATTTAAGATTGATAATGAAAAACAGTCCTAATGATACTGTTGCAACAGATATTTATCGTAATGCGATTGGATCTGGATTCTTTGTGCCAGCGCAAACATTATATAATGAACCCGCGCAGGCAGTGCAGGCCGGGGCGGCAGACGTTGCAATAGTTGTGCCGGATGGCGGACTGACACGATCTTTGGCGCGTGGTGACGCGGAAATTCAAATATTAATCGATTCGATGAATATACTAAAGGCGCATAGTATTGAAGCCTATTTGCGGGGAATTATTGGAAAAACTGTGGCGGTGGCAACGCATGCAGATTTTAATAGTCCAATTAATTTTAACGTCAGGGTTTTATTTAATCCACAATTGAATACTAAGTTTTTTATGGTGCCGTCTATGGTATCTATTTTGGTGTTTTTAGCGTTGTTAATTTTAATTTCTATATCGATTACCAAAGAAAAAGAAATGGGGACAATGGAAATGTTAATATCTGCGCCAATTTCGAAGTATGATATTATTTTGGGCAAAGTTATTCCGTATGTATTGGTGTCTTTTGTTGTCATGCTGTCAATTGTAGTTGTGGGTATGATGGCATTTAGTGTGCCGTTTGTTGGTTCTGGTGTTATGTTCTTGTTATCTTTTTTGATTTTTTGTGTGCCGGCCTGTGGAATTGGTGTGTGGTTGGCAACATATACAAATACACAACAACAGGCAATGTTGGGATTGATAATTGTAGCGTTTTTAGCACTGATGTTATCTGGGGCAATTATATCAACGGAAAACATGCCCATTGTTTTGCGGCTGATAAGTTATATAAATCCATTAAGTCATTATTCGTTTTTGGTTCGAAATATTATGCTAAAAGGTCCAGATTGGCTGTATTTCATGCGTCATGCGGGAATGATGTTGGCGTCTGGGGTGGTGATATGGTTTTTTGCACTGCGTCGATGGAAGATGACATTGTGAGTTATAAGGGGAGGCTAGCAATGAGAAAAATATTGTTGTTATTGGTTTTGTTTTATGAATCTGATGCGTGGGCAGATATGTATGCGGCATTGCAGTATGTGTATGATACAAACCCAGTTATACAAGCGGGGCGCAGTGCGGTTGATGTGGCAGCGGCAGATGTTAAGGTATCGGCAACTGAATTTCAACCATATGTGGGACTTAGCGGTAATGCAGGTGCTGCGCGTACTAAAATTATTGACGAGACGTTTGATTATTCACCGCTGCAATATGGCGTTGAATTTCAGCAAAATTTATTTCAAGGCGGGGCGAATTTTGCACAATACAAAGGGGCAAAGGGATTGTTGATTGCACAGCAGGCGCAATTATATGCAACACAGCAAGATGTGTTTATGGATGCAATAAATGCATATATAGAAGTCTTGAATGCAAAACAGGTGTTGGAATTAAATGAAAATAATCAGCGTGTATTGCGACAGTATTATGAATTTGTTTATGATGGTCAGCGGGTCGGAAAACTGACAAATACAGATGTGTCGCAGGCCGCAGCGCGTTTAGAAATGGCAAATTATTATGTGACAGATGCCCAGGCAAAATATGAAAATGCGCTGGAAACATTTCGTCGTATTTATGGTGATGTTAATTGTGATTTTGTGGAAATCAATCTGACGCCGGTTGAAAAATTGTTCCCACAGTCGATTATTTCTGCAGAAGATGTGGCGCTAAGAAATCATCCGTGGTTGCAGGCTTTGAATGCCCAGGAAGATGCTGCAAAACATAACATATATTATTCGTATAAATCAATATTGCCGTCGGTAGATGTACGTGGTTCTGTGCAGAAAATAGATGATTTGCCGTATTTGGATGATGTCAGGGACAGCAGAATAGGAGTTTATTTAAAAATGCCTTTGTATGATAAGGGCTATGCATTTGCGGGGGCGGAACGGGCACGTGCGTCGGTATCGGAAATTCACGATAAAACAATAAATGCACGTCGTGTAATTGTCGAAAATTTACGTATGGCATGGAATATATATCAATCACAATATGCCGCGATAAATGCGGCAGATGCCAGTGTTAAGGCAAACTCAATGGCGCTGGATGGTATTCGTGATGAACAAAAAAGAGGGCGCAGGACCGTATTAGATGTCTTGAATGCCGAACAAGAATTATTAAATTCCCGGGTTGCGTATGTGCGGGCAAGGCACGCCCAGATATCTGCGTATTTTGCAATTTTGTCTGCTATGGGGAATTTGACGCCAGAAAATCTGAACTTAGATTTGTGATATGTATAAAAATGCTGGTTTTCATAGTTGAATATTGAAAAAATATAGGATATTATTGTCGTTAGCTATGTGAGGTCCAGTATGAATATTTATAATTTTATTTCAGATAATATTAAGTCAAAAATTCAGGAAATTGACGTAATTAACGCTGCATTAACCCCAGATGTTTTAAATAATATTGTGGTGGAAGTTCCGAAAATCCGCGATTTTGGTGATTTTTCTACGAATGTTGCAATGGTGCTGGTGAAATTATTAAAAAAGTCACCGCGTGATATTGCAGAAATGATTTTGCCCAAATTATCAGATTTGGATTTTGTTGAAAGTGTATCTATTGCGGGTCCTGGTTTTATCAATATTAAACTGAAAGATGCATTTTTAATTGCACCAGAAAAATTTGCTGCGGATAAATGTGATGATAGCAAAAAACTGATGCTGGATTTAGATTACGGCAGCTATAATATTGGTAAAGCTTTACATATTGGCCATTTGCGTACAACGGTTGTAGGCGATACGTTTAATCGTATTGCGCGTTACCTGGGGCATAAAACAAAATCATATAATCATATGGGCGACTGGGGCCGCCCGATGGGGTTGATTATTGCGTGGATACTGGAATACGGTATGCCAAAAAATGCAGATGATATTAACGTTATGTATCCTGCGTCGGCTGCGCGCGCCAAAGAAGATAAAGCGTGGCTGGAACGTGCGCAAAAGGTAAGGGATGATTTACAAAATGGTAATCCGGAATATTTAAAGATATACAATGAATTTGCACCGATGTCATTGGCACAGATTAAAGATATTTTGTTGCGTTTAAATATCTTGCCGTTTGATGAAAACAAAGGCGAACGTTTGGTCGCAGAATATGTGCCAGATGTACAAAAAATATTAGACGCAAAAAATCTGATTGTTCATGATGATGGTGCGGATGTTATTCCGGTTAAACAAGATGATGATACGGCACCTATGCCGCCTGTGTTGTGGCGTTCTAGTACCGGTGCCCAAACATATGCGGCGGCGGACTTGGCAGCGATTTATTATCGTACGACAACCGATAATCCAACTGATATTGTTTATTTTACGGATAGTCGTCAAAATTTGCATTTTACCCAGGTATTTCGTGCAGCAAAATTGGCAGGTATGGATTCTGCAAACTTGCAGCATATTGGTTTTGGAACAATTACAGGGGCGGATGGCAAACCGTTTAAAACGCGTGATGGCGATGTGCCAAGTCTGCATCAAATGGTTGATATGGTTGCAGAATCTGTGCGTCGTCGCGCACAAGAATCTGGCAAAGAATTGCCCGAAGAAACTGTTGAAATGATTGCATTGGCGGCGTTGAAATTTAATGACCTGATGCATGATGTCAGGGCCGATTATGTGTTTGACATTGATTCTGTGACCCAATTTGAAGGGCGCACAGGACCGTACATTTTATATACTGCGGTGCGTTTGAATTCTGTGGTTAAAAAGGCGGCAGCAATGGGAATTGTGGCGAATGCGGGCAATGACGCACTACAGCCAGAAGAACGCAATTTGTTATTGCGGATAATGGATTTTACGCGTGTGATCGAAAATGCATTTGCACGTCGTGCAACGGATTTGTTGGCGAATTATACATATGATTTATGCCAGGATATAAATACATTCTATCACCATTGCCCAATTTTGCGCGATGATGTGGATGCGGCGACCAAACAGTCTAGGCTGCATTTGGTAAATATGGCACAAAAGACGTTGCTGGCTGCGATTGATTTGATGGGATTGCGTGTGCCAGATGCAATGTAGTAGTGTTATGTATGCAAAAATACACCGTGCATAATATGACGGTGTATTTTTTTATATTATGTTAAAAAATATAACTATTAATAATCATAATGATGTGATATAGTTTCGGTATGTGTTTTAAAAATAGGAGAAAAGATATGAATAAAACGGCTAAAATAAAAATGGCAAATCAATATGATGAGTTGTTAAGAAGTCGAGTTCATCGTTTGTATAATAAAAGTGCCCCTATGTTAATTGTTGAGGCGATTTTGTTTCTGCTGGCGGGGGTGGTTATGTTGGTTTGCCCAGTAGGGGTATTGACTGCTATAATATTTATATTTGGGTGTATTTTGATGTTGTTAGGTTTATATAGGATGGTTTCGGGATTTATTGTGTCACATAAATATGGCGGTGGCTGGTTGGATGTGATTTTTGGTCTGTTGAATATTTTGATGGGTGTGTTATTTTTAGTGTATCCAATGGGTTCGATAGTTAGTTTAACATATGTATTCATTATATTATTTGTTGTTGGGGCGTTGCGTGCATTAGTATTTGCAATAAATATGGTTCGTGCGCGTTTTGGACACTATGTATTGAATTTGATAATGTCAATTATAATGCTGGGTATTTCTGTTGCATTGTTGTTTTTTCCAAAGATTGGTGCGGTGGCAATAGTTGTATATTTAGCAGTAATTTTGTTGTTTTGTAGTATGGCAGATTTCTATATGTATTGGATTTTGCGCAGATTAAAAAAGAATGTTGTTGGTTGATGCTTGAATTTTAAAAAAAATAGTATAGAATATATGGCGTTGCGCCCTTAGCTCAGCTGGATAGAGCATCAGATTTCTAATCTGCAGGTCACAGGTTCGAATCCTGTAGGGCGTGCCAGAAATTTAACCGTCACGAATGTGGCGGTTTAATTTTTGTTGCACAAACTTGGATGAGAACCTGTAGGTTCGAGCCGTAGGCGAAAGGGGCCCATAACACGAAGTGTGTATGGGAATTTACAA
>JAFQOQ010000034.1 GCA_017403085.1 Alphaproteobacteria bacterium
GCCGCCCGGTCGCGTGGTGTGAAATGCGCGGAACAATTAAAACTGAAACCGCGTGCCTTAGAGGTCTTAAAATCCGATGCCGCGCGCAAATTGTACGAAAGCAATTATCAAAACATTGCACTGCAATCGCATTCAAAATAACATGAAGGAACTTGACACATGGCTGGTTTGTGCTATATATAGGGTATGTTAAACAAAAAAGAAATCTTTTTCAAAGCATATGAACAGAACTTGAACGTAAGTTCTGTGTTGCTGTGCGTGGTTTCAACCTTTGCCACAACCACCACCGCCTAGGTGCGGTGCTGTTTCTTATTTCTGGATTCTGTGAATCCATACAAGTAATTTTAATAGTTTAACAATTTAATAAAAAAGGTTATAAAAATGAATAATGAAAATAATAACAACGGAAAACAGTGTTTTTCCGAAAACGACCATCGCCGTATTGGTCGGGATTTAGATTTGTTCTCGTTCAGTGAATACGTCGGTTCTGGGTTGGCTTTGTGGCATCCAAACGGTGCAATTATCCGAAATGAGATAGAGGATTTCTGGCGGCAAGAGCACCGCAAAGCCGGATATAAATATGTATATTCCCCGGTTGTCGGGTTAAAACAATTGTGGGAAAAGTCCGGCCATTTAGACCATTTTGCCGATTGTATGTATCCACCTATGGACATGTCATCAAAGGACAAGTCCGAACAAGGTGCATATTATGTAAAACCGATGAGTTGTCCTTTCCATGTTGCGATTTATAATTCCTCGGTCCATTCATATCGGGAACTACCAATTAAATATTGCGAACTGGGCAACGTCTATCGTTACGAGGCATCTGGTGGTTTGCAGGGATTATTGCGTGTGCGTTGTATCACGCAGGATGATGCCCATATCATTTGCCGCAAAGATCAATTTATGGAAGAATTGTCCAAGGTCTTTGATTTCGGTTTGGCGTTCAATAAAATCTTTGGCTATGACAAGTTCAAGGTTTATTTCTCGGTCCGTGATTTAGATGGCAAAAAAGAGAAATACATTGATAACGAGCCGGTTTGGCAATTTGCAGAACGTTCCATTGAACAGGTCTTGAAAGAGAAAAAAATCCCTTATGAGATTGATGTTGGTGGCGCAAAATTCTATGGACCGGCCATAGATGTCAAAGCGATTGATGCAAACGGTAAAGAATGGCAATGTATGACGATCCAACTGGATATGAATTTGCCTGAAAAATGGGGTATGTCATATATTGGCGAAGATGGTCAAAAACATGTGCCGATTATGTTGCATCGGGCAATTCTGGGGGCGATTGAACGCTTTGTTGGTGTGTATTTGGAACGTTGTGGTGGCAAGTTGCCCGTTTGGTTGTCGCCGGTTCAGGTGCAAATATTGCCTGTATCAGACAGACACCAACAGGCGGCATTTGAAATCCAACAAAAACTGATGGAAAACGATATTCGTGCCGATGTAGACAGCTCTGGCAATACGATTTCTTATCAAATCCGAAATGCGGCCAAGAAGAAAGTGCCTTATATTATCGTGTTGGGCGACAAAGAAATTGAAAACAACAGTATTTCAGTTCGCTTACGTGATGGGCAACAAATAAACGACATTCCGTTGTCTGATCTTATCGGTCGTGTGTCCGAGAAAATAAGAAACAAGAGCCTAGACCTGTAATAATAACCGCCCAATCGGGCGGTTTTTTGTTGGGGTGCAAATAACAACACATGGACAAAAATTATGAAATATGATAAAATTCCGAACATGAAAAAAAGCAAAAAATCATTATCTGTTAAACGTGGGCTGCGCCTTTTGCGTATAGGGTGGTTCTTTCACTGTTTTATGCCGGTTGTACCTGTTATTGTGCTGGTTTATACAGGACGCGGCATAACCGTTGGTGATTTCTTTTTAATCCAGGGTATTTTTAGACTGGCGGCATTTTTGTTTGAAATTCCATCGGGATATTTGTCCGACCGTTTCAGTCGCCGCCGTGTAATGATTTTTGGCGCGCTGTGTTCAATTATGGGATTTACAACCATTGCGGCCGCCTATGGCTTCTGGGCAATTGTCGCCGGCGAGGCCTTGCTGGGGGTGGGCAGTGCGTTATTCTCTGGCACGATGGAGGCATATACATACGACCTGATGAAACGCAATAAAAGCCAGAAACAATTCTTGAAAGAATTTGGCGGAATCATGACCTGGGCAAGTGTTGCGGAATTTATCGCATCTATTCTGGGTGGTTTCTTGTTTGTTGCGCTTGGTGCGTCTGGATTATTATGGTTACAGGTACTGTTTGCAGTAATGTGCGTGTTTGCGTTCTTGTTCCTGCCGGAATTATTAGAGGTTAAACGCACCGTCAAAAACAAAACCGCCATTGCAGATGCCGTTGGTATAACATACCGAACATTGCAAAATTCTAAACTGCGCAATTTGATTTTGTTCCCGTCTGTGTTTGGCGCATTTACGATTGTGCTGTTATGGATTATGCAACCGATTATGGAAACCGCCCATGTGCCGGTTGCCTTGTTCGGTGTGTATTTTGCAGTGAATCAATTCTCGGGCATATTCTTTTCCAAGTACGCGTACAAGATATGTGAAAAACTGGGCGAAATACGTGCGTCTGTAATAACAATCTTTGCGGTTATTATTGCGGCGATAATGGGGCTGATCGCGATACATACATCAAATATGGCGGTGGTCTATGTTGCGTGTGCAATTATGGCAACTGTGCCATCTATTAACAGATTGAACAGATTGCAGTATAACACACTGATACATCATAGTATTCGTTCTGTTGAACGTGGTACGGTTTTATCCACGCGCGCCATGGTCGGCACATTATGTGGTGCGGTAATGTTGATTGTGGCAAAATTCTTGATGGACGGCTATGGTATTGCCACGACATTGGTATTCTTGTTGGTTATGTCTGGATTGCTGTTCTGGATTTTGAACAATGTAAGAAAAGTTATCAAATAAACAACCGCCCATCTGGGCGGTTTTTGTTGGGGGCAAATAACAACACATGGACAAAAATTATGAAATATGATAAAATTCCGTGCATGAAAATTCGTAAAAATATTTTACTGTTTAAACTGTATTATTTATTGGCAGATATGTGGCCGTTGTCTGTGTTGGCAATTGTTTATTTTCAGCAAATTTCTGGTTCGTATGCATTTGCATTGGGTGTGTTTTCTATTGCGAATATCGTTCAAAGTATTGCAGAGGTTCCAACCGGTATCATTTCAGACCGAATAGGTCGCAGAAAAACCATGATATTATCATCGGTAATAACAACTCTTGCCTTTATATTGTTTTCTGTTGCAGGGACATTTGGGTACAGGTATCTGCTAATCTTGGGTGGTGTAATATGGGCGGTTGCGGATGCGTTTGCATCTGGGACAGATGATGCGATGATGTATGAAACGATGGAAGAATTGCGCAAAACTGATAAATACGATATTCTTTATGCGCGCAGTAAAACCTTTGGTCAAATTGGTATGGGGCTTGGTGCGTTGATTGCGGCATTGGTTACATATTTTTATTCATTGACTGTGTTGTCGTGGGTGTCGGCGGCGATAAGTGTTGGGCGAATTTTGATAACGGTACAACTGATTGAGCCAAATAAACATACCCAAGATGACCCAACGTCATTACAGCACTTTATAACAGCAATAAAAGCATTTATAAAAAACAAAAAATTGCGCATATTGGCAACAATACAAATGCTGAACCGTGGTATCAGTTTTACTTCACATCGTTTAGAGGGGGCGTATTTTAATACCCTTATTCCCACATGGGCTGTAAATATTGCGCGACTGGTCAAACAAACATGTGGTGCGGTCAGTTATTCAATTGCGCCGTATTTCCGTAAGTTTGGTTTTTATAGAATATTGGTTGCATCTACAATTGGAATGACAGTTATAAAATTGACAGCGGTTATATTAAATAATGTTGCCACCCCATTTATACAATCGTGTGTAAATATATTGTATGGAACATCATCAACCGCCGAGTCTGCATTGTTACAGAAAGAACTGTCACCAAAGCAACGCGCAACCATGGGTTCAATTGTTGCATTGTTGGGTGGCATTTTGTCTGCGGTTGTGTATTGGATTGTTGGTGTTATTGCGGATATGTCATCTGTTTATTTTGCCATTATCGCACTAATATTATGCAATATATTCATCAGTGGCGGTTATTACTGGATGTTAAAAAAGTACAAATAGCAGTTTGTACATGTATTAAATAACCGCCCATCTGGGCGGTTTGTTATAGGTATTCCTGTTTTTGTATGTTTTCTGGCACGTGTTCCAATGCGATTTTTATTTTCTTGCGCAGGTGTGTGATATAGTCTTCTGTAAATTCCAGATTTTTGTATGTAGTATCATTTTTGTTGTCACAAAACATCTTGGCTATATCAATCACATCTTGTAGTTCTTGCAGCGTTTCCAGCATACTCATTTCCTGGGTGGTAAAGTTTCCGCCTTTGGTGTATTTCATTTTGTGTCCTTTTATTTTGGCTTGTCTGATTTATTTTGAACTGTAATACCCGTATCAAAAAAATCAACAAATTCCCACTTACCATCATCTAATACAAAATGAAAGCATTGGCAGTTTTTGATTTCGCCCATCTTTTCTCCGCACGCATAGCACAACGCACGTGTCACACCACCATGTGATGCGATTGCGATATTTGTATGGCTGTCATTTGTGATAATTTCGTCCAGGCAAGATTTTATGCGATTGAAATTATCGTTGATTCTTTTTTGAATTTCATCTCCATCGCCATACCAAAATCCAAAGGTTGTTTCAATCAATCGGTCATCTGTGATGATTTCAATGTCGGGATTATTTACAGCGATTTCTGCGGTCTGAATTGCGCGTTTTAGGGGGCTGGAATACACGACTTCAATATCTTTATCTGATAAATATTCACCCAGTTTTTTTGCCTGTGCAATACCGTCATCGGTCAGGTATGCCTCTAGCGTGTTACCATATGTCGCGCCGGACTTGTTTTCATTCGTCTGCCCATGTCTGAAAAAGTAAAAATGTCGTTTCATTTTTTACGCCCCATATTTGCGATAATTAGATACAATATAATGCTGTTGAACAGTAATGTAATGCCGTTGAACAATACCATCTGGAACGAATCCAAATATACCCCATATAGTATCCAGAATATCAGCCCAATACAGTAAATTACATACATGGACAACGACAGCCCCGATACATTGCGACTGCGTATTGATTTTATCGTCTGGGGCAGGAATGCGATTGTTGTGCAAAAACCGCATGCATAACCAAGTATTTCACCGATAATTGGATTCATTTGTTATTCCTTTATGTGTGTTTTTATTTCTCTGCCGCGGCTATTTTGGTGCGCAGTTCCGGTTCGTTTTTACGTATCCAATCGTATGCCGTTTCCATAAAGTCGGGGAACGATTTGCGGTTTATGTACATGTCGTGCAGTGTGTCAAAAATAGGTTTGCCGTCTATATCCATACTGTAAAAATAATTATATGCGATATATTCCGGTGGTGGGGTCAGTTTTGCAATGTCGGAATTTCGTATAATTGTTTCAACCACTAATTCCGATAACAGCCATTTCTGGTGTGGGAAATTATATTCCGCCACATCGTCCTTGAAATGTTGTTGCCACGCATAAAACCACACAAAGTGCGTTATTTCGTGTAATGCCGTTGCCACCGCATAATTCGGGTCAAAGTAATAATATACTGAAAAACTGTTATCGGATAAATCACGCGGACAAATCGGGTTCAGTCCAACCAGCCCCACCATATCGTTTAATATTCCCGAACAATCCATATCAAACGCAGATGAATACGCATCGTTTAATTTACTGGCGACGGGTCCCCATGCGTTTTCAAACATATGAATTGATTTTTCGATATCTGCTTGTTTGTCGTTTCTGATTTTTAACAATTCACGTCGCAGGTATCCAAATCGTTCTTCCTGGGTCAGTGATTGCGCATAGTCAAAATCCAGTGACGGATGCGCCCGATATAGTTCCGACTTCCACCACATTGGCGTATCGTCTGTCTGATGAAACAGAATAAAATCTATATCCGATTCAAAATCTTTCTGTCGCCAGTTCAGTTTCATGCCTGTTTCCCTTTATGCAAATCTGTTTATATCAAATTCAAAGACTGTTTCTGATACATTGTCGCGCCGCTCGTTGATGTATTCTTTTATCTTTTTACCGCCCAGTAATTCGTACAGTCGGCAAACACGACTGCCGGTCAATGTGCCGGTTGTAAATGTTGTTGCACCGGCATCTTTGATGCGTTTGGCAAATTCTTGAACCAGTGATAATGCAAACTTGGTGTCGCCAATTACATTTTCATCTACATATAATGCAATCAGTTCCCAGTTGTTGTTTTCGTCCCGCATACCGCCGACCGAGCCAACAACATCGCCATCCGCGTTTTCTGCAACGATATTTACGGAATTTTCATTGCGGATTATGTTTGCCATTTTTTCAATTCTGGCCGGACTCAGGTATTCCTGAATCTTCTGTTCCAAGTATTCTGGACTGTGCAGACCGGCAAAAGACCGGCGGTATCCGGCTGCAATAATTTTTTGGATTGCGGCCGCATCGTCTGGCACTGCATTTCTGATTTTTACATTCATATTTGTACCTTTTTGTCTGTTTGTGCCTAATCTTTTTGCCAA